>CANNTZ010000023.1 GCA_947522735.1 uncultured Oscillospiraceae bacterium | reverse complement strand
CTCGTTGGAGGCGGCGCTGCCGTTGGCGCAACGGTTGCCGGCAAAAAGAAAAGAAATAACAGATAACTTAACAGGCTGAACCCACGGCGGCTATCGGAAACGGTGGCCGCCGTTATCCTTTTGACGGCAAAAGCATTCACGACAAATGTTCAAAATATCATCCGCCTGCCTGTATTATGCAGCCATATGTTATTTTCACCGGCTCATCGCAGGCCCGGCAACCGAAACAGCCACGCTTTTTCGCTCTCCCCGCAGCGATTCACCAACCCGGGACGCAGCGCATAGTATATGGTGCAATCAAGAAATAGGAGGTTTGCAACATGTGCTTTAACAACAACATCTGGTGGATCATCATCATAATCCTTCTGCTCACAAGCGGCGCGTTCTCCGGCTGTGGCTGCAACAGCGGCTGTGGAAACAGCGGCTGCGGAAACGACAACGGCTGCGGATGCTCCGGAGGCTGCGGCTGCTGAATGCCTGCCGCGTGACGCTCGGACGCCGGTAATATGGCAGGGCATTTGTTGAGAGACGGCTTCGGGCGTCTCCCAACAGGAAACCTGTGTCTTGCGCCGGAGAGGTAAAGCCCTCTCCGGCGCAAACGCGTTGGCGGCATGCGGACGCCATCCGAAGCAGCCGTTTTTCGGCCGTGACCGCAAAACGCCATTCCCTGTCTATAATAAAAGGTGCGGGATACCACGGCTTACCGGAGAAAACAGCCGCGCGACCTGAAATGCAGGACAAGCGCCAGAACGCCTTGAGCGCCGCCGCTCTTTTCCGGCCTTGCGTTGTCGTTTGTATAGGAAGGAGCGGTCAGCGGATAAAGGAGGTGCGGCGGAGCAGATGTCCCCCTTTCCTGCGCGCCGCGCCCGTTCAAGTCCTACAGCTGGCGGGCATTTTTGTTTTCCGGAATTTTTTGACAAACGGACTTGACGCGGCGATGGATTGAGATGTATAATGTAAAATGGATTAGGATTTGAAATAATTTTATGTTCTCGTCTCGCGGACGAGTGTCCGCGGTGAAACATACACAAAACAGATTCTACGCCGAAATATCAAATAAGGAGCTTTGACATACACCGTGAAGAAAACAAAGATCGTATGTACCCTCGGTCCCGCCAGCGAAAGCGAGGACGTGATGAGCGAGATGCTCATGAGCGGAATGAACGTCGCAAGATTCAACTTTTCCCACGGCACGCATGAATATCACAGGGAGCTGATGGAGCGCTTCCGCCGCGTGCGCGACAAGCTTGGCGTTCCCGCGGCGATCATGCTGGACACCAAGGGGCCGGAGATACGACTGGGCTGCTTTGAGAACGGCAGTGTCGTGCTCAGGGACGGCGCGCAGTTTACGCTGACCACCGAGGATGTTCCCGGCAACGAGGAGCGCGTCACCATCAGCTATCCGCAGCTTCCGCAGAAGCTCTCGCGCGGCAACCGCATCCTCATCGACGACGGAAAGATATCCCTTACGGTCCAGCGCCGCACCCGCACCGAGCTGCACTGCATCGTCGAAAAGGGCGGAGAGGTCAGAGACCGCAAGGGCGTCAATATTCCGTCGGTCTCGATAGGTATGCCGTATCTGAGCGAGAAGGACACAGCCGATCTGCTGTTTGGCATTGAGAACGAGGTGGACTTTGTTGCGGCGTCATTCGTGCGCAGCCGCGAGGACGTCGAGCTGCTCCGCAGCTTTCTGCGGCGCAACGGCGGCGATAAGATACGCATCATCGCCAAGATAGAAAACTTTGAGGGAATACAGAACTTCGACTCCATACTCGAGGCGTCCGACGGTATCATGGTCGCCCGCGGCGACATGGGCGTCGAGGTCAACTACGAGTGTCTGCCCGGCATCCAGAAAAAATTCATCAAGCGCTGCTATCAGGCGGGAAAGATGGTAATCACCGCCACGCAGATGCTGGAATCGATGATAAAGAATCCGACGCCGACCAGAGCGGAGATATCCGACGTCGCCAACGCCATTTTCGACGGCACCTCGGCGATAATGCTCTCGGGAGAGAGCGCCGCCGGGCTGTATCCGGCGCGCACCGTGGAGGTTATGGCGCGCATCGCCGAGAAGGCGGAGGCGGACGTCGTGGAACAGAATTGCGACGCCTACCACGATCTGCGCCACGACATGGACTACTCCGACATAACCAACGCCATCTCCGACGCCGCGCGCACCACTGCGCTCGACATTCACGCCAAGGCTATTGTCGTAGTCACCCAGTCCGGCAATTCCGCGCGCAAGGTCTCCAAGTTCCGTCCCACCACCCCGATCATCGCGGCCACTCCCGAGCCCAAGACCTTCCACCAGCTTTCGCTGTCATGGGGAGTCTATCCGGTGCTCTCCAAATATTGCGCCACCACCGACGAGCTGTTCACCGAGGCGGTCGAATGTGCCAAAAAGACGGGGCTTGTCGGCGACGGAGACCGCATCGTCGTCACCTCCGGCGCGCCGGTCGGCGAGGCGGGAGGCACCAACATGATGACCGTACAGACCATAGGCGAGGTTTGAGGACACAGGCAGGAAAGGATGTATAAAATGCTTTACCACAGCACACGCGACAATAGCCGCAGAGTTGCTTCCGCCCAGGCGATAGTCTCCGGACTTGCGCCCGACGGCGGACTTTACGTTCCGGAATATCTGCCGGAATTTACGCTCGACGATATCTCCGCGCTCTCGGAGATGGACTATCCGTCGCTTGCCGCAAGGGTTCTTGCGCGCTATCTCGACGATTACTCGGAGGACGAGCTGCGCGGCTTTACCAAAATGGCTTATTCCCGCGCAAAATTCGACGCCGAGACACCGGCTCCGCTGACGGCGCTTTCCGATAACGAATACCTGCTCGAGCTGTTCCACGGCCCCACCTGCGCGTTTAAGGATTTTGCGCTTCAGATGCTGCCGTTCCTGCTTGTTGCGGCGCTTCGCAAAACAGGCGAGACCCGCGAGGCGGCGATACTCGTCGCAACCTCCGGCGACACCGGCAAGGCGGCGCTCGAGGGCTTCGCCGGCGTTCCCGGCACCCGCATCTGCGTATTCTATCCGGATGGCGGCACCAGTCATATCCAGCGCCTGCAAATGACCACCCAAGCCGGCGACAACGTGATGGTCTACGCCGTCAGGGGCAATTTTGACGACACCCAGAACGGGGTCAAGCAAATCTTCACCGACAAGGCGTTTGCCGCCGAAGCCTCCGCGAAGGGCATCCTGTTTTCTTCGGCAAATTCCATCAATCTCGGCCGCCTCGTCCCGCAGATAGCCTATTATTTCCACGCCTATTGCTCGCTTGTCAAAAGCGGCCGCATAAGGCTCGGAGATAGAATGGACGTCGTTGTTCCGACAGGGAACTTCGGCAACATCCTTGCGGCATATTACGCCAAGCACAGCGGACTGCCCGTCGGACGCCTCATCTGCGCCTCCAACAAAAACAACGTCCTCACCGACTTCATCAGCACGGGGCGCTACGACCGCAGACGCGAGTTTTATCTCACCGCCTCGCCCTCGATGGACATTCTCATATCCTCCAATCTCGAGCGGCTGCTCTATCTGCTCTGCGACGGCGACGACAAAAAGCTCTCATCGTTCATGTCTGCGCTCTCCCGCGACGGCGAATATACCATCGACAAGGCTATGCTTGCCAGACTCCAAAGCGAGTTTTCGGCGGGCTGCGCCGACGATGCGCGCACCCTTGAGACGATACGCGAGACCTTCGAGCACTGCGGCTATCTGCTCGATACCCACACCGCAGTCGCAGTCGCCGTATACAACGACTACGTCCGGACAAACGGTGGCGGGACTCCCACCGTCATCGCCTCCACGGCAAGCCCGTTCAAGTTTGCGGGCAGCGTGCTCTCGGCTCTCGGCGAAAGGCAGCCGGGACGGGAATACGACGATTTTGAGCTGCTCGAGGCGCTCGAAAGGGTGTCCGGAGAGAAGGCTCCGGCGGCTCTCGCCGGGCTGCGCTCCAAAGCAGAGCGCTTTACGGGCGTCATCGAGGCGGACGCGATGAAGGACGCCGTCAGCGGCTGGCTCGAAAGATAAGGGCATATTATTCGCGGCGCACAGCCGCACCGAAAGGACTCTGACAGCAATGAAATACGTAGTTATGCTCGGCGATGGAATGGCGGATTATCCCGTTCCGGAGCTGGGCGGAAGAACACCTCTCGAGGCGGCGTGCAAGCCGAATATGGACTACCTTGCGGCGCACGGAACCGCCGGAATGGCAAGGACCGTACCGGACGGCATTGCTCCCGGCTCCGACGTAGCGAACATGTCGGTCCTCGGCTATGATCCCGCCTCCTGCTATACAGGACGCTCTCCGCTCGAGGCGGTCAGCATGGGGATAGAGCTTGCGGACGACGACGTCACCTTCCGCTGCAACCTCGTCACCGTCTCGGACGGCTGCGACTACGAGGATGCAACGATGATCGACTACTCCTCCGACGAGATCACCACTGCCGAGGCCGCCGAGCTTATTCAATATCTCAACGACCGTCTCAGCACGGACGAGCTGAGCTTTACCGCGGGCGTCAGCTATCGTCACTGCCTTGTCATGCACCACGCCGCAACCGGCAGCAGGCTCACCCCGCCGCACGATATCACCGGCAAATGCGTGCGCGATTATCTGCCGCGCGGCCGCTACGGCGACAGGCTCCGTGAGCTGATGATACGCTCACGCGAGCTGCTGCGCGACCATCCCGTAAACAAAGCCCGCATCGCGCGCGGACTGCATCCGGCGAGCTCCTGCTGGTTCTGGGGCGAGGGCACCCGCCCGGCTCTTGACAGCTTCGAGAGGATGTACGGCAAAAAGGGCGGCATGGTCTCCGCGGTCGATCTTCTCAAGGGCATAGCCATCTGCATCGGCTTTCGGAACGCCGAGGTAGAGGGCGCAACCGGAACCATCGACACCAACTTCCGCGGAAAGGCGGCGGCGGCGCTCGAGCTGCTGCGCACCGGCTGCGATATAGTATATATCCACGTCGAGGCGCCCGACGAGAGCGGACATCACGGCGCGCTCGGCGACAAAATACGCTCCATCGAGCTCATCGATTCCGAGCTGCTCGGGCCGGTAACGGAGGGGCTGCGCAGCGACGGCGAGGACTTCTCCGTACTGCTTATGCCGGATCATCCCACACCCGTCTCTCTCGGCACCCACGTCAGTGATCCGGTGCCGTTCGTGATTTATCGCTCCAACGCCGAGGGCGCGCTTCCCATCGCGAGCTATTCCGAACGCCTCGCCTCGCAGACCGGGCTGTATTTTCCGCAGGCGCACAGGCTCATGGGCGAGCTGCTGAAATAAACCGCTCCCGCGCAGCCGTCGCGACAGCCTTCCCGACGACACAGGAGCGTAGCGGGGACAAGGACGTCCCCCCAATATGGAACAAAAGCGTTCGCCGGAGAGAATTTTTCTTTCCGGCGAAGGTGTGTCGGAGGCAAAACGGGACAGTCGTTGCTTTGGGCAGGCGCTGTATGACGCAACGCATACAAAGGCGTCCGCTTTCAGGCGGCGGCGTCCCCGGCGGCAAACATCTTTAAAGACGCTCTTTATTTTTGCAAAAATATCTGTTATAATAGTAGCGACGGAAGAAAATGCAAGAATTTGCCGGGCGTCGTCCGGCGGCATACGGAAAGGGGGACGGGAAAATGAGAGCCTATCGCATAAGAGCGGTTGCGGTGGCGCTCTGCATGGCGCTGCTGCTGCCGGTTATGGCCGCGCTGTTCGGCGTCGAGGCGCTTGCGGATTATACGCCCGCGTTCGACGTCAGCTCCAGGGCGGCGTATCTTGTCAACCTCGACACCGGAGAGGCAATATACGAAAAAAACGCCGGGGAACGGCTCCCGGCGGCGTCCACAAACGCGATAATGTCAGCGATCATCGCGCTGGAATCGGACTACGAGCTTGACAGCAGCAACGGCGTGATGCGCCCGTATATTCAGGATTATCTCTATAAAAAGAGCTTTTCGGTCAACGTCTCGCTGGGAGGGATGCTGCTGAGGGAGGAGCTTTCGCTGCGCTCGATGCTCTATGGCGCGTTTCTGCGCTCGGCTAACGACTGCATGATGATGACGGCCGACCTCGTCGGAGACGGCTCGCAGGAGTATTTTGTCGAGCTGATGAACGACAAGGCAAAGGCGCTTGGCGCCGCAGACACAAACTATGTCAACGCGACCGGGCTTGACGCGGACGGACAGTACACCACCGCACGCGACCTCGCCGCCATCGCCGAATACGCGATGACGCTTCCCGGCTTCATGGATATCGTGAGCACCGTCTCATACGACACCGGCGAGACCAACATCCACAAGAATCTTCACTGGAACACCAACCTCGGCCTGCTGAACCCAAGCTCCGGCTATTACTATGAGCCTGCGCAGGGCATAAAGCTCGGCTATACCGAGGAGGCGGGACGCTGCCTCGTAGCCTTTGCCACAACCGGCGGCTACAGCTATCTGCTTGTGCTGCTTGGAGCGGCGGCGGTGGATGAGGCGGGAGAGTGGCTGGAGGAGAATCTGGCGCTTGAGGACGCAAGGAGCCTGTTCAAATGGGCTTTCGACAGCTTCAGCGTCAAGACGGTCATTTCCAAGGGCGAGGTCGTCACCGAGATGCCGGTGCGCCTTTCCTCCGACAGCGACTACGTCAACCTCGTCTCCGCAGAGACCTTCACCCACCTGATGCCGAACGACATCGACCCCTCGAACGTCTCCTTTGTGACGGAGGGTCTGCCAGAATCCGTTGACGCGCCGGTGACGCGCGGAACCGAGATCGGCACGGCGAAGCTGATGCTCGCCGGAACCGAGATCGGCACGGTCACGCTTGTGGCCGGAGACAACGTCGCGCGCAGCGAGCTGCTGCATACGATAGAGCTCGTCAAGGCGGTGTTCAAGTCGTTTTGGTTCAAGTTCGGGCTGATATTCTTTGTGCTTCTGCTGGTCTACTACGTTGCGCTGACCGTCGTGCGCAACTACAACCGCAGCCGCAGCACGAAATACCGCAGGGTTCGCAAAAAGCGCGACCTGTAACCGCGAGTTACATTTATATAAACAGAAAGGAAAGTGACCGCAGCCATGGCAAAGAAAGTTATCATAAGCGCCGACAGCACCGTTGATCTCAACGCGGAGCTCAAGGCGCGCTACAATGTGCATTATTTCCCGTATCACATCATCTTCGAGGGCAAGGAGTATCTTGACAACGTCGACATAACCCCGCCGGAGATATTCGCCGCCTATCGCGTGCGTAAGTCGCTCCCCAAGACCGCCGCCATCAACATTGACGAGTACGTCAGCTACTTCTCACAGTGGGACTCCGACGAATACGATATCGTGCACATCAACCTGAGCAGCGCGCTCTCCAGCTCTCATCAGAACGCGATGCTCGCCGCCGACGTCCTCGGCAACGTCTACCCCATCGACTCGCGCAACCTCTCCACAGCCTCCGGACACCTTGTCATCGAGGCGGCAAAGCTTGCCGAGCAGGGCGTTCCCGCAAAGGAGATAGCCGAGCGCGTCAAGGCGATGGTGCCGCTCTCCCACGCAAGCTTTGTGCTGGACAATCTCGAATTTATGCGTGCAGGCGGGCGCTGCTCCTCCATAGCCGCGTTTTCGGCGACGCTGCTCCGGCTCAAGCCGAGCATAGAGGTCAGCAACGAGACTGGCACGATGCGCGTGGGCAAAAAATATCAGGGCGACCTTGGCAACGTGCTTGTCAAATATACCAAGGATCAGCTCGCCGCCTATCCCGACATCGTTCCCGAGCGCATATTTATCACACACTCCGGAATCGATCCGAAATATATTGAGATGGTTCGCAATGCCATCAACGAGACGATGCACTTTGACGAGATCCACGTGACCGTTGCGAGCTGCACAATTTCGTCCCATTGCGGGCCAAACTGCCTTGGTGTTTTGTTCATGACCTCCGGGCAGCAGCGTTAATGCCGGCCTGGGCCTGCATTTTCGATTATACCTGATTATTGCCGAAGCGACGGGCCATGTCCCGCCTCCTTTGCGCTCGACGTTCTTTTTCGTCCATGGGAGAGGATAAGCTGTCGCTTAACACAGCGATGCCCTCATGCCGACGCATACATTTATGCGTGTACCGGCATGAGGGCAATTTTTATTGACAGAGCCTGACCGCAGCTTGTCAAAGGCGAACAAATACATATGAGGAAAAGAAGGCGGAAAAGCCGGGCCGGCGCAGGGTGAACCGGATGAAGAAATCAATAGCGCAGGCGCCCTTGGCGCGAGCTGCGGACATTCCGGCAAGCAACGCCTGCCGGGGCTACTCCTCCGGGTGTTGACCGGTGACGGTCTTTTCAACAATGAATCGCGGGCGGCGCTTGACCTCGAGATATATCTTGCCCACGTATTCGCCGACAACGCCGACAGCGACAAGATTTATCCCGAGCGCGAGCAGCACCGTGAGCGCAATGAACCAGCCGCCGGGAATGCTGCACCAGATTAGCAGAAGCGCCAGCACCAGCATTGCAAGGGCGCTGAGGGCGGCGGTGAGCGCGCCGAAAATCCAGATGAACCGGATCGGCTTAACGCTGAACGAGGTTATCCCGTCGAAGGCGAAAGCGAGCATCTTTTTAAGCGGATATTTCGAGCTTCCGGCCACGCGCTCGTGGCGCTCGTAGTATACCTTTGCGCTGGGGAAGCCGATCTGCGGGACAATGCCGCGCAGAAACAGATTGACCTCGCCAAACTCAAACAGCGCATCAAGCGCGCGGCGGCTCATCAGGCGGTAGTCGGCGTGGTTGTCCACCACCTCAGCGCCCATCAGCGTCATGAACCTGTAGAACATCCCGGCGGTGCCGCGCTTGAACGCGGTGTCGGTTGCGCGGGAGCTGCGCACGCCGTAGACGATGTCACAGCCCTCGTGGTATTTCTCGACAAAGCCGTCGATGGCGTCGATGTCGTCCTGAAGATCGGCGTCGAGCGAGACGGCCATGTCGCAGCGGCTGCGCGCGAAGTCAAGCCCGGCAAGCAGCGCGTTCTGGTGGCCGCGGTTGCGCGAGAGCTTGACGCCGCAGAAGCGGCTCCCCTCCTTGGCGCACAGCTCCGAGATGATATCCCATGTCCTGTCGCGGCTGCCGTCGTCAACTAAAACGATGCGGCTATTTTCGGAGACCGCCCCCTTCGCCGTCAGCGCCGCAAGCTTTTCGTCGAGCTTGACGGCGGATATGGGCAGGGCCTCCTCCTCGTTATAGCATGGCACCACAAGATATAAAGTGTCCGTAATGACCCCTCCTCACTGCTGTGTTTTGTCGTTATCTATCCATTTGCGGGCGTATTCCTCCGAGAGCTGCTGCTCGTCGTCGGGATCTCCCGGCGGCTGCATGTCCATCATCTCGGGGATGTTGGCGAGCTCGGTGTCCGGCGGCAGACGGAACTGCTCGTCCGCAGCGACGTCCGGCGGAGCGTCGGCCTCGACCACCTTGAAGCCGCTGTCGCCGCGTTTTTGCCGGGGAATATATACGTCGGTGTCCTCAAGCTCGTTCTCCCCGGAGGAAACGGGCCCGTTATAGCCGAGACCACCGTCGAAAAGTCTGTCGTCACCGTCGTCGTAGTCCGACGGGATGATGTCGGGGGAATCGAGTGTGGCACGGAGCTTGCTGCGCTCCTCCGCGGCAAGGCGGATGCGCTGGCGGCGCTGTGAGAGGTTGTGCAGCGAGACGTAGAGGATGAGCAGAGCGGTGCCGGCGGCGCCGCCGAGCAGCCCAAGCCTCAGCCCCGGTGTGAAATATTCAAAGCGTATCTCGTTATCGCCCGCCGGGACGCGCACCGCCATGAAGCCGACGTTGACCTTCTCCACCTCGGCGGGCTCGCCGTTGACATAGGCGCGCCATCCCTTTTCGTATGGGACGCTGAAAAAGACGAGATTTTCCTGCTCAAGCTCGATGCGGGAGGTGAAGCCGGTGTTATCGTATTCAAAGTAGTAGGCGCTGCCGAGGGTGCGCTCCCAGACGGTGTTCTCGAAATCGTCGTAGCTCATGGAATAGGAGGCGTTTTCGGGCAGCTCGGCAAGCACGTCTCCATGGCGCGCTATCTGCTCGTCGCTGAGCACTATCGCGCGCAGCAGCATACCGGCCCGGCGGCTCTGCATCACCTCGTTGTAGCGCTCCTCGCTGATATAGCTGTCATAGGTGAAGCCCATGGGGATGTAGTTCTCGTTGATATAGATGTTCATGCCCATCTGGTTGTCGTAGAGGCTGAAGCCGGGCATCGGCGACTGCTCGTCGTTGGTGTCGCTGATGAACAGCCACTTGACCGAGAGCAGCGCCCGCAGCTCGTAAAGGTCGTATTCCGGCTTGGAGGATACGTCGCGCTTGACGCCGACGCTGGGATAGAACTCCATGACCGAGACGGGAACGATGCTGTGGAAGCAGCGAATATTCGGTATCGACCAGTACATTCCGAGGTTTTCGAGGGTCTCGTAAAAATCGGCGCGCTCAAAGCTCCCCTCCTCGCGCGGGAGGCTGACGACTTTTTCGCCGGGTATCGCGGTGTCCAGCACGTCGTCGATGGTGCTGGATATCGCGCGTCCAACGCTGACGATGACGGTGCTGTATATCACGCCGACGAGCATCACGCCCACGAGCATGACCTTGGCGAACCTCTGCGAGCCCTTGAATTTCTTGAACAGCACCGCAAACAGCAGCAGCGAGCCAAGGGCTATCAGCACCCAGCTCCAGAACTCGGGAACGTATTCCATCAGTCCGAGCTTGAGCGTGCCGTCGTCGGTTTTTGCGGGCGTCAGTCCGACGACGGCGGCGATGGCAATGGTGATGAACGCCGTCCATTTCGTGCCGCGCTCAACGTCGATATCCTTGGAGCTGCGCTCGAGCGCTATCACCGTCGCAAGCACGGTCATAAGAATGAACATGTAGAACCAGCGGGTGTAATAGGAGGCGTTGAGCAGGATGAATGCGGAATTCAGCCCGCGGCAGAAGGCAAAGACGATGCAGGCGGCTATCATCTTGCGCAGCCAGTTGTGCCGCGTGCTTTGCAGAAAGGCGATGACGCCGCACATGCTGACGAACGGCAGCCACGCCGCGAGAGACGACCACTTCGCGCCGTGATCCGGGAAGAAGTTGGGGCGGCTTGGCATGTCCGGCGGGAAGAAGAACACCGAGATGATGTTGAGATAGCGCTGCGGGCTTGCGTGATAGACGAGATCCCAGCCGCTGAGTAGGCTGTCGGAGCCGGTGCGCGGGTTGCCAAGCAGCGCCATGCAGGACGGCAACAGCACCGCCAGCCCCATCATCACGCCGATTATCGCCTCCAGCCAGCAAAGCCCGAACTTTTTGGCGAGCGTCTTGAAGTCGGACGCAACCGCCTTGTCGGTGCAGCGGATGCAGAAATATAGGATGACGAACACGACCTCGCCGATGAAGAACCAGTAGTTGACTATGGCGTTGATGAACACGGCGAGCGCAAAAAGCCCGCGCTTGTTCTCGGTCAGCAGCTTCTCCAGCCCGACGAGCAGCAGCGGGAAAAACACCACTACGTCGTGAAAGTGGTTGAAGAAGATGTTGTAGATCATGAAGCCGGAGAAGGAATACAGCACGCCGCCTATGACCGCATAGCGCGTGTCCTCGACGAAGCGCTTGAGGTAGAGATAGGCGGTGAGCGACGCGCAGCCGAACTTGAGCATGAACAGCGGAGCCATGAGATAGGGCAGCCACGCGTTGGGGAAGGGCAGAGTCAGCCAGAAGAACGGGCTGAACAGCAGATAAAAGCTGTATGACGCAATGAAGTTTGCGCCAAGATCCGTCTCCCAGTTCCAGAGGAAGCTCCCGCTGCGGACGGCGCGGTGCGCAAGCTGATAGAACGGTATCTGCTGGACGTTGTAGTCGCCGTAATAGGTGAAGAGTCCGTCGCCGAGTATCAGCGTCGGGATAAACAATATCGCAGCCATTACGAAAGCGATGAGAAACGCCTCCCAGTGCCGCTTTTTGGGTATTGTCAGATATTCGGAATCCAAGACAAGCCTCCCCTTCGTTTGCATATATTTATTATGTACTAATAATATCACAAATTACTGCAATTCTCAAGATGTTTAGGTGTAAACAGTGATTAATCCTGCGGCGGCGAGAGAAATATTTTGGCGGAGCCTGCCGCAGACGGCATTTTCACGGGACTTGAGCCGCGCTGCACGTACCCCCTTGCGGCTGGAGGCACCCAGTCGATACTGCCACAGCCCGCGCAGGACGATCCGCCGGCACAAACACAGGGCCATGCTGTGGGAATAAACCGGAGCGCGACAAAAATGCAGGGCGCGCATGAGGCGCATGGACGCAAGAAGATGGGATTTGGGAGATGCAGGCGGAAAATATCTGCCGGGTGGTGCGGTTGTGAATAAAAAATTAACCGAAGGAGCTGGGGGCCTCGTTATATTGACCAAAAAAACTGATAAATTTTCTTTATGAAATCCGAGATTAATATTGAATATTTTTCTGAAATATGCTAAAATATAGGTTAAATGAAAGGGTGTCGATGAATGTCGAGGATCATCTTGTTCACTTCAGGCAAGGGCGGCACCGGTAAGAGTACCCTCAGCGCGGCGGTGGGATATTTTCTGGCGGCGAGCGGCAAAAGGACGCTGCTGCTTGAGACGGACGCCGGACTGAGGTCGCTGGATATCCCGTTGGGGCTTCAGGACAGGATAGTGTTCGATATCTCCGATATCTTCGGCGGGCGCTGCGAGACGATCAAGGCGATATACCACTGCCCCCACATGGACGGTCTGCACCTTATCGCGGCGCCGTTCGACGAAAACTACCGCATAAGGCGGTCGGATCTGATAAGGCTGTGCAACGGGCTGAGGTTTTATTACGACTTCATAATCCTTGACAGCCCGGCAGGGATGGGCGAAAGCCTTATCTCGGCGGTATGCGCGGCGGATATCGCGGTTATCGTGACGTCGCTGGAATCGGCGGCGATAAGGGATGCGCAGCGAGTGTCGCAGCTCATAGACCGCTATCCCAACGTGAAAAAAAGACTCGTGCTCAACAAAGCGGATCGGGAGAGCGTGAAAACGATGGCTTTCGCCGACTTCGACGAGGTTGTGGATCGCATACACGCACAGCTGCTCGGAGTGGTCCCGGCGGACAGGCTCCTGCGCGCCGCGTGCGAGCATGGAGCTCCTCCGGCACCGGGCTCTCCGGGAGGACAGGCGGCGCGCAATATCGCAATGAGGCTTGCAGGCGAGAGCGTCCCGCTGCTGATAAACCGGCTTTGAGCGGACAATAGAAGGAACATACATAAAAAACGGACCTGCCTTGCGGCGATGCGGCGGGCTTCCTTAACAAAAACAGTATCGCCGAGAAACGGAGCTTGAATATGAATATCGCACTTATCGCGCACGACGTCAAAAAGGAGCTGATGGTCCAGTTCTGCATAGCATACTGCGGCGTGCTCAGCCGTCACAACCTCTGCGCGACCGGGACGACCGGAAAGCTCGTGTCCGAGGCGACCGGCCTTGAGATAGTCCGCTTTCTCAGCGGCCGACAGGGCGGCTATCAGCAGATAGGCGCGCGCGTCGCCTGCAATGAGATAGATACCCTGCTGTTTTTCCGCGACCCCATGACCGTCAAGGCGTACGAGGTCGATCAGGCGGAGCTGCTCAGGCTCTGCGACGTCTACAACATTCCTGTCGCCACCAATATTGCCACCGCAGAGGCGCTGATCCATTCGCTCGAGCGCGGAGACCTCGATTGGCGCGAGCTTGTCAACCCCAAGAACAGCTATCGCCGCTGAAGGCCTGAGCCTTTCACAACAAAAGCCTCTTCGGGAACTCGTCTCGGGTTCCCATTTTTGGATTGCAGACACTATATTATTATAAAGCAAAAGGATGTAACGCTATGCCTATTCTGACCAAGGCTCCGCGGGGCACAGTGGATGTGCTCCCCTCCGAGAGCTACAAGTGGCAGTATATCGAGGCCACGCTGCGCGACGCCGCCTCGCTGTTCGGTTTCCGTGAGATGCGCGTGCCGACCTTCGAGCACACCGAGCTGTTCAACCGCGGCGTCGGAGACACCACCGACGTCGTCCAAAAGGAGATGTACACCTTCAACGATAAGGGCGGGCGCTCGATAACCCTGCGTCCGGAGGGCACCGCAGGCGTGTGCCGCAGCGCCATCGAGCACGGACTGCTCGGCGACGCGCTGCCGCTGAAGGTATACTATTTCGTGAGCTGTTTCCGATACGAGAAGCCGCAGATGGGCCGCTACCGCGAGCACACCCAGTTTGGCTCGGAGTTTTACGGCTCCGCCTCCCCCGCCGCCGACGCGGAGCTCATCTGCTACGTGCAGACGATACTCGACCGCCTTGGCATAAAGGATACCCACCTCGAAATAAACTCCATCGGCTGCCCCAAATGCCGCGCCGAATATTACAAGGCGCTGCGCGCCTACTTCGAGGGCTACGGCGACCGGCTCTGCGAGACCTGCAAGGGGCGTCTTGAAAAGAACCCGATGCGCATACTCGATTGCAAAAGCCCTGTCTGCAAGGAGATCGCCGCGAACGCGCCGAGGACGCTCGACTATCTCTGCGACGACTGCCGCGCCCACTTTGAGGGCCTCAAGGCACGCCTTGACAGAACCGATATCAAATACGTAGAAAACGCCCGCATAGTCCGTGGGCTCGACTACTACAACCGCACCGTTTTCGAGTTCGTCACCGACGCGCTCGGCTCTCAGGGAACCGTCTGCGGCGGGGGCCGTTACGACGGCCTTTCCGAGTCGCTTGGCGGACCGGCGGTGCCGTCGCTCGGCTTTGGCATGGGCCTCAACCGCATCCTTATGCTGATGGAGCAGACCGGATGCGCCTTCCCGGAGCCGGAGAGGTGCGATATCTATGTCGGCTCCGCCGGAGAGAGTGCCTCAGTCGCCGCCGCAGGCATACTTGCCGCGCTGCGTGCCGAGGGCTTCCGCGCCGAGGGCGACGTCATGGGCCGGAGCGTCAAGGCGCAG
The DNA here is from genome assembly GCA_947522735.1 of uncultured Oscillospiraceae bacterium. Classification (GTDB taxonomy): domain Bacteria; phylum Bacillota; class Clostridia; order Oscillospirales; family Ruminococcaceae; genus SIG526. The sequence goes on along the minus strand of CANNTZ010000023.1, from coordinate 18,262 downwards.
ATGAAATACTGCGACAAGCTCGGCGCGAAATATAGCTGCATCATCGGCGAGATCGAGCAGATGAACGGCGTCGTCCGCGTCAAGAACATGAACACCGGCGATAGCTACGAGGTCGAGCTTGACAAGCTGTGCGAGTTCATGTACGACCGGGCGCTCAACGATTCGCTTGACGATATCACAGACGCTGCCGAGGGCTTTGCCGGGGGCGAGAGGGATATACTTTCCGGAATGGAAAAATTTCTTTGAGATAAATGGAGATGTGACATATGCCCGACCTTATTGCAGGACTTAAAAGGACGAAATACTGCGGAGAGTTTTCCGAAAAGGATACCGGCGCGAGGGTCGTCGCCGCAGGCTGGGTGCAGAAGCAGCGCGACCTTGGCAACCTGATATTCATCGACCTGCGCGACCGCACCGGCATTATACAGCTCGCCTTTGACGACAGCTCGGACCGCGAGGTGTTTGACAAGGCGGCGTCGCTGAGGAGCGAGACGGTCGTCATGGCCGCCGGGATTGTGCGCGCCCGCGAATCGGTCAACAACGATATTCCTACAGGAAGGATCGAGATATTTGTAACCGAGCTGCGCATCCTCTCCCGCGCGCAGACCCCTCCGTTCGAGATTCTGGACAACACCAACGTCAAGGACGAGCTGCGCCTTAAATACCGCTATCTCGATCTGCGCCGCCCGTCGCTGCAGCGCAACCTCATAATGCGCCACCACATCGCCCGCATCGCCCGCGAATACTACTATGAGAACGGCTTCATCGAGATTGAGACCCCGATGATGATGAAATCCACCCCGGAGGGCGCACGCGACTATCTTGTGCCCTCCCGTATACACAACGGCAAGTTTTATGCGCTGCCGCAATCCCCACAGATTTATAAGCAGCTGCTGATGATAGCGGGCTATGACCGCTACTTCCAGCTTGCCCGCTGCTTCCGCGACGAGGATCTGCGCGCGGATCGCCAGCCGGAGTTTACCCAGATTGATCTTGAGATGTCCTTTGTGGACAGCGAGGACGTCATGGACATGAACGAGGGCTTCATTCGCAGGCTCTTCAAGGAGCTGCTCGACGAGGACGTGCCGCCCATCGAGCGCATGACCTATCGCGACGCGATGGAGCGCTTTGGCTCCGACAAGCCGGACGCCCGCTTCGGGATGGAGATAACCGACATCTCCGATATCGTAAAGGACAGCGGATTTTCGGTGTTCTCCGGGGCCGTGAGGAACGGCGGGAGTGTCCGCGGAATCGTCGCCAAGGGCGCCGCGCACAGGCTGAGCCGCAAGGAGATCGACAAGCTGACCGAGCAGATGAAGGGCATCGGCGCGAAGGGCCTTGCGTATATACGTTTCGTCGAGGACGTCCCGAGCTGCTCCTTCGGCAAATTCATGGCCGAGGGCGAGCTTGACAGGATAATGGCCGCGCTTGGCTGCGAGAAGGGCGACGTCGCGTTTATCGTCGCCGACAGGAACAAGGTCACGCTGCCGGTTCTCGGTGCGCTGCGCCTCACCGTTGCAAGGCAGCTTGGAATTATCCCGGAGGGTCATAGGTTCATCTGGATTACCGAGTTCCCCTTCTTCGAGTGGGACGAGGACGCACAGACGTGGAACGCGATGCACCACCCGTTCACCATGCCGCTCGACGAGTGTATACCGTATCTCGAAAGCGACAAGGAGAACGTCCGCGCAAAGGCGTACGACCTTGTGCTCAACGGCGTGGAGCTGCTTTCCGGCTCGATACGCATCACCGACCCAGAGCTGCAAAAGCGCATGTTCGAGCTGCTTGGGCTCACTGACGAGGAGATCAAAGCGAAGTTCGGCTTCCTCGTGGACGCTTACCGCTACGCCTCGCCTCCCCACGGCGGCTCCGGAATGGGACTTGACCGTCTCGCGATGGTCATGTGCGAGGCGGACAATCTGCGCGACGTGGTCGCCTTCCCGAAGGTTCAGAACGCCAGCGAGCTCATGTCCGAGTGTCCGTCCGAGGTTGACGCCGCAAGCCTTGAGGTGCTTGGCATCGCCGTCGTGAACAAAGAGGAATAACAGGAGTTGATATCGCCTTTGCCGGGAGTTTCCGCCTCCGGCAGAGGCGATTTTGCGCCCTGAAAGGGGTTGAGACGCCTTTTGGCCAGAAGCTTTTTGCCGTCCGTGGCGTTTATTTTTACAATTGGGTATTCATTCGCGCGCCGCGGTATTGACTTGGCGACCGCGCTGCGGATATAATTATAATGAAAAATTCATCTTATGGAGACGGTTATATGAAGCTCATGATCGCATCCGACATCCATGGCTCGGCTTATTACACGTCACTGCTGCTCGAACGCTTCAAGGAGGAGGCTCCCGGCCGGCTGCTGCTGCTTGGCGACATACTCTATCACGGCCCGCGAAACGATCTTCCGCGTGATTACGATCCTAAGAGGGTCATTGAAATGCTCAATCCGCTTGCGCCAAGGCTGCTGTGCGTGCGCGGCAACTGTGACACCGAGGTGGATCAGATGGTGCTCAAATTTCCCATTCTCGCCGAATATGCGGCGCTCTGCGACGGAGACAATGTATTTATTGCAACGCACGGGCATCATCTTGACGAGGTCGCGGCGGCGCTCGGCTCCGGCGTGATACTCTACGGGCACACACACATTCCGGACGACACACTGCGCGACGGCATCCGCTACATCAACCCCGGCTCGATATCGATCCCAAAGGCCGGTTCCCGTCACAGCTACATCCTTTATTCCGGCGGCGAATTTGTCCTCAAAGACCTTGAAGCCCCGGCTCCGGGCAACGCGCTGAGATAATCGCAGACGAAGCCGGCGCCGTCGGAGCTCCGGAATATCCGGGAGGAATGCTCAGGGGGGACAGGACGAGCATGCTTTCCGCGGCAACCGGGGCATCGGCTTCTTTGTGAAGCCGTTTTTCCAAGGGCACAGGCGCGCGGTTATCGGGAGCAGCCGGTTTTAAAGGGAGCAGATCGGCTGTCGCAGGCCCCAATCGTCACATTTCGACGCTCAAGCGCTTTCGCCGGGAAGAAACCTCTTCACGGCGAAAGCTGTTGTTTTATTATTGTGGGTAAACGCTTAAAGCTACGCCGTCCATGCAAAGGAGGTATTGCTTTTTGAGCCCCGTTGCTCGACGGAGCGGAAGCTTTTTACAAAGCGCCATCAAACGCGTCCCGTTCCGGCTTGGCCGCCTTGGGCGACGAGCAATTTCATATGGCAAAACGCAGATCATTGAGTCAGCAGGCCGAGCGCGTCGAGGCTGCCGATCTCGGCGAAGGTCTCGACCGAGAACGCAAACAGCACCTGACGGTATTCCTCGGCCTTGACGATCCCGGAAAGCTCCGGCGTCAGCTTTTCTACGGAGACGACTGTCACGCGGGAGTAGTGGTTGACGAGAAACGGGACATAGCTTTTGGCGGTCTCGTCGCCGATTATCAGCAGCGTATCGCCGTATGGCCCCGCCGTGTCGATGCTCATGACCGGCGATAATCCGCCGAAAATGATGTCGGTCTTGTCGTCCGACGCTTCAAATTCAGGGATGTACAGCCTGTCATAGGCGTAGCTCTGACCCGGCTCGTAGTGGGTGACGGTGTAGCTGCGGTCGTATTGTCGGTAGCTGTACAGAGATATCATGTCGCTCTTGGCGCCGTCGAGCGGAGCGCGGAGGTAGGTGTCGCCGTAAAAGCCGTAGCCCGCGTAGCAGACCTCAAATTCGTTTAGGTCGTACGGCGTGCGGCCAAGCTTTTCCATAAGCTCGCGGTAGAGGTAGTATCCGCCAAGCGAGGTCGGGAGCGGATCGGTGTTGTAATAGATGTATTTGTCGCGGTTGCGGAAGAGCGCGCCGTAGGCGTCAACAGTTACGGCGCTGCCCGCAAAGGCGGAATAGACGTTGTCGATGAGCGTTTTCTGGTTGAATATTGGTGCGAGCGCCGGAACCTTCTCCTGGCAGACGACGCACTCGGTCGGGATCAGCATAAGATAGGACGGCATCTGCTTTTGCGTAATAAAGTTGATTATGCTTTGAAGATTTCCGGTTATCCCGTTGTTGTCGTCCGGGCGATAGTTCTCTATCAGCGCGCCGTCGCTGATGAATACTCCGTCGAATTCCTCTGCGCCGCCAATCTGTAGCAGCTCATTTTTGGCGCGCTCAAGCGCCGGGCGCAGCGGGATGCTTTCGGAGAGCAGCGTGTCGAGCTGTTCGGGAACGGTATCCAGACCGCCGGATATATCCAGCTCAAAGCTTTGTCCCCGCCCCTTGAGCGCAAGCGTCAGCAGCGGCGCTGCGATGAGTATCACTATCAGCACAACCGCAACTATTCGGTTGGTCACAGCTCTTCACCTCCTTCATATCAGGAACGCCGCCGTCAGCGCCAGCAGCGCCACGGCGAAGATTGCCGAGATAATATCAGCCACAGGCTTGGCGCGTTTTTTTATTATCCGGTCGAGCATCGCGAACAGGCTGGATGCAAACAGCACCGAAAGCGTGAGCAGCAGCCAATTGCTCGAAAGCAGATAGTTCAGCTCAGTCGAGGTGGCGTCGCGGGAGAAGTCGAACGTCTGCGAGAGGCTGTAAATTATTCCGCGTGCGCTGCCCGCCGGAAAGATGACGAAGGAAAGCATCACTACGGCAAAGGTGTAGCAGCGCGAGAAAAGGCGGGGTATCGCGTCGAGCAGCTTTCCGATCAGATACTTTTCCAGCAGGATGAACAGCGCGAGATATATTCCCCAGACGATGCAGCTTAGCTTCACGCCGAACCACAGCCCGAACAGCAGGCAAACAAGCAGCGTGTTCAGCACCTCCGCCAGCACATGCTCGCGCTTAGGCGAGCCGTCCGGCGCGGACGTGGACATTGGGCTGAGCGCGTCGTAGACGTAGTGCGAGAAAAACTGCGAGACGGTTGTGTTGAAGCGGTAGAGAAAATCGCTGACGCTCAGGCTCTGATAGGGATAATAGAAGTTTGAAGGCAGGCGCAGCCCAAAAATCAGTCCCAGCCCCTGCGCCATGTCGCTGAAGCCGGAAAGCTCGAAGAATATCCGCAGCGCGAACACCAGCACCGCCGACCATGAGCCGAGCAGCGACGGCGCGGAGGCGTTCACCGCCGCCAGCGACGCCTGAAAATCCGCCAGCCTGTCGGCCAGCAGAACCTTCTTCGCGGCGCCTCGCAAAAACAGCGTCAGCCCCTCGCCCGCGTCCTCCAGCGAGAAGCGGCGGTTGCCGCCTTCACCGTCAAGCTGAGGCTTCATCGCGCCGTAGCGCACGAGCGGCCCGATGTACATCTTGCAGAAAAGGGTGGAAAACAGCAGGAATTTGACGGGGTTGCGCTCCGCGGCGGCCTCGCGGCGAAAGACGTCGATCAGATAGCCGGTCGAGGTCAGCGCATAGACGAGGAAGCCGCCGACGACCAGCTCCGAGCGCAGCTCGCCGAGCACGGCGAACAGCACCGCCCCGGCGATGTTTTTGCCGGACGAGAGCAGCAGCACCGGCAGCCGCAGCGCGCCGAGCCGTTTTCTGCCGCAGGCGGCGTCAAGAAACAGCGCCGCGGCATAATCGATGAGTGCCGCAGCGGCGGTTATCGCCGCAACCCGCCAGCCCGCAAACAGGTAGAACGCGGCGTTTATAACGAGCAGCGCATAGTTGCGGTACCGTCCGGGCGTGAAAGCATAGAGGACTATCGCCAGCGGTAGAAATACGAATATGAAGCCGAGGCTGTAAAGCGCCAAGCCGCCGCCTCCTTTCCTGATTTTAACAAAAAGCCTTTATGTCACAGTCCGCACGCGAGCTCGCGCAGCTCGTCGGGCGTGACGATCGCGCACAGCACCGTCAGCAGCGCGTTTGCCGAGAGGCGTTTTGGCAGCGAGAGCTTTTCGCAGAGCTCCCGGCGCTTTTCGGCGCTACAGGCGCTCCCGGAAAGCCCTAACTCACACAGATCAGCCTTGGTTATCGGTGCGCGCGCGGGCGCATTTTCGCACTCCCCAAGCACTCCGGCGCGGCGCAGCGCCTCGACAATGCACTCCGCCGGGACGCCCTCGACGCCGAGCTTGCCCTCCTTGCCGGGCGCGTCCTTGCGCTTTTCCTTGCCGTAGAGGTCGGGGATATAGGCGTGTATGATCTGCTCCTTTGGTATTGCCGAGCTGAGATAGCCGCGTATCTTGAAGCCGGCGGCGTCCGGGTCGGTCAGCACGACCAGCCCCTTTTTTGCGGCGAGCGTCCTCAACAGCCCGAGCAGCTCCCTGTCACGGAATACGCCGAAGCCGTCGGTCGGGATTATTGTTGCGTCGATGAGCGACGAGAGCTTAATCTTGTCATATTTGCCCTCCACGACGATCGCCTGTGAAACTTTATACATTAATCCAAGTCCTTTTTGATACAATATTCATCCCCGTCTCCGGCAGGCGAACAGCCTTGTCAGGGTTTGCTGGAGGATGACGACGTTGTCGGTGCGGCTGCCCTTGAGCATCAGGTCGCCCTCGCGCAGCACCTCCAAGCTCTCTGTCAGGCTCTGTTCGGAGTAGGACGCGCTGTCGCGGAAAGCGTTTTCGGCGGCGAAGGCACGCGCGCCGTAGGAAAACGCCTTTGCGACGTCCGACGCCTTTTTGCCGGAGAGGTTGGCGGTCTTGGCGCGGTAGAGGTCGATATACAGCCCGGAGAGTGTGGCCATTATCGCCACCGGCTCGATCCGGCGATGGATGAGATCCTCGAGACAGCGCAACGCCTCGTTGTAGTTGCCGCGTGCAACCGCCCTCGTCATATCGTAAACGCCGCTGTCCGGCGTCTGCGCACAGCACTCAAGTATATCCGCGCGGGTGATCTCGTCTCTGCCATTTTGCAGGCAAAACTCGGACAGCTTGCGTATCTCGCCAGCAAGCGCCTCCATGCTGTCAGAGCAGCGCTCAATGAGCAGACGGCAGTTATCGGCGGAGATGGAGCACCTGAGCTTTGCCGCCTCCTGCCGCAAAAACTGTGTCAGTCGCGCGTTGTCCCGCCGTGAAAGCTCGACCACACCGCCACGTTTGCCGATCCTGTCGCAGAATTTTTTGTATTTGGCGGATTTTTTAAGGTTGACCTCTATCAGATCGGTCACAAATATCAGCAGACAGGTTTCGGGAAGCTCGCCGAGCAGGGCGAATAATTTGTCGGTCGCTCCGGGAGTGAGCTTCTCTATATCAAGATCGGTCACGACGACGCAGCGTCTGTCCGACATGACAGGGAAGGAATAGACGACGTCCGCAAGCTCCTCCATTGCAACCTTGCCGTCAAAGCGCTGCAAATTGAACGCAGCCAGCTCCTTTGAAACGGCAAGCGATACGAGCTTCGCAAGATAGTGCCGCTTGAGATAGCTCTCGTCGCCGTAGATGAAATACGCCGGAAGCAGCGTCTTTCCGCGCAGATGCTCCGCAAACTGCTGCTCGTCCCTGAATATCATCCGCTCACCTCCTCGTGACGGAATATGTCCCGCCGCCAGACAGAAGCAGCTCGACGCTTTCGGCCTCGCCGAGTGTCTGCGTCTCGCCGTGAACGGCACCGGCGTGTCCGACCGATACGGTCAGCGCGTTGCGCAGCCTGTCCGCATTCGTGACGCTGACGCCGCTTCCAAGCGCCAATATGTCGATGTCCGTATCCCGCGCGGGAATATCCTCCGTGTCAAGGTTCTCGGTAATATACAGGATTTTTGCATATTGCGTGTCAATGATCCACGCGCCTGAGGCGACGCGCCGGGCGCTGACAAGCCCTCCTGCGGCTTCGACGGTCATGCCGTCCTCAAGGCGGTATAGCTTGCCGCGGTCAATTTCCCGCAGCAGCTCGTCCTCCAACAGCGCTTCGTCCATTATCGCGGCGTCGCAGTCGGTTTTTTCAAGCAGCCGTGCCGTCTCTCGCGCGCCGTCGCCCTCAAATATCGCAGCGCTGTGCCGGATGTTGCCGGAGGCACAGATGCGAGTGGACAGCAGGTTCGCGTCGGATACGCCGTCAAGCTGAGAGATTGTGACGGCGTTCCCGCGATATACGGCCGTCACCGCGCTGCCGTTATAGAGCGATGAGACGGTCAGCTTGACTGCGTCGCGCATAAGCACGGCGTTCACCGCGACTGCCACAATGAGCGACGAAGCGCACAGCAGCCCCGTCAGGCGCAGATATCGCGCGTTATCTCTGGGCTTCAGCAGCAGAACCAGCACAAATATCGCGACGGAGGCGGCCACCCAGACCTGTACAAAGCGTTCCCCGGCGTATACCCGTGCAAACGGCAGCGCCGATACGGCGCGCGTAATAAGCCGAAGCAGCGAGAGCAGCACGCCCGCCAGCTTGCCGCAAAGCCTTGCCAGCAGGAATGCGGGGTCTATCAGCGTGAACAGGCCGGTCAGAAGCCCAAGCACGATGAGAGGAGTCAGCAGCGGCGCCACCGCGAGATTGACAAGCACGGAATAGAGCGAGAACTCGCTGAAAAGCAGTATCGACGCGGGCGTCACAAATATCCAAGCCGCGGCGCCGGAGCTGAATACGCCCGCAAATATGAGCGCAAGGCGGCGGGGCAAAAGCTTTCCACAGAGCCTTGCCGCGACGGTGGAAATTTTGGGCGCGAGAAGCATTATCCCAAGCGCCGCCGAGAACGATAGCCACATCGAGGCCGTCAACAGCGAGAGCGGACGCGTAAGCACGATGACGGCAGCAGCGAAGGCAATCGCGGTGGGCCCGTCGCTTCTGCGCCCGAGCAGCGTAGCCGCTGTCGCAAACAGCATCATTATCCCTGCGCGAACGACGCTTGTGCCCATGCCCGCGAGCAGCATGTAAAGCACAACGAACACTGCGGAGAGCGCCGCCGTCCGTCGCCTGCCAACACCGAACGCCTCAAGCAGCGCCGCCACCGACTGCGCCGCTATCATCAGATGCGCGCCGGAGATGACGAGCACATGCGATATCCCGGCCGCGCGGAAATCCTCGTATACATCGTCGCCCGCACCCAGCCCGGACAGCCCCACCGTTATCTCGGACAGCAGCTCACCGCGGTAATCCGGAAGTATACGGCGGACGCCCTCGGAAATGCGCGTGCGTATATCCGTAATAAGCATCGCCGCCGTCCGGCGTCCGGCGGGCTTTGCGGATATCAGGCGGTTGATGTGGCCGCTGAGCCGCAGCTCTCCGGAGCTTATCAGCCTCTGCTCATAGCCGCCGTCCCCGTCATAGAGCGACGCCTCGCATGCGATCTCGTCAAAGAGGTATATCGCCGTCGTCGAGCGGCAGTACAGCGCAAGGCTGACGTTGTTTATGACCTCCCCGCCGCTTTTCACGCTGCCTCGCACTATGTATCTCCGCTTTGCCGCGGAGGTGTATTCGATCTTCTCGACAACCCCCGATATAGCAACCTCCCTGCCCTCGAGCGCGAGACTGCGCCGGTACTGCGTATCGCGATGCGCAAACCAACACAGCGAAACCGCCGCCGCAGCAAGAATTGTCACAGCGCACAGCTTCACCCTCACAGGCTCCTTTACAAATATCAACACGGCGACCGCCGCCAATATGACCGCGAAAGCCGCACAGATGGCAAAAAGAGCGCCGATAAACAGCGCTCCCGCACATCCGATCAGGATAGTCAGCCCGAGGACCATTACGGGTCTGTTCGTCTTGAAGATGTCTTTTATCATAATATTGTGGCTTCAAAAGTCTTATGCTCGCCCCGCAGCAGCGAGGCGCACTGTTTCGCAACATACTCCGCCGCCGCGCGAACCGGCCGGTGTGCTCGATGCCGTAAGGTCCCCGCAGCGCACACGCATGAAATGCGTGTGTGCGAGGACGACCGAACCGCGGATGATTTCCCGGGCAATGCCCGGCGCGGATGTTTTCTCGGGCATTGCCCGGAGATTAGCCTGGAGGCCAGGCGAGCTGACGTCCGCCGAGGACGTGGAAGTGGAGATGCCCCACCGTCTGACCGCCGTCCTCACCGCAGTTGTTGACAACGCGGAACCCGTTTTTCAATCCGAGCCCGGCGGTCAGCCGCGCAATCACCTCAAAGATATATGCGACAATGTCGCTGTTTTCGGCGGTTATCATGTCCGCGCCGGAAATGTGCCGCTTGGGTATCACCAGAAAATGCACCGGCGCCTGCGGATTGAGGTCGTAGAACGCGAGAACGCGGTCGTCCTCAAACAGCTTCCTCGACGGGATCTCGCCGGAGGCTATCTTGCAGAAAATGCAGTCCATACCTTCTCCTTTCCGGGCATTCGCCCTTATCCGCCGGGCAAAAACGCACCCGGATAAAATCAGCCTTATTTCAGCATGGCGCCGACAAGTTCGGCAGCCTTTGCGAGCGCCGCCCCGGCCTTGTCAAGCTCAGCCGCGCCGCCCATGGCGCTGTCGGGGCGTCCTCCGCCCTTGCCGCCGGTGAGCGCGCAAACCTCACGCACCACGCGCCCGGCGTTCGCACCGGCCGCAACGGCTTCGCTGCCGCAGGAAACAACAAACGAGCCCTTGCCGCCGCTGACCGCGCAAATCACGCAGACCGCGTTCGGATGGCCGTCCTTGACCTTGTCGCAGACGGCTCTGGCAACGTCGGCGCGGGTATCGTCCATGTAATCGGTGGCAACAATAACGCTACCGACCGTCTTGGCGCGTTCAAGCAGTCCGCCGGTGCGCATCTCGGCAATGCGGCCGTTGAGCGCGTCGATCTCGTGCTCCTTTTCCTTCAGCTCGGCAAAAACGCTCTCGATCTTCGCGGGGAGCTCGGCCGCGCCGGTCAGCTTGAGCTGCGCTGCGGCGCCGTCAAGGAGCGCCTGCATCTCGTTTATCATAGTGAGGACGTTGTCTCCGCAGGCAGCCTCGATGCGGCGAACTCCCGCCGCGACCGATGCCTCGGAGATTATCTTGAACAGCCCTATTTCGGCGGTGTTTTTGACATGTGTGCCGCCGCAAAGCTCTATGGAGCGTCCGGAAATGTTGACGACCCTTACCACGTCGCCGTATTTCTCGCCAAACAGCGCCATGGCGCCGAGCTTTTTCGCCTCCTCAAGAGGCATTTCGCTGACGGACACCTCGAGCGCGTCAAGGATAAGCTCGTTGACACGGCGCTCGACCTCGACAAGCTCCTCCCTGGTCATTGCGGAGAAATGGGAGAAGTCGAAGCGGCAGCGGTGCTCGTCCACATAGGAGCCGGCCTGATGAACATGGTCGCCAAGCACGTCTCGCAGCGCCCTTTGAAGCAGATGGGCGCTGGTGTGGCTGCGGCGGATGGCGCGGCGGCGCTTGACGTCGAGCTCAGCCGTGACGGTGTCTCCGACCGATACCATGCCCGCGTCAACGTGGCCGATGTGTAGGGTCTGGCCGGAGCGCGCTTTCTTGCAGTCGCCGGCCCTGAAACGGAAGCTGCTTCCGCTGTGGAGCATGCCGGAATCGCCGACCTGGCCGCCGCTTTCGGCGTAGAAGGGGGTGACGTCGGTGACAATAATCCCGGAATCGCCCTCGGAGAGAGTGTCCACAAGCTCTCCGTCGCGGATGATAGCGAGCACCCTGCATTCCGCGGAGTCGTTGTCGTAGCCCACAAATCTTGTGCCGGCAACGCCCTTGAGAACGTTGTCGTCCGACCACGCGAGAATGTTTTTCTCGCTGCGGGCGGTTCGTGCGCGGCTGCGCTGCTCGTCCATCAGCGCCTTAAAGCCGTCCATGTCGATGGTCATGCCCTTTTCGGCAAGGATCTCCTCGGTCAGGTCGATGGGGAAGCCGAAGGTGTCGTAGAGACGGAAGGCGTCGGCTCCCGAGAGGCTCGAGCCGCCGGTTTTTTCGATGATGCTGTTGAGCAGCACAAGTCCTTGGCCGATGGTCTTGTTGAAGCTGTCCTCCTCGTTGCGGATGACCCTTTTGATGTATTCGGCGTTGGTGACGAGATCAGGATAGGCGAAGGCGTTCTCTCTGATGACGGTGTCGCAGACGTCGCAGAGGAACGGGCCGTCGATGCCGATGAGCCGTCCGTGTCGCGCGGCTCTTCTGAGCAGGCGGCGCAGCACATAGCCGCGACCGTCGTTCTTCGGCGCGACGCCGTCGTTGATGAGGAACACCGAGCCGCGGATGTGGTCGGAAATTATGCGCAGCGATACGTCGCTCTTGGGATCGTCGTGATAGTGGACGTCGGCGATGCGGGAGACGTGTCTGATGATGTTCTGGATGGTGTCCACCTCGAACATGTTGTCAACGCCCTGCATAACGCAGGCAAGGCGCTCAAGTCCCATGCCGGTGTCGATGTTCGCCTTTTTCAGGCGGGTGTAGTTGCCGTTGCCGTCGGAGTCGAACTGGGTGAACACAAGGTTCCATATCTCGACATAGCGGTCGCAATCGCAGCCGACGCCGCAGGTGGGGGAGCCGCAGCCGTATTTTTCGCCGCGGTCAAAGTATATCTCGGAGCATGGCCCGCAGGGACCCGCGCCGTGCTCCCAGAAGTTGTCCTCCTTGCCAAGGCGGACGATACGCTCCGGAGCGACTCCGACCTCCCCTGTCCAGATGTCGAACGCCTCGTCGTCGTCAAGATAGATGGATACCCACAGCTTTTCCGGAGGTATCGCCAGAACTCCGGTGAGGAACTCCCACGCCCACGCGGTGGCCTCGCGCTTGAAGTAATCGCCAAAGGAGAAGTTGCCGAGCATCTCGAAGAAGGAGCCGTGGCGGCTGGTTTTGCCGACGCGCTCGATGTCCAGCATGCGCACGCACTTCTGGCAGGAGGTCACACGGCGGCACGGCGGCTCCACAACGCCGAGAAAATACTTCTTGAGCGGCGTCATTCCGGCGTTGATGAGCAGCAGGCTGCTGTCGTCCTGCGGAATAAGGGGGGCGCTTGGCAGGCGAAGGTGTCCCTTGCTTTCAAAGAATGAGAGATATTTCTCTCGCAGGTCGTTAAGTCCTGTCCATTCCATTTCTTTAATCATCGTCCTCGTGGTTTAAATTTATTGCCGGTTGATTATCAGCCTTTTTTCGGAACGCCCAGAGGTTGCTGAGCGTAAAGTTCACGACTATCGTCACCGCCGTGACCAGCAGCTTCATGATTATCCACGGCTCGACGCCGAGACGCGTGTGGAACAGCCACGTCGCACCCATCGAAATGCCGAGCGTCAGGAGGTTGACGGCGAGAAACTTCACAAGCTGCGCGCTGAAGAAGCCGTCACGCTCCTTGCGGAAGGTCCAGCTCCGGTTGACTGCGTAGCTGTTGATTATTCCGCAGATGTAGCCCGCCGCCTGCGCGAGATAGTCGTTGTGAAAGAGATACCGGACCAGCGCCGCGACGCCGATATCTATCAGCGTGTTGACGACGCCCGTTATCGCGAAGCGGACGAATTTGCCGAACGTCTCGCTTTTGACAAATGCCTTTACGCGTTCGATGAGCTTCATATCACACTTCTCCCTTCCAATGCGCGGAACAGCGTGACGTCGTCGGTATATTCAAGGTGTCCGCCGACCGGGATGCCGTAGGCGAGCCGCGACACTGTGACGCCGAGCGGCTTCAGCAGACGCGAGATATACATCGCCGTCGCCTCGCCCTCGACGGTCGGGTTGGTGGCCATGATGACCTCCTTCACCTCGCCGCCGTTCACGCGCTCGAGCAGCTCCTTTATATACAGGGCCTCCGGGCCAACGCCGTCCATCGGAGAGATCAGCCCGTGCAGCACGTGATAAAGCCCGTTGTATTCGCGGGTGCGCTCAAAGGCGGTGACGTCGCGCGGACTTTCGACGACAAGTATCGTCGAGCGGTCGCGCGTTTCGTCGGAGCAGACGCTGCACACGGGCTTGTCGGTGATGTTGCGGCAGACGCCGCAATAGACGATCTTCTCTTTTGCCTCAAGCAGACACGCGGCAAATTCCTCCACCCGCTCCCGCGGCTGGTTCAGAATGTAATACGCCATGCGCTGCGCCGATTTTTTCCCTATTCCCGGCAGCCGCGCAAACTGCTCGGTCAGCCGGACAAAGGGCAGCACTTCGTTGTTTTTCATAGCTTATCAGAAAAGCCCGGACATTCCCGGAAGCGAAAGGGAGCCGGTGATCTTCTCCATCTCCTTGGAGTTGGTGTCCTCTACGGTTCGGATGCCCTCGTTGACGGCGGCGAGGATAAGATCCTCAAGCATCTCGACGTCCTCCGGGTCGATGACCTCGGGAGCTATTTTGAGGCTCTTGACCTCCTTTTTGCCGTTGATGACGAGCTCCACCGCGGAGCCGCCGGACTTGATGTTATATTCGCGCTCGTCCAGCTCCGCCTGTAGCTTAGCCATGTTCTCCTGCATCTTCTGCGCCTGCTTCATCATGCCCTGCATGTTGCTCGGGCCGTTGCTGTAACCAGCGGGAAGTCTCGATTTCATATGATTTCTCTCCTGTATTTTTTATAATTTGCGGCATTTATTTTATCTCGATGCTCACCCCGGCGCTCTTTGCCGCCGCCTCAATGCTGTCAAAGGGCGACGCGGGCTTCTCCGGCGCGGCCTTGCGCCTGTATGGGCCGAGACGGTAGCGCTTGCCGGTCTCGGCGAGCACTGCCTCGCGCAGTGATTCCTTTGTATATTCGTTGGTTCGGACAAGCTGCAAAAACAGCTCGTCCGGAGAATCCACCAGCAGTATGTCGCCGCGGATGTAGGCGGTGGAGCCGATAAGCGCCGCGTGCAGCGCCGGGTTGCTCCTGCCAAGAGACGCGAGTATCTGCTCCCAAATCGAGCGCTCCATCTCAACCGGCTCCTTCTCCGGCATTGCAGGCGCGGGCGTTGGCGGCATAGCCTGCTCGGACCGTCTTGACGGCCGCGGCTGCACCTCGGCCTCATGCGCGGCGTTTTTTGGCGGCGACGGCTCGCCGTCCGCCGGTGCTGCGGCATAGTCGCCGCTCTCAAGCATTCTCCGGAGCCTGCGCAGCTCCTGCTCGAGGACGTCTATCCGGGCGCTGAGCGCCTCGCGGGAATCGGTGCTCTCCGGGCTGCAAAGCTGCACGAACGCCATCTCCAGCTCCGTCCTTCGCGAGGACGACCTTGCGAGCCTTTCGAGCGTGCTCTGGAGCACGGAGAGTGCATACAGGATATATCCGCCGCCGACGCTCGCGGCAATTTTTTTAAGACGCTCCAGCTCGTCCGGCAGGCAGACGATGAGGTCGTCCGCCCTCGACGAATTTTTGAGCAGCATGAGGTTGCGGAACTGACTGATGAGCTGCTCGCACACCCTTGACGGATCTGCGGAATCGGCGTAAAGGCTGTCCAACAGCTCGATGGCTTCCGCCGTATCGCGCCGGATAAGCGCCCCGGTCATTGCAAAAAGGCGCTCGTTTCCGGCAAGCCCGGCTGAATCGGCGACATTTTGCACGTCCACGTGTCCGTTCGAGGCACTGCGGCAGAGATCGAGCAGCGACAGCGCGTCGCGCATCCCTCCGTCGGACAGCTTCGCGATGAGTGCGGCGGCGTCAGGCTCAAGCGTTATCCCCTCCTTTTCAGCCACGGAGGTGAGCCTTTCGGCAATGAGCGACTGGTCTATCCGCTTGAAATCAAAGCGTTGGCAGCGGGAGAGGATTGTCGCGGGGAGCTTGTGAACCTCGGTGGTGGCGAGGATGAAGATGACGTACTCGGGCGGCTCCTCCATTATCTTGAGCAGCGCGTTGGCCGCACCGATGCTCAGCATGTGCGCCTCGTCGATGATGTATACCCGGTAGCGCGCGGCGGCGGGGGTGTAATTCGTCTCCGCGCGCAGCTCGCGGATGTTATCTACGCTGTTATTGCTTGCGGCGTCAATTTCGAGCACGTCGGTGATTGAGCCGTCGTCTATGCCGCGGCAGATTTCGCACTTGCCGCAGGGGCTGCCGTCCCTGACGTCAAGGCAGTTCGCCGCCTTTGCAAGTATCTTTGCGCAGGTGGTCTTGCCGGTCCCGCGCGAGCCGGTGAAGAGATAGGCATGGGCGATGCGCCCACATTTGACCTCGGAGCGCAGCACGTCGGTGATGTGCCGCTGGCCGATCACGTCGTCAAAGGACGCGGGGCGATATTTGCGGTAAAGCGCCTGATATTCCTCCGGCACGACGTCTCACCTCCACGCAGACAAGGGCTATAAAACAAAAATGAAGCTCGCAAAAGAATAAAACGAGACGGATACATTCTGTCATACGGTCGTACAGATTTACTGCGGCACACAACAGCAACCGCTTAATGCTGCTCGGGTCACCGCCTGACATGGTTCGCAGCGCTGTGTCGCACAGGACCCGTACAACCGCATGACAGAATGTATCCGTCAACTATATTATTATACCCATAAACTCCCGGAAAGTCAAGAGGCGAAAGGAGTTTTAACGTTTTTGTCACGGATTTTGCGCCCGTGGCGCGGCTCAAGAGTTGGACGAAACGACAAGCTCGCAGCCGTGGGCGCTTTCGACGGTGACGACGCCTGTTCCGGCGGGGACGAAGAAGCTGTCGCCGAAGCGGAGGTCAAACTCCGCGCCGGGCGCAAAAAGTCTGCCGGAGCCGCCGGTGACTATGACCGACAGGAAGCTCGCGGAGGCGTCGATGCAGGTCGATTCGCCCCCGGCAAGGATATATTTCACCGCGCGGAAATATTCGCACTCGGCAAGCAGCTCCGCCCGCGCGCCGGAGCAGGGGATGGGAGCTGCCGAGGGAGAGGTTGTGGATGCGGAGAGGCGCGCGCACGCCGCCGCCTTTTCGATGTGCAGCGCGCGCGGCTTTCCGTCCGCGCCAAGCCTGCCGAAGTCGTACATGCGGTAGGTTATGTTGGAGCTCTGCTGTATCTCGCAGATGAGTATCCCCGCGCCGATGGCGTGTATGGTTCCGGCCGGGATGAAGAAGGAGTCGCCGCGGCGGACGTACACCTTGTTGAGCAGCTCGGTTATCGAGCCGTCCGCCATTGCGCGCGCCAGCTCCTCGCGCGTGACGTCGCGGTTCAGGCCGTAATAGATGAACGCGTCAGGCTCGGCGTCAAGGATGTACCACATCTCGGATTTGCCGGGGGAGCTTTCATGTTTGCGCGCAAATTCGTCGTCCGGATGAACCTGTATTGAAAGCGAGCGCGCGGCGTCGATGAATTTGCAGAGCACCGGCGCGCCGAAGCCCGGTTCGAGCCGCGCGCCCGCGCCGAAGGCTCCGTCTCCGCAGACGGCGATATAGTCGCGCAGCGGCATACCGGCGCACTCGCCGGAGGCAACTATGCTCTGGCCGTCCGTGTGCGCGGAGAAGACCCACGCCTCGGCGGCGACGGTATCTCCGTCCAGTCCGTAGACGGGGCAAAGGCGGCGCCCTCCCCATATGTAGCTTGCGATAAACGGTTTAAGCCTTACAGTCTCCATGTTACATTCCTCTTGCTGTATTTTATTATGAGTCCGGGCCGTCACGCCGACGGCTCGCGGCTCTTCTGCGGAATCTTGCACGCCGCAGTATCGCCCGGAACGCCGTCGTCGTTTGCGGCCGGCGACCCTCCCGGATGCACACACGGAAAACGTGCGCCCATAAAGCGTCCTGTCAAGCGCTGCGCTTGTATTCTCTGCATTTCAAAAACGCGTGTGTCTTATAAATCCGGGAGGCTTTTCGAGGCGTGACAGACGGGCACAAGGTGCTCGCCTGCTGCAAAAGCCGGTATCTCGCAGACCGTCAGGCTGAATTTTGTCGGCGCAGAGCGGACATTTCAGCACAACGGATCCCTCAAAGACAGCCCTTTCACATTTACAGGATATGCTATTATAATACCACATTCGATACGGAAAGCCAATAGCCGTCACGCGAGATGTCAGTCAAAATCCCGTGCGAAAACGCGTCGGTCCGATATTTTCAAAAGCCCTGAAGGCAGGGGCGGATTACGGCCGAACACGTTCCGAATTGTCTGGCCGACGTAATCATATGCGCAATATTGCGCACAGAGCTACAGGAGAGCCGTCGGAAGAAGAGAAGAAGCCGATTGACGTCGCAAGCAGGCGAGGAGTCGGCTGTGGGCGGGGGGAATGGTAATATGTACAACAAAAAAACACCGGAGAGATTTATATCCTCGGTATTTTTACGTTCAGGCCGAGCACCTTTTGAAGCCAAAAGAGCTCGTGCCTGCGGTTTGGTGCGCAAGGCAATCCAAATCCGAACCGTTTTTGTTGCTGATAGCTTCCTGCAATTCCGCAAGGGTGATGGTTTTTGCGCCCTCTGAAATAATCTCGGTGGTGGATACGACCTTCACGCCGTTCTTTTTAAGCGTGGCCTTGTACCGTGCGCTGTCATAGCGGTTTCGTGCGAACCTGTCCAGCTTCCAGACGATCACTATGTCAAACAGCCGCTTGCCGCTGT
>CANNTZ010000022.1 GCA_947522735.1 uncultured Oscillospiraceae bacterium | reverse complement strand
GGATAGGCCATTCCGAGAACATGTTTATCGAGCAGCGCTTCGACGTGACCGACAAGCTCCTTTACGGCGGAGAAAACACTCTGCACGTCAACATAAAATCGCCCGTCGCCCACGCAAACGAGGAGCGCATCGAGCCGCTTGACCTCGGGCTTTCATGGCTGACCTCGTCGGTGTCGCAGGTGGTGCGAAAGGCGCCGCACTCCTATGGCTGGGACATCATGCCGCGCGCAGTCAGCGCCGGTATCTGGCGCGACGTTTCGCTCGAATACCGCCCGAGGTATTATTTTAAGCTTGCATATTTCCACCTGTGCGGGATAAACGGTGGAAAGGCGGAGGCGGAGCTTATCTTCAGCGCCGAGGCGGGCGTTGAAAACGCGTTTTCCCATCACCGCATGGTGATAGAGGGCCGCTGCGGAGAGCACAAAATCCGTAAGGACGCCACTGTTTACAGCTGTGCCGGACGTGTGCGCTTTGAGCTTGACAGCGACTCGCTCTGGTGGCCGCGCGGCTACGGCGAGCCGAACATCTACGACCTCACCGTAGAGCTGTACGGTGCGGACGGCGAGAAACGCATATCGCAGCATTTCCGTCAGGGCTTCCGCACAGTCGAGCTGTTCCGCACCGATA
This sequence comes from uncultured Oscillospiraceae bacterium, assembly GCA_947522735.1. Classification (GTDB taxonomy): domain Bacteria; phylum Bacillota; class Clostridia; order Oscillospirales; family Ruminococcaceae; genus SIG526. The sequence continues at coordinate 32,747 of CANNTZ010000022.1, read as the reverse complement.
CGGTTTGCGACGGCGGAGGCTTTGAGTTCCGCGTCAACGGCGAAAAGATTATGGCCGTGGGCTCAAACTGGGTCCCGTTGGACGCCTATCACAGCCGCGACAGGCAGCGCTACGCAAGAGCACTCGCGCTCGCCGAGGATATCGGCTGCAACATCCTGCGCTGCTGGGGTGGCAACGTCTATGAGGACGTCGAATTTTTCGATTTCTGCGATGAGCACGGCATAATGGTCTGGCAGGATTTTGCGATGGCCTGCCATTTCTACCCGCAGACGCCCGAGTTTTTCGCAAGGCTCACGGAGGAGGTGACGAGTGTGGTCGAAAAGCTGCGCAATCATCCCTCTCTCGTGCTGTGGTGCGGCGATAACGAGATCGATTCGATGGTGGCCGCGGTTGGCATGGAAAAGCCCTCGATCAACCGCATAACCCGCGAGCTTATCCCGAGCCTGCTGCGCCGTCTCGACCCATATCGTCCGTACATCCCGTCCTCGCCCTACATCTCGGACGAGGCATACGCGCTCGGCGGCGAATATTATCCCGAGGATCACCTTTGGGGCCCGCGAGATTACTTCAAGAGCAGCTATTACACCTCCTCTAAGGCGTATTTCGTCAGCGAGACGGGCTATCACGGCTGTCCGGCGCGCGCGTCGATGGAAAAATTCATCGACGGGGACAGGCTCTGGCCCTATTTTGACAACGAGCAGTGGATACTCCACGCCTCCGAGCAGCACGGAGATCCGTCGCGCACCATGCTGATGCACAGGCAGGTCAAGCAGCTCTTCGGCAGCGTGCCGGACGAGCTTGACCGCTTCGCCGCCGCCTCGCAGATATCCCAGGCAGAGGCGAAAAAGTTCTTCATCGAGCGCGTGCGCGCAAGGATGGACAGGATGGGCGGCGTCATCTGGTGGAACCTCATCGACGGCTGGCCGCAGACCTCCGACGCCGTGGTGGACTACTACTATGAGAAAAAGCTGGCCTATAATTATATCAAGCGCTCATCCCGCCCGGTGCTCGCGTTCATCGGCGAGATGGAGGCATGGGGACACCCGGTGCTGCTTGCCAACAGCACCGGCAGGCCGAGCCGCGTCTCGGTGAGGGTGACGGATATCGGGAGCGGGAGGGTGTTCTTTGCCGGAGAAGCCTCGGTTGCGCCGAACGCCAACGCGCGCGTAGGCTTTATCCCGATGATGTATTCCGATCGCGGCATGCTTCTCATCGAATACGAGGCGGACGGCACGCGCGCCGTCAACACCTATCTTTACGGTGCGCCCGGCTTCGAGCTGGAGCGCTATATAGAGTGGATGAACGCCGCCGACGAGGCGGAAAATCGCATTAATGCGCAATAAAAGCATTGCAGGGGAGCCGGTCCGGAGCGGGGCGGCTCCCCTTTTGTGTAAAAACTATATTCAAACTTTCGACATCTATTTTGCTTGCACAAATTTTCCTCTCGGAATATAATAATACATGGACCCAAACGGCGTCCGGCAAACTGAACAGATCTAAATGAGGTAGCTTCTCATAGCGCCAGCGCCCCGGCTTGCCGGGGACGACGAGGACCGGTGTTATCGAAACTTTCGGCGGATTCACCGGCGGAGCGGCAGCTTCGTCAGCGCAGCCACAAACCCGGACAGCAATGTGCGGACAAAAGGCTGCGCGGCTGCAAACAGACCACGGGCTATTGCCGCGCAAGGGAAAATGGCTTAATACGGCCTTTTCCGGAGCGCCGGGCAACGGATCGGGTCCGTATGGATGCGCCCGGACACAGATCCCATGCGGGACTGCGGCGGGGCCTGTGTTTTGTCTTGTCAAATTTTGACCTTATCCTCCTTTGGGTCTGCCTTGCCGCGCCGCGGTCACACAGATTTAAGGAGGATCTTTTTATGTGCGGAATCACAGGCTATGTGGGAAGGACAAACGATGAAGCAAGGGTGAGGAGCGTCGTCCTCGACGGGCTGGAGAGGCTGGAATATCGCGGCTACGATTCGGCGGGAGCGGCCTTCGGCACGTCCGGCGGCGTCGCAATCTGCAAATGCAGGGGGCGCGTCGCAGCGCTGCGGGAACGCCTGCCGGAAAAGCTGTGCTGCCGTATCGGTATAGGTCACACGCGCTGGGCGACGCATGGCGAGCCGTCTGACGTAAATTCACACCCTCACCGCAGCGGCGGAGGCAGGATAACGCTGGTTCACAACGGGATAATCGAGAATTACCGCGAGCTTGGTGGCGAGCTTGCCGCAAAGGGTGTGCGTTTTGAATCCGATACCGACAGCGAGGTAGCGGCGGATATCATTGAGGAGGAATATTCCGGCGATCTTTTGCGAGCGGTGTGCTCGGCGGCAGGACGGCTGCGCGGCTCCTACGCGCTGGCGGTCATGGCCGAGGGAGACGAGGGAGAGCTTGTCGCGGCGCGCAGGGAAAGCCCGCTGATAATCGGCGTTGGAGAGGGCGAGATGTTTGTTGCGTCCGACGTCGCGGCGATACTGCCATACACCGACCGCGTTATATATCTCGAAAACGACGAGGCTGCCCGGATAACCGCCGGAGGAGCGGAAATATATTCAACGGCGTCCGGCACGCCGGAGCGGGTGGAGCGCCCGGCAGTCCGTATCGAATGGGACGCGCAGAGCGCCGGAAAGGACGGCTGGGCGCACTACATGCTAAAGGAGATAAACGAGCAGCCGCGCAGCATTCGCGACACCATAACGCGCTACTGGGACGAGAGGAACGACCTCGCCCTCGGGCTGAAAAGTCTTGACCGCGAGGCGCTGACAGGTTTCTCGCGCGTGTATTTCGTCGCCTGCGGCACGGCGTATCACGCCGGGTGCATGGGCCGGTACGCCTTTGAGCACATCGCGGGCATTCCGGCACAGGCGGAGATAGCGTCGGAGTTCCGTTATAACTCGCCGTTTGTGGACGAGCGGACGTTGGTTGTGCTGATAAGCCAGTCTGGCGAGACGGCGGACACGCTGGCGGTGCTGCGGGATGCGAAGCGCCGCGGTGCACGAACCGTCGCCGTGACCAATGTGACCGGCTCGTCTATAGCGCGCGAGGCCGACGAGACGCTTCAGATCATGGCGGGGCCTGAGATAGCCGTCGCCTCCACCAAGGCGTATACCTCGATGGTCTGCGCGCTGTATATGATGGCGCTCGCCGCGGCGCGGCAGCTCGGACGCATGGACGGCACGGAGCTGTTTGCACGCCTCGCCTCGCTCTATGCGGCGGCGGACGCCGCCGGGGCAATCCTTGCGGACGAAACGCAGATCGAAAAGGCTGCGGGATACATCCAAAGCCGAAACGAGCTGTTCTATCTCGGGCGCGGCGTCGACAGGATAACGGCTATGGAGGGTGCTCTCAAGCTCAAGGAGATATCCTACATCTACACCGAGGCGTTCGCTGCGGGCGAGCTGAAGCACGGCACGATAGCGCTTATCGAGCCGGGGACGCCTGTGATAGCACTGATGACCGACCCGGCGCTCGCGGAAAAGACCGCGTCAAATCTGCGTGAGGTCAAGGCGCGCGGCGCCTACGTCATCGTCATCGCCGCGCGCGACGTCGATACGGAGGGGCTTGCGGATATCCGCATCGACGCCGGAGAGGCAAGGGGAGTTCCGGCGGCGATGCTCTCGATAATTCCGGCACAGCTCATCGCCTACCATACCTCGGTGCTGCGCGGCAACGATGTGGATAAACCCCGCAACCTTGCGAAAAGCGTCACGGTGGAATAACAAATAGGCAGATTTGTATGGTGAATTTCAGAAAAATGCTATTGCAGCCGGGTTGACGATGGGATATAATGAGAGACAGAAAAACGAAAGGATGATCTCAAAATGGATTTTGCTCCGCTCAAAAGCTTTCTCGATACACTTCCCGGCATCGGCATCCCGGGCTGCGACTGCGCAGTGTGGTACGGTCACCGCCCGGTGTTCCGCCATTTCACCGGCCTTGCGGATCGCGGCAGCGCCCGGCGCATGTCCGGCAGGGAGCTGTACTTTATCTATTCCGCCACAAAGCCCATAACCTGCACCACAGCGCTGACGCTCTACGACAAGGGCCTGTTTCTGCTCAACGACCCGCTGTACGAGTATCTCCCCGAGTACCGTCATATGACCGTCAGCGACGGGGACGGCGAGCACCCGGCGCAGCGCGACATCACGGTGCGAGATCTGTTCACAATGTCGGCCGGCTTCGACTATGACCTCGTATCTGCGCCGCTGCTTGAGCTGCGCCGCGAAAAGCCCGATTTCACCACCCGGGATTTTGCGCGGGCGCACGCCAAAAATCCGCTGCACTGCGAGCCGGGCACGCACTTTAACTACAGTCTCTGTCACGATATCCTCGGCGCGCTCATCGAGGCCGTCTCCGGCAAGAGCTTCGGCGAATACATGCGCGAGGCGGTGCTCGATCCGATAGGGATGAAGGACACCGGTTTTTCCACCGACAGACTGTATCCGGAGCGTATGGCGGCGCTCTATCAATACGACAACGACACCCGTGTCACCGGGGACGCCGAGGCGGTCAACGTGTTCCGCTGCGGCAGCAGCCGCTATGAGAGCGGCGGCGCAGGGCTGGTCTCCTGCGTGGACGACTACATACTCTTCGCCGACATGCTCAGCGCCAAAGGGCTTGCCGTCTCCGGCGAGCGCATCCTCTCCGAGGGCGCGGTGGAGCTGATGCGCACAAACCAGCTCGACGAGACACGGCGGCTGCGCGACTTCAACTGGCCGCAGGCCGCGGGCTACGGCTACGGGCTTGGCGTCCGCACGATGATGGATCGCGCGGCGTGCGGCTCGACCGGCTCCGTGGGCGAGTTTGGCTGGGACGGCGCGGCGGGAGCATATATGCTCGCCGACCCGAATCGCGGGCTTGCGGTGTTCTATGCCCAGCATGTGCTCGGCAATTTCGCCAACGTCCATATTCATCCGCGTATGCGCAACATAATCTATGCCTGCCTCTGATGCAAATACCAAAGGCTCCGTCCGGATGCATAACGTGTCCGGACGGAGCCTTTTCATATTCGTCAATATTATCAGCCGGCGAGGATGAGGTTGAGATCGCCGCTGACGGTGCTGACGGAGAGCTTGCAGCCGCCGTCGCCAAAGATCCTGCGGTCGTCGGTGACCGAGTAGTCCGCGTCTGTGCGAAGGCGTCCGCTGACGCCGTTAAATTCGAGCGTCGCGCCAAGGCCGCCGAGCAGCTCGATGCGCATTTCTGAGCTGGTTCCGGTCAACGAGGCCGTACCGCAGTCGAGCAGGGAGAGCTCAACCGCACCGCTGACGCTGACAAGCTTGAGCGTCGGAGCGCTGATATTGGCAAGGAGCAGTGCGCCGGACACGCTTTCGGCGTCGATATCTCCGGCTGCAATGCTGTCGATATCAATGCTGCCGCTGATGGTGTCAAGCTCAACGCGGTCTGCCTTGAGCGCCGCGAGCGCGGTCTCGCCCGAAACGTTATCAAGCTCGAACTCCGACAGCTCCAGCGCGTCTGCGGTTATCCGTGCGCTCACGTTTTCCACGTCGAGCGCTATTCCCGCCGGAAGCTCGACGGTCAGATGCTTTTCCGCGGAGTCTATCTCGCCGACAAAGCCGGACGCGCAGTATTTTATCCTAAGCGTCCTGCCGTCGAGATACCAGTGCATACGCTTGGTCTCCGGCAGACTCCCGCCGTTCTCGCTGACCGAGAGGGTGGCGTCGTCGCTCTGGACAAGCGTTATCTCTCCTGCGACCCAGTCGATCTCGAGCTCGTCGATATCAGCGGCGTCGTAATCGAAGCTGCAGGTTAGATATTTCCCGGCGTCGTCATATGTATCAAAGCGTAATTTCATCGAGCAGCCGCCCAAAATACCCGTCGAAACGGCAAGAAGCAGTACCGCTGCCGCGTATAAAAGCCTTTTCATGGTAAATTTTCCTCCTGTCACAAGTAGATTATACTATATGTATGCCGTTCCTGTCAACGATATCTCCCGTCGAAAAAGGACGGCTCGAAACGGAAATTTTGTGGATGGGAAAAATCTCCTTGACAAACCGCCGAAAAAACGGTATAATAAAAATATAAGAACAAATGTTTCACAAAGGGGTGACAAAAACGGAAAAGGAAATTCTGTATACGGCGGCACAGCTTTGCGACACGGGGTCGGAGCCGGTCAGCCGGAGAAACAAAGAGGCGTTTCGGATGATGACGATGGCAGGGAAGCTGTCGGCGCTTGGAGACGAAGAAAACGCGGCGATTATCCGCCGGCGGCTATTTTCGATGGGATATTTTCTGTAAAAAAACGGCGGAGATAGCTTAAATTGTCAAAGGTCTCCCGGTCAATGATGGCGGGATGCGTGTCCTTGAAGATTTGCCATTCCTCCGGCGGTCGCTCGATTTTCTTCTTATTCTTGAGGTACTCGGTGGTGCTGCGGAGGCTCACAATACCGCCGCAGTATTCCTGCTTACCGAGAATGTCAGCCACGGTGGCCGAACACCGGTTGTACGGCACGGCGGGCGGCTTGCTGCAATTCCTGCCGGTATTACTCCAATGCTTCGTAGGTTTCGGAGCCTTGCCGGCTTTCAGCCGATTGGCGAGCTGCGTGGGGCCGAGGCCGTCCACACACCAAGCAAAAATTTACCGAAGGGTCTTTGCATCTTCTTCACCGATAATCCATCCATTCTTGTTTTCCGGGTCTTTCAGATACCCGAGGGGCGGATTGGTGGTCAGCGGTGCGCCGGACATCCCCTTGCTCTTGAACACATTGCGTACCTTCTTGCTGATGTTCTTGGCGTGCACTCGTTGAATAAGTCCTGCATCGATGCCCTTGTCGGCGTCGATGTTGCCCATAATGGCAATATAGCGAACGCCGAGGCTGTCGGAGCCCTCTTACAGTTTTCATGACGAATGGTTGATCCTCCTGTCTGTTTTGTTTGGCAACTTAACTGTAACACAGGATTTCCCGTTCGTCACTTCTTTTTTTGTTCGCTGTAACACTTCTGTTGTAAAACCACAATGCCAGCGGGCGTTGCCCGGCCGACGGCGGTTGATATATGGAGAAAGATGTGGTAAAATTATATGTAAAAGCCCATCGACAGGAAAGAAGGTATCTCCTTGCAGTATGTCCTCGCTTCCGCTTCCCCTCGCCGCAGAGAGCTGTTTAAACTCGTCCGCCCGGACTTCCGGGTTATGATCCCGGAGGTCAATGAGATTGTCCCGCCGGATAGAATAAATGCCGCTGCCGCGGAATTTCTTGCCGAACTCAAGGGCGCGGCGGCCGCCGAGCAATTCAAGACCGGCGAGGCGGTAGTCGTCTCGGCCGATACCATCGTCTGCATCGACGGACGCATCCTCGGCAAGCCACACGACGAGGACGAGGCCCGCAAGATGCTTTCGCGACTCTCCGGCAGAACGCACACCGTCTATACAGGCGTCGCACTCGTCTCAAACGGATGGCATCGCGTTTTCAGCGAGGCCACGGACGTCGAGTTCTACCCCCTCTCCGACGCGATGATCCGCGAGTATATCGCCACCGGAGAGCCGTTTGACAAGGCGGGAGCCTATGGCATACAGGGGCGCGGAGGCCTGCTCGTCAGGGGCGTCTCCGGCGACTATTTCAACGTCGTCGGGCTTCCGGTTGCGCGGCTGCTGCGCGAGCTTTCCGCCTTTGAAAATGAGCTGCCGGGAAAAGAGCGGCAGGTAAATTTTAATTTTTGATTTTTATGTTAAATTTATTGGTTTCTTGTTGAGAAATGCCGCGATAGAGGTTATAATATAAAGTATACATTTGCAGTCTGCACGAGACTCGTCGGCTGCTGAGCTTAAAAATAATCTGTACTATATGAAACGCTCGGGAGGGTAATAAAGATGTTTTCAAAGGATATCGGAATCGATTTGGGGACGGCCAATACGTTGATCTTTATGAAGGGAAAGGGTATAATCATAAGAGAACCGTCGGTCGTTGCAGTCGATACCCGAAGGGATCAGGTCAAATACGTAGGAACCGAGGCTAAGGAGGTCATAGGAAGAACCCCCGGCTCGATAGTCGCAGTGCGTCCTCTCAAGGACGGCGTCATCGCCGACTTCGACATTACCAGCTCCATGCTTCAGATATTTATCAAAAAGGCGGTCGGCAACTCCTTCTGGAGCAAGCCGCGAGTTGTCATATGCATCCCCTCCGGGGTCACCGAGGTCGAGCGCCGCGCGGTCAAGGAGGCGACGATGAAGGCGGGAGCCAAGTACGTCGCCGTCATCGAGGAGCCAATGGCAGCGGCTATAGGCGCGGGACTGCCCGTTGCGGAGGCGACCGGAAGCATGGTCGTCGATATCGGCGGCGGCACCAGCGAGGTCGCGGTCATATCGCTGGGAGGCATCGTCACCTCCAAGTCGGTCCGCGTCGGCGGAGATGAGTTTGACGCCGCAATCATCAGCTACATCAAGAAGAAGTATAACCTGCTCATCGGCGACCGCACCGCCGAATCCATAAAGATGGAGGTCGGCTCCGCCTATCCCTACGAGGGCGAGACGGAGATGGAGATTAAGGGCCGCAACCTTATGGACGGCCTGCCCAAGAACATCTTCGTCCGTCCGGAGGAGATCCGCGAGGCGCTCGTCGATCCCGTCTCGACCGTCATCGACGCAATCAAATCCACCCTCGAACGCACTCCCCCGGAGCTTTCCGCGGACATAATCGACCACGGAATCACTCTCACCGGCGGCGGCGCTCTGCTCAAGGGCTTTGACAAGCTGGTCAACATCGAGACCGGTATGCCGGTTCACGTTGCGGAAAATCCGCTGGACTGCGTCGCGCTCGGCACCGGCATGGTGCTTGACAACCTCAACGAGCTCAAGGACATCCTCACCGAGGAAAACCGCCTGTAATGAAGCGCCTTACATGCTGCCGGAGCCTCCGGCGCGGCGAGTCTCTTCACCGCGGCTCGCCGGAGCTTTATACGCAACAAACGATTGTATCAGTCAGGCGGTGAGATTTTGCAGGATTTCTTCAAAAGCTGGCGCTTTAAGGTTTTGCTTGCATTGCTCGTGTTTATCCTCGCGATAATTCTGCGCGCGGCGGCGGCAGGCGGCTTCGGAGAGATATTCGAGGAGGCCGTCGGCGTTGTGACCGCGCCGATCATGAAGCTCTCGACGCGTATTTCCGGCGGCGCTACGGAGTTTTTCCGCCGCATAGCCCACGTCAACGAGACATACGAACAGAACGAGGAGTACCGCGAGCGCATCAACGAGCTTAACCGTCAGCTAATCGATTACGAAAAGATAAAGCGCGAGAACGAGCATCTGCGCGATTACCTCGACCTCAAGGAGGAAAACGAGGACTACTCTTTCGAGACCGCGACCGTAATCGGACGCGACCCGAACGACATGTATTGCTCGTTTGTCGTGGATTCCGGCTCCCGCAGCGGCATCGAGACCGGCGACCCGGTCATCACCGCCGACGGGCTGATTGGTGTCGTCTATGAGACCGGAGCGAACTATTCAAAGGTAATGACCATCCTCAATCCGTCGCTCAACGTCGGCTGCTACGACGTGCGCACCGCCGATTCCGGAATACTTGCCGGCGACCTTGACCTCTCGCAGGACGGAATGTGCAAGTTCCAGTACATCTCCCGCGACAGCGGCGCGTCGAACGGCGACCTTGTCGTCACCTCCGGCGGCGGAATATTCCCGCGGGATCTCGTTATCGGCACGATAGCGGACATTCACGCGGAAAAGGACGGCGTTGCGCTGTACGCAAAGGTCATCCCGTCCGCGAACATCACCGGGGTCAAGGAGGTCTTTATCATCACCTCCTTTGCGGGACAGTGGGATATCACCGACGACCGCAACCTTGCCGTGGACAAGATGTATATCGAGCACCAGAGCAAAAGGACGCAGCCGTCCGGACAGTCGGAGCAGTCCAAAGACGAGGAGGGCTGACGGAGGGTGCGATGAACAGGAAAAAACGGCTTCTCATTCTCAAGTTCATACTGTATTTCTGCATCACCGCGCTGCTCTACTGCTTGCAGACGACGCCGTTTCTCCTTGAAATATCCGGCGTCAAGCCGATACTCTCTTTCACCTTCGCGCTGTGCGTCGCAATATTCGAGGGCAGCGTGGCGGGCGGCTTCTTCGGCTTTTTCTGCGGGATACTGCTCGATTTCACCTCGGACATGATGTTCGGGCTCAATGCGCTTGTCTGCTTTGCCTGCTGCGTCGGTGCTGCGCTGCTGGTTATATTCCTCATCCGGCGGACGGTCTGGACGGCGCTGCTGATTGTGACCGCGGCGTCGGTGCTGCGCGCGTTCGTCGAGTATTATCTGCTTTATAAAATGTGGAGCTACGGCGGCGCGGGCGCGGTCTTTCTCGGGCGCTTGCTGCCTGTCGCGCTCTATTCCGTCGTGTTCACGCTGTTGTTCTATCCGCTGGTCGGCTTTATCAAGCAGCGGCTGAATTTTGAGGTGTGAACCGAATATCGCATGAAACAGGTGATCGCCGGACGCTTGACGGGCGTCTGTGCGGTCACGAATTTATTATATCAATCAACCGCACGGGTCAGGATTTATGAAAGCAAAGATGTTAAACAGACGAATGATCGAGCTTGCCGTCATGCTGGTGATGGTGTTCGCTTTCTATGGACTGAAGCTCATGGACATACAGGTGGTTAACGGCGACCGTTACGAGGAGCGCACGCAGACCGTCTATACCCGCACGCAGCGTGTCAAGGCGGCGCGCGGCGAGATCATGGACCGCTACGGCAAGTCGCTCGCCGTTAACATCAACAGCTACGACGTCGTTTTCAACAAGGCGTTCCTTGAGGACGGGACAATAAACGACACCATCCTGCGTCTGGCGAGCATTCTGCTGGAGGCGGACGAGGAGTGGATAGACAATCTGCCGATAACCGAGACAGCACCCTTCGAGTTCAAGGAGGGCGCGGAGAACGCTATAAAAAATCTGAAAAGCTTTCTCGGCGTCGAGCAGTACGCAACCGTTGACGACACCGTCTATTGGCTGAAGCAGAGGTTTGGGCTGGAGGAGGCGACCGACTCGCAGTTCCGCATAATCGCAGGCGTGCGCTATGAGATGCACCGCCGCGATTTCTCGATGAAAAACCCCTACACCTTCGCGAAGAACGTCTCCATAGAGACGGTCACCCGGATATCCGAGAGCATATCGGCGCTCTCCGGCGTGACGGTGAAGAACGTGCCGGTGCGCAAATACACCAACGGCTCGATTGCGTCGCATATAATCGGCGTGACAGGGCTGATAAGCGACGATGAGCTTGATCTGCTCGAAAAGGGCTATACGCTGGACGATTACACCGGAAAGAGCGGCGTCGAAAAGGCCTACGAGAGCTATCTGCACGGCGAGGACGGCGAGCAGATAGTCTATATCAGCACCGGCGGAGAGGTCATCAACGTTGAGCAGAGCAAGGTGGCGGTGCCGGGCAACACCGTCGCACTGACTATCAACTACGATCTCAACCGCGTTGCGCAGCAGGCGCTTGAGGAGCAGATAGCGACGCTGCAAGCCTCGGACGAGCCGGATCACGGCTCGGAGGCAACCGCCGGCGCGGTGGCGGTGATCGACGTCAAGACCGGCGAGCTGCTTGTCAACGCGACGGCGCCGACGTACGATCTGTCTGCCTACTATTCCGATTACTCCGAGCTTGTGGACGACGAGCTGCGCCCGCTGTTTAACCGCGTGCTGAGCGGCGCCTACGCCCCCGGCTCGACCTATAAGATGGTATCGGCCACGGCGGCACTGAACGAGGGCTTCATCACGCCGTACACAACCGTCAACTGCGAGGGCGTCTACACCTATTTCAGCGCCTATCAGCCGACCTGCATGGGCATCCACGGCAGAATCAACGTTGTGGACGCGATACGCGTATCCTGCAACGTCTTCTTCTATGAGATGGGCCGTCTGCTCGGCCACGAGAAGCTCAACGAATACAGCGCTATGTACGGCTTCGGCCAGCACACCGGCATCGAGCTTCCGGAATCGACCGGAGTCGTCGCGGGGCCGGAATACCGCGAGAAGCACGGCGGCAGCGCGTGGCAGTCGGGAGATTCGGTGCAGTCGGCGATAGGTCAGTCCGACAACCTGTTCACACCGATACAGTTGGCCAACTACGCGGCGACGCTCGCCAACAACGGCAAGCGCATGAGGGTCAGCGTCGTCAAGAGCATCACGAGCTACAACTACGACGAGATCATCTACGAGCATGAGCCGGAGGTGGTTTACGATCTGGTGGAGGACGGCGGCGTCGATCCGAAGATATTCGAGACGCTGCGCGAGGCGATGATCCGCGCGGCGGGTCAGCGCGGCTATATCGGCACGGCGCACCATGAATTTGACGACTACCCGATAACCATTGCCGCCAAGACCGGCACCCCGCAGACGAGCAGCTCTCCGAACGCGGTTTTCGTCTGCTACGCGCCCGCATATGATCCGCAAATCGCGATAGCTGTCGTCATCGAGAAGGCGTGGCACGGCTATTGGGCCGCGCCTGTTGCAAAGGCGATACTCAACGAATATTTCTTCGGCTCCAGCTCCGGCGGAGATCCCGCCACGACGGATGTTCTTCTTAAATGAGCGGGCGACGCCCGGCGGAGTGTTCGCGGACGAGCCTTGCGCGTTATATCAATAATCAGGAGCGCCGCCTGTTCTCCGCGGTACGGGCGGCGGACGGCTCCCGCCAAGGGGAACGGCCGGAAGGGAAATATAAAAAGGATATAAGGCGCATAATTATTTGATATTTGACAAATCGCAGACGGTGTGCTATTATAAAATTGATTACAGCAGGTGAGGTGCGTATGACAGAGTATATCGTCGGCGGCGTTATCTCGCTCGTTTTCGGAGCGGCGCTGTCGTCAGCAAACTACCTTGTGGCCCGAAGGCTGCTGCGAAAAAATAACGACCGAATTGCCGTGAGCTCAATTTTGCGACAGACGCTTAATATAGCGTATCTCGTCGCGATTTATTTTTTATCAAACGTTTTGCCGTGGCCGCTTGAGGCCATGCTGGTCGGCGGCGCGCTCGGCGTGACCGTGCCGTCGTTTTTCTTCGCCGCAAGGCTTGCGCGCGATATGCGCTCGCCGGCCGGCGAAAGCAAAGCTGAAAGGGAGAATGACTGATGGGAGAGCCATCCCGCGTTATCATACCGATATTCGGCGTCTTAGACGTGACGGGCGAGGTCGTGACGATGTGGCTTATCATCGCGCTTGTCGCCGTGATAGCTCTGATCGTCCGGCGCAGCCTCAAGGAGCGCCCCGGAAAATTCCAGAATATAATCGAAACGGCGCTTGAATACCTCGAAAATTTCTTCGGCGGCATCCTCGGGCCGGAGAAGGCGCGGAAATATTTCACCTTTCTCGGCTCGCTGTTCATCTTCATAATAATGGCGAACTATTCCGGGCTTATTCCCGGCGTCGGGCTCACCGATTATGTCAAGGCCCCGACAGCGTCGCTCTCCGTCACCGGTGGGCTTGGCGCGGTCACCTTTATAATGCTCCAGTATTTCGGGCTGCGCTGCGGCGTCAGGCACTATTTCGGACACTTTGTCAAGCCGATGTGCTTTATGCTTCCGCTGCTTGTCCTTGACGAGTTCATCAAGCCTGTTTCTCTGGCGCTTCGTCTTTTCGGCAACGTATTCGGCGAGGAGACCGTCACCGAGCAGCTCTACAAGCTGCTGCCGATCGGCGCGCCGATCATAATGATGACGCTCAGCCTGCTGTTCTGCGCCATTCAGGCGGTTGTGTTCACAATGCTAACCTCCATCTATCTCGACGAGCTGACCGAGACGGACTGACAGGCAATATGATCTGAAAATATAACTGCGGCGCCCAAGGAGCCGCAAAAAGGAGTAACAATCATGACTAAAGAAGCCATCATCGCCCTCGCGGCGGCGTTCACCATCACCGTTAGCACCATCTTCCCGGCGCTTGCGCAGGGCAAGACCTCCAAGGCCGCAATGGAGAGCATAGCCCGGCAGCCGGACAGCGCAAAGGACGTCCGCTCCACCCTGATCATCGCCCTCGCGCTCATGGAGGCTCTCACCATCTACGGGCTGCTCATCGCCTTCATGCTCATCTCCAAGATCTGACTTTTGCCGCTAAGAAAGGTGTCCTGAGCTATGAACATTCAGCCGTCGGTCATGATCTGGACCGTAATCTGCTTTTTCGTTCTCATGCTGGTGCTGGACAGGCTGCTCTTTCGTCCGGTGCTGGGCATGATGCACAGCCGCAAAAAGAAGCTGGAATACGCCGAGGCGGAGCGCAAGGTAACGGAGCTAAGGCTTCGCGAGGAAAACCAAAAGCGATTAAGGGCGCTGGAAAACGCGCGTCGGCAGGAGCTTGACCGCGTGGCAGAGGCCGTTTTGGACGCAAAGGAGGCTGCGGGCCGCCGGTTTTCCGAGGGAACCGCCCGCCTGCAAGGACGCTTTGCAGACGGCCGCGCTCAGCTCGACGCCGAAAAGACTCAGCTCGACGAGCGGCTCGACGAGCGGCTCGACGCTCTTGCCCTGACGCTTGCGGAAAAGCTTGTATCATAAAACCGGCTTTCTTTTCGCGCAAACACATCACACAACACTGTTTTGATCGGAAATTAGAGATGGGAATGTATTTTTTATACGCCTGCATAAATGTGCTGCTGCTTGCGGCGATAATATTTCTTGTTGGCAGAAAAACTATCGTGAACATCTTCCGCTCGCGGCGCGAGAGGATAAACAGGGAGCTTGACTATATCGAGCGCCCGCCGGAGCCGGAAAAGCTCCCGGAGCCGGCGCACGACCCCGAGACCAAAGCCGCGGCGGACGCGGCGAACGAGGAGATAGCGCGCATCAACGCCGAGACGGACGGCGAGCTTGAACGCCTCTCGGAGCAGATAGAGCGCCAGCTTCGCGACGAGCGCCGCGACATGACAAGCGCCGCGCGCGCCGGATTCTTCAAAAAGCTGCGCGAAAGGGTCGCCGCGATGATGGCGGACGAGCCCTATCTCTCAATAATGCGCGCCAAGGAGGACGCCATTGCCGACGAGATACTGCGCCACGCCGAGATAACCCCCGGCGATATCGCCTATCTCGCAATCAAGGACGTGCTCTACGTCACGCTGACCTCCGCCTTCCGGCTCCCGCAGGAGATCGTGGACAAAATAGGCGAGCGCACCTCCAAGCTGCTTTACGACGTCGGAGGACACCCGTCCTATTGGGTGCGCGTCGATCCGTCGCTTATTGGCGGAATGCGTCTGCGCATCGGCGACACCGTGTATGACTACACCGTGGACAATATGCTCTACCGTGCGGTAAAGCAGCTCAGCGCCAAGCCGGTCGTCAACGACTCCGACATAAACGGCGTGATAGACGAGATCGCCGCCGGAATAAGCGCTCTGCCGGAGGGCGTAGACGAGTACCAGCAGGGCCGCGTCATCAGCGTCTCGGACGGAATTTGCTGGCTGGACGGCCTTTCCGACATCATGTACGGCGAGATCGTCGAGTTTGAGTGTGGCGAGCGCGGCATGATACTCGACATTGAACCGAGCCGCATCGGCTGCATCGTATTTGGGCGCTACGAGCACCTTGAGAGCGGCAGCAAGGTGCGCCGCGCCGGACGGATGGCGAGTGTGCCGGCCGGAGAGGAGCTGCTCGGACGCGTCGTGGATCCGCTCGGCGAGCCGATTGACGGCAAAGGCAGGCTCTGGACAGGCAAGCGTATGCCAATTGAGCACAGTGCCCCCAGCATCCCCGATCGCAGGGGCGTCTCCCAGCCGCTGCACACCGGCATCAAGGCCATTGACGCGCTCGTGCCTATCGGCAGAGGCCAGCGCGAGCTGATTATCGGCGACCGACAGAGCGGCAAATCCTCCATTGCCGTGGACGCCATAATCAACCAGAGGGATAAAAACGTCATATGCATATATGTTGCAATAGGTCAGAAGGAGACAGCGGTTGCGGCGCTTTGCTCCAAGCTTAAAGACTGCGGAGCAATGGATTATACGATTATAGTGAGCGCAACCGCCTCCAGCTCGGCCTCGATGCAGTACATTGCGCCGTTCAGCGCCACCGCAATGGGGGAATACTTCATGTATTCCGGACGCGACGTGCTCATCGTCTATGATGATCTGTCAAAGCACGCGGTCAGCTATCGCGAGCTGTCGCTGCTGCTGCACCGTCCCTCCGGCCGGGAGGCCTATCCCGGCGATGTGTTTTATCTGCACGCAAGGCTGCTCGAACGCAGCGCGCGGCTCTCCGAGGAGGCGGGCGGCGGCTCAATGACCGCACTGCCGATAATCGAAACGCAGGCGGGCGATATCTCCGCATATATCCCTACTAACGTCATCTCCATCACCGACGGCCAGATATTCCTCGAAACCGATCTGTTCAACGAGGGTCAGCGCCCGGCTATCAATGTCGGGCTTTCGGTGTCGCGCGTCGGCTCCTCGGCGCAGACAAGGCTGATGAAGCAGGTCTCCGCGCGGCTGCGCATGAGTCTCGCGCAGTATCGCGAGCTTGCCGCCTTCGCGCAGTTCGGCGCGGATCTTGACGACAACACCCGCAAGGTGCTCGACGCGGGCGACCGGATGATGGCCGCGCTGCGCCAGCGACGTTTCGCACCGCTCTCCGACGCGCATCAGGCGCTTATTATCTTTGCCGTCGGCGACGGCTTTGCGGCAAAGATAAGCCCCGAACAGATGGAGCTGTTCGAGACGAGGCTGTTTGAATATTTTGATACCGAGCAGCAGGAGCTTATGGCGACGCTCGCCACCGGCAAAAAGCTGGACGGCGCGACGCTTGCGCTGCTGCGCGAAAGGCTCGGCGGGTTCGTGAGCGGACTCGAACTGTAGATCTCGGAAAAGGAGCGCTATGGCCGGACTTCGCGAGCTGAAAAAGCATCTCAAAAGCATAAAATCCATAGGTCAGCTTGCCGGGGCGATGAAAACCGTCGCGACGGCCAAGTATTCCCGCATCAACGCGGTCAGCGCGGATTTTGCCGCCTACGCGCACGAATGCGGCAGGATACTCGACCGCTTTGGAACGGTGTCGGCGTTTCCTGAGCGCCGGGAAAGCGCCGCGGGCAGAAGCTGTGTCGCCGTGATGTGCGGCAACCGAGGGCTGTGCGGAGGTTATAACTCCGAAACACTGTCGCTGTTCTCGGAGGTGCTCGCGCGCGAAAAAGACGCGCTCGTCGTTACCTGCGGGAAGTCGGCGGCGTTCTATTGCCACGACAGGCGCGTGACGGTGGAGCGCGAGTTCGTCTTTGACGACGTGCCCTCCCTTGCCGAGGCGCAGCAGCTCTCGCAGTATCTCTGCGGGCTATACCGCAGCGGCGCGGCGGACAGGATAATTATCGTGCGCCAGCGGTTCAAAAACATGCTCACGCAGATACCCGTGGAGGAGGTTTTTCTGCCGGGCGGGGACGGCGCCGGAGAGGAGCCGGACATGCTGTACATCCCGGATCGTGAGACGATAGCCTGCCGGGTGATTCCCGGCTGCCTCGAGGCGAGGCTTTATTCGCTGCTGCTGGAATGCGCGGCGGGCGCTCAGGCAGCGACGCTAATGGCGATGCGCTCCGCCTTTGACAACTCCCAAACCACCGCCGCAGAGCTTGAGACAAGGATAAACCGTATCCGCCAGAGCGAGGTGACGGCGGACGTTATAGAGATATCCTATGACCGCACCGAGGACGACGCCGCGGCGGGAGTAAAATCCGATACGGGCGAATGACAATCACGAAAGGCTTGGACAGGAAGATGGCTGAACGGACAAAAGGCATTATAATAAGGATAACGGGGCCTGTCGTGGACGTGCTTTTCCCGGCGGACAGCCCGCTGCCGGATATATTTCACGCGCTTGAGGTTTTCGCCGACGACGGCACGCGCTTTGTGCTGGAGACGCTTCAGCACCTTGGCGGCGGCGTTGTCCGCTGCATCTCGATGCACCCCACCGACGGCATGTCTCGCGGAATGACCGCCATTTCGATCGGCCAGCCGATAACCGTGCCGGTCGGCGACGCGACGCTTGGCAGGATGCTCAACGTCACCGGCGACCCCATCGACCGCGAGGGCGAGATCAAAGCGGAGCTTGAGTGGCCGATACATCACATGTCGCCGAATTTTACGAGCATCATCCCGGCCACGGAGATACTCGAAACCGGAATCAAGGTCATCGACCTGATGACACCCTACGCAAGGGGAGGCAAGATAGGGCTTTTCGGCGGCGCGGGAGTGGGCAAAACGGTGCTGATAATGGAGCTCATCCGCAATATCGCCTTTGAGCACAACGGCTACTCGGTGTTTGCGGGCGTCGGCGAGCGCTCCCGCGAGGGCAACGATCTCTGGCAGGAGATGAAGCAGTCGGGCGTTATCGATAAGACCGCGCTTGTTTTCGGGCAGATGAACGAGCCTGCCGGCGCACGTCTGCGCGTGCCGCTCGCAGGACTAACCATCGCAGAATATTTCCGCGAGGCGGAGCACAAGGACGTGCTGCTCTTCATCGACAATATTTTCCGCTTCACCCAGGCCGGCTCGGAGGTGTCCGCGCTGCTCGGACGTATGCCGTCGGCGGTCGGCTACCAGCCGACGCTCGCATCAGAGATGGGCAAGCTACAGGAGCGCATCGTCTCCACGCAGAACGGCTCGATAACCTCGGTGCAGGCGATATACGTCCCTGCCGACGACCTGACCGATCCGGCTCCGGCCACCGCCTTCTCCCACCTTGACGCGACCACCGTGCTCTCCCGCAGCATTGTGGAGCTCGGCATCTATCCCGCCGTCGCGCCGCTCGAATCAAGCTCCCGAATGCTTGCGCCGGACGTCGTCGGCGAGCGCCACTACAAGGCCGCCAAGGAGGTGCAGCGCGTGCTCCAGCGATACTATGAGCTTCAGGATATCATTGCGATTCTCGGCATGGAGGAGCTGTCCCCCGAGGATCGTATAACCGTCAAGCGTGCGCGCCGTGTCCAGCGGTTCATGAGTCAGCCGTTCCATGTCGCCGAGGGCTTCACCGGGATCAAGGGCGCCTTTGTGCCGCTCGAAAAGACCATAGGCAGCTTTGAGGCGATACTCGGAGGAGACTGCGACGAGCTTCCGGAGCAGAGCTTCCTGATGGTCGGCGCCATCGACGAGGCGTACAAAAAGGCAAAGACGCTTTAAACTAACCCCTGCTGCGGCGCGTGAGGGCGTTACTATAAGCAGGCCTGCCGCGCCGCACGGACCGGGACGAGGTGTTCAGCATGTCAGACAATTCTTACGGCGTCACTTTGCGCATAGTCACACCGACGGGCGCACAGCCGGACGTTCAGTGCGATTCGATACGTCTCAACGTCGCGGACGAGCAGGGAGGCGGGCTTCTCGGCATACGCCGGGGCCATGCTCCCTCGCTGATAATGCTCGAGCGCGGCCGCGTAACGGCATTTCGCGGAGGCGAAAGGATAAGTGATACCGGGGTTGGCGGCGGAGTCGCGACGGTTTCAAACAATGTCGTCACCGTGCTTGCAACCGAGATTTTTTAGAGAGCGCGCCCGCTCTCCTTTTTATATTTCAGCGGCTTGCCGCCGTTTGACCGCGTGGAGTTTATATGGTATAATTATTGTGTCGGGGCATCCTGCTTTGGGAAGAGAGGGCATCCATGAATCTTGTACATCTGAAATACGCCATCGATATCGCCAGGACAAATTCGATCACAAAAACCGCAGAAAAGCTCTATACCACACAGCCGCACGTCAGCCGCTCGATACGCGAGCTGGAGAGCAGCCTTGGGATAGAGATATTCAAGCGCACCTCGAAGGGCCTTTTCCCGACGCCGCAGGGAGAGGAATTTCTCGGCTACGCACGCAAGATTCTCTCGCAGATCGAGGCGGTCGAGGCGCACTACCGCGGCGACGGGCAGGTGCCGCAGCAGTTTTCCATCTCGGTGCCTCGCGCAAACTACATCGCAAAGGCGTTCACACACTTTGTCAAGCGGCTGGATCCGGCGCTCAAAACCGAGATATTTTATAAGGAGACAAACTCGGAGCGCGCGATAATCAACATCTTCGAGTCGGACTACAAGCTGGGAATACTGCGCTATCAGGAGGCGTATGACCAGTATTTCAAGAACATGGTGGCTGAAAAAGGGCTGCACGCCGAGCTTATCTACGAGTTCAGCTACCGGCTGATAATGTCGAAAAAGCATCCGCTTGCGGAAAAGCCGACAATAACCATCGACGATCTGCGGGATTATACCGAAATTGCCCATGCCGATCCGTTTGTGCCGTCGCTTCCGCTGAGCACCGTGCGAAAAAACGAGATCAGCGACGACGTATACAAGCACATCTATGTCTTTGAGCGCGGCAGTCAGATGGACATACTATCGGAATACACCGACTCGTTCATCTGGGTCTCGCCTATGTCCGAGGACGCGCTTGAGCGCTTCGGGCTGGTTGAACGCAGTTGCGCCGACAACACCAGAAAATACCGCGATATCCTCATCTACAAAAAGGATTACACCCTCTCGGAGCTTGACAGGATGTTCGTAGACGAGCTGATGCGGGTTCGTGCCCAGCTCGACTGAGAGACCCTTACGCAACGGATGAGCGCCGCCGTGCCTTTTCGGGATACGGCGGCGCTTCTGCTTTACAAGCGGCGCCGGAGCAAGGACTTGCGGGTAAATTTATTTTAAATAAGCTCATTTTACCATTTACATCTTTTTGGTTTTATGTTATGATATATTTTCGAGGAGCATGTAAGTTTTTGTCGGTATGCTCTTTTTGCGCGTACCCATATTCAGGCTTGCCGCCTCGGTGTGATTCACGTAATTCTTGGCTTAATCTATAAGTATTCTCTCGAAAGGAATGGTCAACACATGGGTCATGAATTTGACTTCGCAGTGGTGGACAAAATCCTCACTGCACACGACAACAGCAAGCAGGATATCATTGCGGTCCTGCAGGAGATCCAGGAGCACTACCACTACCTCCCCAAGGAAGTGTTCCACTACATCGCCAACCGTCTCGGAATAAGCGAGGCAAAGGCCTACAGCGTCGCCACCTTCTATGAGAACTTCTCCCTTGAGCCTAAGGGGAAGTACGTTATCAAGTGCTGCGACGGCACCGCCTGCCACGTCAGACACTCTATCCCCATCCTTGAGCGTCTGCGCTCCGAGCTCGGTCTCACCGGCAAGAAAAAGACCACCGACGACCTCACCTTTACCGTCGAGACGGTATCATGTCTTGGCGCCTGCGGTCTTGCTCCGGTGCTCACCGTCAACGACAAGGTCTATCCCGCAATGACCCCCGACAAGGCATCCGCACTTCTGGCAGAACTCAAGGAGGAAGCAAAGTTATGATCAAGAGCAGAACCGAACTCATCAACTTCAGAGCCGAGGCCAGAAAGGCGTTCGACCTCCAGAAGAAAAAGATCCTTGTCTGCGCCGGTACCGGATGTATCGCAGGCGGCTCCCTCGAAATATATCAAACCCTCCGCGAGATAATGGAGAAGAAGGGCATCCCCTGCTCCGTCGAGCTCAAGCACGAGCCGCACGACGAATCTGTCGGACTCAAGAAAAGCGGCTGCCACGGCTTCTGCGAGATGGGCCCGCTGGTACGCATCGAGCCGCAGGGCTGGCTCTATACCAAGGTAAAGCAGTCCGACTGCGAGGAGATAGTCGAAAAGACAATCGAAAACGACGAGCTTGTGGAGCGCCTTGCCTATCACAAGAACGGCGAGGTCTATCCCCGTCAGGACGACATTCCCTTCTATAAAAAACAGACCCGCGTCGTGCTTGAGCACTGCGGACACATCGACGCCGACTCCATCAGTGAGTATATCGCCATCGGCGGCTATACCGCGCTCGAAAAGGCTCTTTTCGATATGGACGGCGACGAGATAGTCAAGACCATCAAGGACTCCAACCTCCGTGGACGCGGCGGCGCAGGCTTCCCGGCGGGCATCAAGTGGGAGACCGTCAGAAAGACCCAGGCCGACCAGAAGTACATACTCTGCAACGGCGACGAGGGCGACCCCGGCGCATTCATGGATCGCAGCATCATGGAGGGCGACCCGCACCGCGTGCTCGAGGGCATGATGATAGCCGGCGTTGCAACCGGAGCGACCAAGGGCTACATCTATGTGCGTGCCGAGTATCCGATGGCCGTCGCGCGCCTCAAGAACGCCATCAGGCAGGCGGAGGAATTTGGGCTTCTCGGCGAGAACATCCTCGGCACCGGCTTTAGCTTCACCATCCATATCAACCGCGGCGCAGGAGCGTTCGTATGCGGCGAGGAGACCGCGCTCATCGCCTCCATCGAGGGCGAGAGAGGCTTCCCTCGCGTCCGCCCGCCCCTCACCGTCATCAAGGGCCTGTTCGGCAAGCCGACCGTCCCGAACAACGTTGAAACCTATGCAAACGTCACCTCAATCATTAACCGCGGCGCGGAGTGGTTCTGCTCCATCGGCAGCGGCCGGAACACCGGCACCAAGGCGTTTGCGCTGACCGGAAACATCGAGAACACCGGACTCATCGAGGTCCCGATGGGCACCACGCTGCGCGAGGTCATCTATGATATCGGCGGCGGCTGCCGCGGCGGCGCCGAGTTCAAGGCCGTCCAGATCGGCGGACCCTCCGGCGGATGTCTCACCAGAGAGCACCTTGACCTCCCGCTCGACTACGACTCCCTCAAGTCGGTCGGCGCTATCATCGGCTCCGGCGGTCTTGTCGTCATGGACGAGCACACCTGCATGGTGGAGGTCGCTCGCTTCTTCATGCACTTCACCCAGAACGAGTCCTGCGGAAAGTGCGTGCCCTGCCGCGAGGGCACCAAGCGTATGCTTGAGATCCTCGAACGCATCGTCAGCGGCAAGGGCCGTGAGGGCGATATCGAGCTGCTCTCCGAGCTTGCCGATATGATCGTCTCCACCGCCCTCTGCGGGCTTGGCAAGACAGCGCCGAATCCCGTCATCAGCACCATCAAAAACTTCCGAGACGAATACGAAGCACATATTCACGGCATCTGCCCGACCGGCAACTGCAAGAGGCTCATAAAGATCGCCATCGACCCTGCGCTCTGCAAGGGCTGCTCCAAGTGCTCAAGGATCTGTCCTGTCGGAGCCATCTCCGGCAAGATCAAGGAGCCGTTTGTCATCGATCAGTCCAAGTGCGTCAAGTGCGAGGCGTGCCTGAGCTCCTGCCCGTTCCACGCTATCAAAAGACAGTAACAGTTATACGGGCGAGCGCGCCCAACCATTTTATGAGAAAGGCATGGTCAACATATGAGCCGTGAATTTGTAACCATCGACGGGATACCCGTTGAGATAGAAAACGAAAAAAATATGCTCGAGCTTATACGCAAGGCCGGCATCCAGATGCCAACCTTCTGCTATCACTCCGAGCTCTCCGTCTACGGTGCCTGCCGCATGTGCATGATGGAGAACGAGCGCGGACAGCTTGAGGCCGCCTGCTCCACTCCCCCGCGTGCCGGAGGCGTGTTCAAGACAAACACCCCGCGCCTGCGCAAATATCGCAAGATGATCCTTGAGCTGCTGCTTGCAAACCACTGCCGCGACTGCACAACCTGCGAGAACAACCGCGACTGCAAGCTTCAGGCGCTCGCAACCGCTTTCCACATCGACGGCGTCCGCTTCCCCAACACCAATCCCGAGCCGAAGCTTGACGAGTCCTCCCTGTGCATCACCCGCGACGCCAGCAAATGTATCCTCTGCGGCGACTGCGTGCGCGTCTGCACCGAGATCCAGAACGTCGGCGCCATCGACTTCATCAACCGCGGCTCCAGAATGTCCATCGGTCCCGCGTTCAACGCTCCGATTTCCCAGTCCCCCTGCGTGGGCTGCGGCCAGTGCGCCGCTGTCTGCCCGACAGGAGCAATCGTTGTGCGCAACAATGTCGATAAGGTTTGGGACGCCATCTCCGACAAGGATGTCAAGGTCTCCATTCAGGTCGCTCCCGCCGTCCGCGTAGCGCTTGGCGAAAAGTTCGGTCTGCCCGAGGGCACTGACGTCATGGGCAAGATCACCGCCGCGCTGCACCGCATGGGCGTGGACGAGGTCTACGACACCTCTACGAGCGCCGACCTTACCGTCATCGAGGAGACCAACGAGTTCCTCGGACGCCTTGAAAACGGCGGCAAGTTCCCGCTGTTCACCTCCTGCTGCCCGGCGTGGATCAACTATGCAGAGAAGAACCATCCCGAGCTGCTCGAAAACATCTCCTCCTGCCGCTCCCCGATGCAGATGTTCGCGTCCGTTCTCAAGACCGACGCGCGCGAGAAGGGCGAGAAGCTGTTCCACATCGCCGTCATGCCCTGCACCGCGAAGAAGTTTGAGGCTGACCGCGAGGAGTTCCGCGTAAACGGAGAACCTAACGTCGACGCCGTTCTCTCCACTCAGGAGCTGATCCGCATGATAAAGGAGACCGGTATCGTATTTGAGGAGCTTGAGCCGGAGGCGGTTGATCTCCCGTTCGGCGCCTTCTCCGGAGCGGGCGTCATCTTCGGCGTCACCGGCGGCGTCACCGAGGCGGTTATCAGAAAGGTCTGCGCGGACAAGTCCAGAGACGCCCTCAAGTCCATCGCCAACATCGGCGTTAGAGGAACCGAGGGCATTCGCGAGTTCGACGTGCCTGTCGGCGAGCTTACGCTGCACATTGGCGTCGTCAGCGGCCTTGCAAACGCCGAGAGGATTATCCAGCGCGTCAAGGACGGCGAGCACTTCGACCTCATCGAGGTCATGTCCTGCCCGGGCGGCTGCGTGGCCGGCGGCGGACAGCCTATCGCCGATTCCTCGACCAAGAGGGTGCGCGGAAGCGGACTTTACGCCTCCGATCTCGTCACCCCGATACGCCGTTCCGATGACAACCCGGTTATGAGGTATCTCTACGACGGACTGCTCAAGAACCGTACCCATAAGCTGCTCCACGTCCACTACGGCAAATAAAATCAAAGCTTTTATCACAAAAGGCCCGGCGAAGGGATAAGTGTCCTCCGCCGGGCCTTGCCATTTCCTCATCCCTTGCGAATACGCGCTTGAAAAAGGGGGGCGAGATGTATTATAATTAAAGCAGAAACGTCAGGAGGTCCGTCATGCTTGAGCTTTTTTTAGGCACGTCCGGCAGCGGCAAAACGACCGCGCTCTATAATAAGCTTGCCCGAAAGCTCCGGGACAACAAAAAAACACTGCTTATAGTCCCCGAACAGTATTCCTTCGAGAACGAGCGCGCCCTTTTCGACAGGATAGGCGCGGAAAAAATGCGGATGGTCGAGGTGCTCAGCTTCAAGCGCCTCGCAAACAATATCTTCCGCAGGTACGGCGGGCTGTCCGCAAGCTATATCGACGACACCGGAAAGCTGCTCATAATGAGCGCCGCCGTGTCGCAGCTTGGAGATTCGCTCGAATTTTACGCCAAAAAGGCAAGAGCACACAGCGCGGCCTTTGTCGCCGAGCTTGTCGGAGCTGCGGACGAGCTGAAGAACGCCTGCGTCACGCCGGAGGATATGCGTGCGGCGGCGGGGCTTATCGGCGAGGACAGGCGCGCGCTCGCCAGCAAGACACGTGAGCTTGCGGACATCTTCGAGACCTATCAGGCGCTCATCGAGCGCAGCGGGAGCGACCCTGCCGACGTGCTCGTCCGTGCCTGCCGCGCGCTTGCGGGCAACGACTTTTTTGCCGGCACAAGCGTCTTTATCGACTCCTTCAACGACTTCACCGCGGGTGAGCTGCGTCTGCTCGAGCACATCATCAGCGGCGCGGAATATACCGGCGTTGCACTCGAAGCAGACGGGCTTTACGACGATGAGGACGGCTGCGGGCTGTTTTCCGTCGTAAAAAGCACCGCTGCGCGGCTTGTACGCATAGCCGAAAACTATTCGGTCACAGTTGCCCGGCCGATAGTCTGCACGCCGGGAAAGCGCTTCGCGTCGCCGGATATCGCGCATCTGGAGGCGAACCTCTTTCGCGCATCGCAGAGTGTATTTGCTCTCGCGGCGCCCGCAGTGAGTATCGTCAGCGCGCACGACGGTTACGAGGAAATGGAATATATTGCCGCCGAAATACGCCGGCTGACGTCTGCGGGAGGTATGCGCTATCGCGATATAGCCGTAATCGCGCGCTCGGCGGCGGCCTACGGCGACGCGATAATCTCCGCGTTCGAGCGCTGCGGTATACCCTGCTTCTACGATCGGCGCAATCCCGTCGCATCCAAGCCGCTGATGACGCTGATGATCTGCGCCGCGCGCATCGCCGCCGACGGCTATTCCTCCGAGACGCTGCTGCGTCTTGCCAAGACCGGGCTTGCCGGGCTGACAGCAGAGGAGACAGGCCGTCTTGAGGACTATGTGTACATCTGGCGAATGAACGGCGCGCGCTGGACAAGGCCGTTCACGGAGGATCCTTTCGGCTTTGAGGGCGCGCGAGAGGACAGCGCGGCGCGGCTTGAGGAGCTGGAACGGCTGCGGCTGGCGCTGATAACGCCGCTGGAGGCGCTGCGCACGGCGCTTGACGGCTGCGACGGTGAGAGCTTTGCACGCGGGATGTACGGCTACCTCTGCGCGCTCGGAGTGCCGGGACGGCTGGAGGAGCTGGCGCGAAGCTACGAGGAGATTGGCGAGACGGAGCTTGCGGACGAGCTGGAGCCGCTGTGGGAGCTTGCAATATCGCTGCTGGAGCAGTTTTCGGCGACGCTTGGCGGCGTGAGGCTGCCGGAGCGACGCTTTGCGGAGCTGTTCCGCCTTGCCGCAGCGAGCGCCGATATCGCCGCGATTCCCCACACCGTCGATCAGGTCACGGTCGGTTCGGCAGACCGTATCCGAATCGGCGACGTCAAGGCAGTGTTTGTCGTCGGCGTCAACGACGGCGAATTTCCGGCGGCATTCGAGACGGTCGGCATATTCACCGCCGACGACCGCACGACGCTTGCCGGGTGCGGACTGGATATCGCCGGAAAGAGTGAGCGCCAACCGCTTTTTGAACGCCTTTTCCTCTATAACGCCGCTACGGGCGCGTCGGAGCGCGTATATTTCAGCTTTAAGCGCTTTGACCTGAACGGCGCGCAGCTTAGGCCGTCGGCCGTTGTGGGGCAGCTGCGCAGGATGCTCCCGCAGGCGGATTTCCGCACGGCTGCGCCCGGAAGCACGCCCGGCGACGTCTGGAACGACGCGACCGCCTTCTATCTCTACGCCGCGGGCCGCAGAATGCGGGAGAACGCTGCATTTACGGCATCGCTGCGCGATTATCTCAGCGGGCTGCCGGAATACGAGGGCAGGATCCGGCGGCTGGACGAACGTTTTCGCCCGGAGGCTTTCCGGCTGGACGACAAAAATGCGGCGGCTCAGCTCGTCGGCAAAAAGCTGAGGCTCGCGCCCTCTAATATCGAACGCTATTTTGGCTGCCGCTTCAAATATTTCTGCTACGACTGCCTCAAGCTGCGCAAAAGGCGCCCGGCTGAGATGTCTCCGCTCGAAACCGGTACATTGATACATCATGTGCTTGAAAGGATGCTCTCGCGTCACGCGGCAAGGACGCTGTGCAGCCTGCGACGCGACGAGCTGCATTGCGAGGTTAAGGCGCTGCTGGACGGTTATCTTGACGACCGGCTGGGCGGTGTTGTGGAAAAGACCGAACGCTTCATATATCTCTACGAAAGGCTGTGCGAGGGGCTTGTTCGGCTGCTCGAACGCCTTGGCGACGAATTTGCCAACTGCGACTTTGAACCGGCCGCATTCGAGCTGCCGATAAGTGAAAGCTCCAGTCCGGTGCGCTCGGTGAAGCTTATGACGCCGGAGGGCGTCGAGGTTGTTGTCGAGGGCTTTGTGGATCGCGTGGACGTAATGGAGAAAAACGGCAGGCGCTATGTGCGCGTTGTGGATTACAAATCCGGCGGCAAGCTGTTCCGGCTCTCCGACATATACTATGGGCTTAATTTGCAGATGCTGATATATCTGTTTTCGATAAGCCGCAACGGCGTCGGACGTTTTGCGGATGCGCTCCCGGCGGGGGTGCTGTATCTGCCTGCGGACGGCTCGGTCATTGCGGCAAAACGCGACGAGAGCGACGAGGAGATTGGCGCCGAGCGCCGCAGGCACTACAGGATGAATGGGCTTATCCTGAACGACATCGACTCCATCACCGGCATGGATCGCACCCGCAGCGGGACCTTTATCCCGGCGGGCTTCGGCAAAAGCGGCAATCTGCTGCGCGCCGACGTTTCGGCGTCGCTCGCAAGCCTTGAGGAGCTTGGCCGGATCAGCGAATACATCGACGCGCTGACGCTGAGGATGGCGCGGACACTGCTCGACGGCGACGTTGCGGCGGTGCCGGTCGATACAGGGCTGCACAGCACCTGCGACCTGTGCGATTACGGCGAGATATGCCGCCGCACATCGGCAAACGAGGTTTGCAGCGCGGTTCCGTTCCGGACAAAAAAGGATTTCTATGGTGCCATCAACGACGAGCTGAAGGGAGGCGGCGGCGATGCCGAAATGGACTGAGGCGCAGCGCAACGCGATATACTCGCGCGGCGGGACGCTGCTTGTGCGCGCCGCGGCGGGAAGCGGCAAGACTGCCGTACTCGTCGAACGCGTGGTATCGATGCTGACGGACGCCGAAAACCCCGTCGATGCCGACAGGCTGCTTGTCGCGACCTTTTCGAACGCGGCGGCAGGAGAGCTGCGCGAGAGAATATCGGCGAGAATAGACGAGCTGACCGCGCGGGAGGAGGATGCGGGACGGCTGCGCCGCCAGCAGTTGTTGCTGGAGCGCGCGCAGATCGGCACCGTTCACGCCTTCTGCCTGAGACTGATACGCGAAAATCTCGACCGTCTCGGACTGCAATCCGACCTGCGAATTGCCGACGCGGCGGAGATGGCGCAGCTCAAAAAGGACGCTGCGGACGAGCTGCTTGAGGCAAAATACAAAGAGGCGAAGCCGGAATTTCTCTATCTCGTGGAGCTGCTCTCGGACGGCAGGAGCGACCGGCGGCTGACCGATACGCTGCTCCGGCTATATGATTTTGTGCGTGCGCACCCGTTTTACGACGAATGGCTCGGGCGGATGCTGGAGCTTTACGACCCGCAGCAGGGAGTGGAAAGGAGTGCTTGGGGCAGAATAATCCTCGAATACGCCGTGACCGCAATGAGCTATGTGCTCAAGCTCTCGGACGAGGCGCTGGAGGATGTATATGCCGACGAAAAATTAACGGCGGCTTATGCGGCGAGCTTTGAGGCGGCGAGCTTTGCCGCGGAAAAGCTCATCGAGCGCGCGCAGGACGGGCGCTGGGACGAGATATACTCGCTGCTGCGCGAGTTCAGCTTGCCGCCGCTCAAGCCCCTCAGGAGCGACGGGCCGGATTTTGTCAAGGAACGGCTCAAGGAGAGCAAGGCGGAGATCAAAAAGATATTCGAGGAGCTGGCGGAACGGCAATTCTGCGCGACGGACGCCGAATTTCGCGAGGATGTGGCGGTGCTGCGCCCTGTTATCGCAGAGCTGTTTGCGACGGTTCTCGAATACGACGGGCTGCTGCAAAAAAAGAAGCAATCGGCGTCCGTGATGGATTTTTCCGACATGGAACAATATGCGCTGCGGCTGCTATACAACCGGGAAGGCGGCGTTTGCGAGCGCAGCGAGACGGCCAAAAGCTGCGCGTCACGCTTTGAGGCGATATTCGTGGACGAATATCAGGACACAAACGCGGCGCAGGATATGATATTCCAGGCGGTATCGCGCGACGGCGGCAATATCTTCATGGTCGGCGACGTCAAGCAGAGCATTTACCGCTTCCGGCAGGCGATGCCGGAGATATTCATTGCGAAAAAGGAGCGTTTTTCACCGTTCGGGCAGGGCGTCTATCCGGCGAACATTGTGCTCAGCCGCAATTTCCGCAGTCTGCCCGCGGTGCTCCGGGCGACCAATTTTATCTTTGAACGGCTGATGAGCCGCGAGATCGGCGAGATCGAGTATGACGGAGAGGAGCGGCTCGTCCCGGACGACGGCAAGCCGGACGAGGGCGGAGAGCTTGGCTGCGTCGATTTCACGCTGCTCGATCTGAGCGAGGACGAGAGCGAGGAAAAGGCGGCGTACACAGAGGCGGCGTACATTGCGTCCGAGATAAAGCGGATGCTCGCGGAGGGATATACCGTCTATGGCCGCGACGGTGCGCGCCCCGCAAAAGCCGGAGATTTCGCGGTGCTGCTGCGCTCGCGCGCCGGACGCATCGGGCACTATCTGCGCGCCTTCGCCGCTGCGGGGCTAACGGCGGATGCCGAAAACGAGGGGGATTTCTTCGACGCGCCGGAGGTGTCGCTGATGGTGTCGCTGCTGCGTGTCGTCGATAATCCGCTCTCGGATATCGCGCTGACGGCGGCGCTGATGTCCGAGCTGTTCGGGTTCACGCCGTCAGACATGGCGCGGCTGCGTCTGGCGCGTCGAGACACGCCGCTTTACGCGTGTCTCGGTCTGCTTGCGGACGAGAACGACGAGCGCTGCGCCGCCGCACACCGTCTGCTCTCGCGCTTTCGGCTGATGTCGTCGGCGCTGCCCGTGGACATGCTCATCCGGCGCATCTACGATGCGACCGACCTTACGGCAATGATGATCGGAAGCGACAACGGGGCCGAGCGAGTTGCAAATCTGCGGCGGCTCATCCGCATTGCAGCCGATTTTGAGGCGCGCTCGCAGGCGGGACTTGGCGGATTCCTGCGCTATATCGACCGCATGAAGGAGGACGGAGCCGGGATTGGCAGCGGCGGGTTTTCGGCGGACGGCTCCGATTCGGTGCGGATAATGAGCATCCACGCCTCAAAGGGCTTGGAATTTCCGATTGTTTTCCTCGCGGACACGGCCAAGCGCTTCAACCGCATGGATCTCTACTCCAAGACGCTGCTGCATCCGGAATACGGCTTTAGCTGCGTGCGGCGAGACCCGGAGCGCGGCGTCCAATTCACGACGGTGCAGCAGGAGGCGCTCAAGCTGACGCAGGAGGCCTCAATGATGTCGGAGGAGCTGCGAATCCTCTATGTCGCGATGACGCGTGCGCGCGACAAGCTGATAATCACGGCGGCTGTGAGCAATGCAAAAAAGAGCGCCGCAAGGGCGGCGTTCAGCAGCGACGGCGGCACGGTGCTGCCGTATCTCGTGCGCGGCGCGGCGAGCGTTTCCGAGTGGCTCATTCGCGCGCTCATTGCCCATCCGGACGGCAAGCCGCTGCGCGACTGTTGCGAGGGCTTTTCGGCGCCGGTCTATCCGGACGGAAACAACAGCCGATGGAGGATAACGATAACGCCGCCGGTTAAAAGCGAAGCGGCGGAGGATAACACCGGAGCCGCGGCCCTGTCGGAGGACGAAACGGTGCGGCTCATCGCAGAAAGCGCCGCCAGACGCTATGCCTACGCCTATGCTCAGGCCATACCTAACAAGCTCAGCGTCTCCGAGCTTTCTCACCCGCAAAAGAGCGCGCGGGATTTTGGCCGGACTCCTTCGTTTATGGTTGGCGGCGAGCTGACGGCGGCGCAGCGCGGCACGGCGGCGCACACCTTCATGCAGTTTGCCGATTATGCGCGCGCGGAGAAGAGTATCTCAGAGGAGCTCGACCGTATGCGCGACGAGGGCTATCTGACGGCGGCGCAGCGCGATAGCGTTGACGAGGACCGTCTCGCCTGCTTCTTTAAAAGCGCGCTCTATGCCAGGATGAAGCGCTCAAAGGAGCTGTACCGCGAGTTTCGCTTCCTTTACAACGCGCGCGCGGATTCTCTCGGCTTCAAGGGCGGCGATACGGTGACGATACAGGGCGTCGCCGACTGCCTGTTCATCGAGGACGGCGGCCTCGTCGTCGTGGATTACAAGACCGACCGTGTGAGGGAGCCGTCTCAGCTCGTTGAGCGCTACCGGCGGCAGCTCGAGATATATGCCGAGGTGCTCTCGCAGAGCTTTGGAGCTCCGGTGCGCGAGGCGGTCATATATTCCCTCTCTCTCGACTGTGAGGCGGTCGTCCCTCTTGCAAAGCCGGAAGAAATGTGATAAAATAGTCAAAACATGGTTGTGACTGACGTCAAACACTTTTGGGAGGTGCTGCAAATGTATCCGCAAAGCATGATCGATCTCAGCGAGCTTGACCGCGACGAGCTTCAGGGGATCCTTTCTCTCGCCAACGAGATAAAGAGCGACCCCAAGCGCTATTTCGGAGCGTGCGAGGGCAAAATTCTCGCGACGCTGTTCTACGAGCCGTCCACGAGGACGCAGATGTCGTTCCAGACGGCAATGCTGCGGCTCGGCGGGCAGGTGATCGGTTTTTCCGATCCGATGAACTCCTCGGTATCCAAGGGCGAAAGCCTTGCCGATACCATCCGCATTGTCAGCGGCTATGCAGACATTCTCGCCATGCGCCATCCGAAGGAGGGCGCGGCGAAGGCGGCGTCGCTCTACACAAAATGCCCGATCATCAACGCCGGCGACGGCGGACACCTGCACCCCACCCAGACGTTGACCGATCTCGTCACCATTTTCGGCGAAAAGCAGACGCTTTCGGGCCTCACCATCGGCATTTGCGGCGATCTCAAGAATGGCCGGACGGTCCACTCGCTCGTCAAGACGCTGTGCAAAAACGGCAACAAATTTGTATTTATTTCAACTCCGGAGCTTGGTCTGCCGTCGTATATTCTGCGGCTGCTGGACGCCTGCGGCTGCGACTGCGAATTTATCCCGTCGCTGGACGAGGCGCTGCCAATGCTCGACGTGCTCTACATGACGCGCATCCAGAAGGAACGCTTTACCTCCGAGGAGCTTTACGAGAGCCAGCGCGAAATCTACGTAT
>CANNTZ010000021.1 GCA_947522735.1 uncultured Oscillospiraceae bacterium | reverse complement strand
CGCTTTGAGCTGAAGAAAAACCCCCTCATGAACTCCCACAATCATCCGATGCACGGCTCGGTCAGCCGGTGGCTGTTCGCCTGTCTTGCGGGGCTCACTCCCACGGACGGCGGCTGGCGGCGGTTTGACGTGAAGCCCTGTTTCCCCAAAAGGCTGCTCTCCGCCAGCGCGGGCGTCTCCACGCCCTATGGCGACGTGACGCTACGCTGGGTGCTTCGATATGGCCGCAGATACGTCTATTTGCAGGTGCCGCACGGCGCCCTGGCAGACGTAACCCTGCCGGGCCTCGGCTCCTTCAGGGCCGAGACGGGCTTCCACTGTTGGGCCCTCGACGAATGAGTATGCTTTATTATGATTTGTCCGCGCTGCGGGCGGATGTATGGAACGGCGACCTAATTGTGAACGAGACGCTTCTTTTTACTCCGGATCCGGTCACAAAAGCAACTCGGCCATGCCGGTTGCTCTGCCGCCCGCAAAAGCTTCTGCGCGTGTGCTCCGCAAGCGGACTGACGGACTATCGCGCGGGCGAGGACTACCTGCTGGAGGGCGACCGCATCGTCCCTCTGCCCGGCGGGCGTATGCCGCGGTTTTCCTTTGAGGAATATTTCCTGCGCGAGCCGGCGGCCATATCCATTCGCAGCGCGAGCTGTCCGGGCCGTTTTGTGCGCTATGAGCCGGACGGGCTGGAGCTTCATCGCCGTCAGGTGCTTGTGAGCTATTCTCATGCAGAAGTGTGCGGCGTGCCGTGCCCGCCGGGGCAGCTCTCCCGTCTGCCGCAGGCTGCGCGCCGTCTGCGGCTGAAGCAGCCGCTGAACGTGCTGTTTTACGGCGACAGCTTCATCTCCGGCTGTGACGCCAGCGGACGCAGCGGACTTGCGCCATATCTGCCGCCGCTGGATCGGCTGACCGCTCTCCTGCTCGCGGAGGCGTGGGAGCATCCGGCCATACAGGTTTCCAACACTGCCGTCGGCGGCACAACCAGCCGCTGGGGCGCGGAGCAGGCGCAGGAACGCGTTGCCGCTCTCCTCCCGGATCTGACCGTTGTCCGCTTCGGCATGAACGACAGCGGAGCGCAAATTCTGCCCGAGGCATATGCGCAGAATCTCCGGTCGATCATCAAAACCGGCCGCGAGGCAAACCCGCAGATGGAGTTTCTCCTGCTCTCAAGCGAAACGCCCAATCCCGACTGCCTTGGCTGGACCGGCCTGCAACGAAGCTACGAGCCGGCGCTGCGCGCGCTGGCGGACAGTCTCCCCGGCTGCGGCTTTTTGTCCATGGGCGCGCTGTTCGACGCGGCTGCAAGGAGGAAGGGCTATCCCAGCCTCAGCGCAAACCTCGTCAACCACCCGAACGACTTTATGATCCGCATCTATGCCTCCGCAATCACGCAGGCGCTCCTTGACAGCGGCTGTGAAGATATGCGATAATAATAATTGGAAAGTCCATAAAAATTCTCTTGGAAAGAAGCGTTGACAACAGATGACACCGACGCGGCTCGACGTCGCAAAATTGGCGGGAGTTTCGCCTGCGACAGTCTCAAATGTCATGAATAACGTCCAGAAAGTGCGGGAGGAAACGGTCGAGCGCGTCCATGCGGCCATGGCGCAGCTCAACTATCAGCCAAACATGGTTGCGCGCAGCCTTATCACCCGCAAAACCATGCAGCTCGGAATTGTCCTCGAGGACATCCGCAATCCTTTCTACGGAGAGATTGTCGAGAGCTTTGAGTCCGCGGCAAGCGCCAAGGGCTATTTCGTCAACATCTGTATCGGTACGCAGAATCTCGACCACTATCTCGACAACTTCATCACCCGCCGCCTCGACGGTGTGTTTGTGGCTGCTCTGCCGCATATGCTTGATATGTCAAAGCTCGATCAGCTTCTGGAAAACGACATTCAGGTGCTTGTCAGCGGCAACACAGACGTGGATTACCGGCGCTTCTCCTCCATCGAGCACGACTACCGCACAGCCATGCAGATGGCCGTGGCGCACCTGCTCGAGCTGGGACACCGCGAGATAGTCTATCTCAGCGGCCTGAGCCATGACATGCGCTACGATCTGCGCTGCGGCGCATATGAGCAGCAGATGCTCGAGCACGGCCTTAACGCCGTGATCTTCGACGGCGAGCCGCCGTATCCAACCGACGTGCGCGCCGGTTATCGTCAGGCATGTCGGCTGCTCGAAAGCGGTACGCCTGTCACAGCCGTCATCTGCGGCAACGATCTAATGGCGATAGGCGCTATCCGCGCGTTTTTCGAGCGCGGGCTGCGCGTCCCGGAGGATATTTCCGTCGTCGGCTTTGACGGCATCGAGCTTGGCCGGTATCAGTCTCCCTCGCTCACAACGCTCGCCGTTGAGGTGAACGCCTTCGGCGAAAAGGCTTTCGACCTGCTGTATGCAGCCATGACGAAGCAGACGACCGGATTTTATTCCAACAAGCTCAAGCTGATCCGCGGCGAATCCACCGGCAAGCCAGCCGGAAAAACAGAATAAAAACGAAAAGGAGACACGCATCATGAAAACAATCAAGGATAAGCAGGTTCTTGTCGCGGCCGATTTTGCAGGGCTGGCGCTGAAGGACGCCGTAGTGCGGCACCTTGAAGAGCGCGGCTGGACGGTCACGGACGTCGGCATGAAGGCCGACGACGCAGGTACTCCCGAGATGTATCACCGCATCGGCCTGCGCGCGGGCGCAATGATTGCGGAGGGTGAGTTTGAGCGCGCGCTGCTGTTCTGCGGCACGGGCATGGGTATTCATATCGCGGCGAGCAAGTGCCCGCACGTCCACGCGGCCGTCTGCGAGACTGTTCCGGCGGCGCTGCGCTGCGTCACCGCAAACAACTGCAACGTCTTGGCCATGGGCGGCTTCTATGTTGCGCCGCGCACCGGCATGGCCATGGCCGACGCCTTCCTTGAGCACAGGCTTGGCGACGGCTATGAGGACTGGGAGG
Source organism: uncultured Oscillospiraceae bacterium (assembly GCA_947522735.1). GTDB lineage: Bacteria > Bacillota > Clostridia > Oscillospirales > Ruminococcaceae > SIG526. Next base: position 31,057 of record CANNTZ010000021.1, on the reverse strand, counting down.
GCTTCTACGAATTCCACAAGCTCGGCTACGACGAGCTGGAGCACTTTGATTACGAGGCATACAAGGCCAACGGCTTCGAGCTTCCGAATCCGGGCAACGCGCCGCTCGGCCCGGAGCCTCTCGGCCATGCGTACTGAGCTCTCAAAAGCACACGGAGAACACGATATGGAACTGATTACCGAGCATCTGCAAACCCCGGTTGCAGGGCAATATGACGTCATTGTGACGGGCGGCGGCCCCGCCGGGGTCGGCGCGGCGCTCGCGGCTGCACGGTACGGCGCAAAGACGCTGCTTATCGAGCAATACGCCTTTCTGGGCGGTATGTGGACGGCCGGGCTCGTCATTCCGATCTGGGACTGGGAGAACAAGGGCGGCATCATGCAGGAGCTGGTGGACGAGCTTGAATCCGGCGGCAACACGGCCATGTCCGGCCCGCTGCTGGGCTTTGATATCGAGGCCATGAAGCTTCTGCTCGACCGAAAGCTCACGGACGCCGGCGCGCAGCCTCTGCTTAACACGCATTTCGCGTTGCCGCTGCTGGAAAACGGTCGTGTCTGCGGCGTAATCGTGGAAAACAAGTCCGGTCGTCAGGCCTACCGCGCCTCCTGTGTGGTCGATTGCACCGGCGACGGTGACGTGGCTGCTCGCGCGGGCGCGCCATACAAGCTCGGCCGCGACAGCGACGGCGCGGTGCAGCCGATGTCCATGATGTTCAAGCTTGGCGAAACGGATTACGTCCAGGCCATGGACTACGCTCCCGGGCCGCTCAAAACGACAGAGCTGTTCTTCCACATGGAGCACGCCGCCGAGGCCGCCGGGCTGCACGATTATCCCTTCAATTTCGACCGGCCGTATATTCTCTCCCTCCCAACCCCGCATCAGGGCATTGCGGAGATGACGCACATGCGCGGCAAAAGCGCCCTCGACGCCTGGCAGCTCAGCGCCGCCGCGCTTGAGGGCCGCGAGCTTGTGCGGCAGGCCATGGATTTTTTCACCTCCTATATGCCGCAGTTCCGCCACGCGATTCTGGAGCAGACCGCCCCCGCCGTTGGCGTTCGCGAGTCGCGCCGCATCGTGGGCGATTATGAGCTGACCCTTGACGATCTGCTTTCCGGCAGACGGCATGCGGACGGCGTCTGCGAATGTGCGTTCAACGTGGACATCCACCAGCCGGACGGGCTTTCGCAGGAGGGCTACGATTATTCCGTCAAGCCCTATCACATCCCCTATCGCTGTCTGCTGCCGAAAAACACAAGGGGCCTGCTCACGGCGGGACGCTGCATCTCCGGCAGCTATGAGGCGCACGCGAGCTACCGCGTTACCGGAGACTGTGTGGCCATGGGGCAGGCCGCGGGAACGGCTGCGGCCATGTCGGCCGAGCGTCGCATCGATCCGCGCGAGCTTCCGGCGGCAGAGCTTGTCGCAGCGCTGCGCGCCGACGGCGTGCGTAACATCTGAAATCTCTGCCGAGCCATAAAAGCGGCTATGCGTCCCGTTGCCGGGAACGCGGTTTTCGCCGGCTGCCCCTCGGCGGGATATACAAAAAGCAGGAGCTCTGCGGTCTGCAAATCGGACCGCGACGCTCCTGCTTTATATTGCTGTTTTCTCTGTCTTTGTGGCTCGCGCGTTGATAAAAGGCCGGACGGCGTCCTGCAAGCCTCCGATCAAAACCCGGCGTCAAAACGGGACGCTTTTCCTTTGCTGCAAGGCGGCTTGCACGGCTGCATGCAGGCCAGCGGCCTTCGCCTTCGTGCGGTGCTTTCCTGCTTGTAGGCGCGCCGTTTACAGCGCCCTTGAGGTGTTCCCGTTTATTCCGGTATCGCGTTATCCGCCACCCAATTCGGGACGATCTCGTTTTGCAGCAGATACTGCTTGATATATTCGACTCCGTACTTGTCGATGTAGCTGTCCATATCGTTGGCGGCGATGTCGTCCATCGAGACGCTCAGCCCCTCGTTCTCGGCTATCGCCTGTATCGCAAGATATTTCGCTGCGGTCTTTTCATAGCTCTCCCGCTTCTTCGCAATATATTCCTCAACCGAATTGCTGCCGATCTTGTTCTTCATGAAATCGTCCAGCTTCATGCCGTAGGCGGTGGCGTATTCCCTGTAATATTTGAGGTCGCAGTTGATGATGTAATTGAGCACCTTGTCCGGAACCTTCCTGCATTCGGCCTTCTCGATGATGCCGTTGAAAAAGCTGAGCTTCTGCTGCTCGATAAGCCATGCGGAGATGTCGCTGATGAGTGCGTCCTTGTTGTCAAAGCCGTAGCTCCTTGCAATTTCGTCGGTCAGCTCCGAGACCTCAATCTTTTCTCCCTGAATGTAGTTGATTGTGGTGACGAACAGCGCATCCTTGCCCGCAAGATCCTGATTCTGCGGATAGCTGTCCGGGAAGGTGACCTCGACATTGATGGTCTCGCCGGGGGCGTGGCCGATGAGCTGTTCGAGGAAGTCGTCGATATATTTCGTCTCGCCGATGATGACGGTGGTGCCGTTGCCCTTTGTGTTGCCGCCCTCAAATTCAACTCCGTCCACGCTGCCTACATAGTCGATGTTGACGCTGTCGCCGTTTTCGACGGCGCGGTCAAGTATGCGCTCATACGCCGGGTTCTCGGAGAGCAGACTCTCTACCTGCGCCTGAAGATCCTCGTCGGACGCCTCCAGAACGTCCTTCTGTATCGGAATGTTTTTATACTCCGGGAGCGTCACATACTTCGTCGCCTGTATCCCCTTAAAGAATCCGTTTTCGTCAAGTGCGTCGGCATAGTTGAAGTTTTCGTTGTAGGCGACCTTGGAGCAGCCGCACAGCGCGGTCAACAGCAGCGCCGCCGCCAGAATAATACCAAGCGCTTTTTTCATAGATAGATTCAACCCTTCGTTTAAACAAATTTATCGGCCCTCGCCGTGTATTTAATTATATACCGTTTTGCCCGCTGATCGGTAAATAAACCGTAAACATTCCTGCTTTTTATAATATTCTTCGCGTTTTTCCTCCCGTTGCGCCCAATATTCCGGGCCCGGCCCGCTGTCCGCTCGCCGCGGTGCCGCTTTCCCGGCGCAATCAAAACCTCCTGCGGTCATTTGTCTGCCGCAGGAGGTCTGTTTTTCCGTGTCCGCTTCAAGCTGTCCGGCTCAGTACGAGGTCTCCTGTCCGTTGATTACCTTCTCGCAGTTTTTCATCGAGAGAGTGACCTTTGTGGTCTTTGAGAGGAACTCGATCTTGCCGTTGTAGGCGACATAGGAGCGGCGGGTGGGGCCCTCGTAGATCTGTACCACGTCATTCTCCTTGGCGCTGTCGGTATACTCGTAGATAATCTCAAGTATCGGCTTGCCGAGGCTCGCGATATCGGGGACGTCCTCAACGTTGAGATATTCGTCGCCGGTTATGCCGATGGTGGTGCCGTAGAAGGTGCGGAAATAGTCGGTGTTCAGCGTCTTGCCGTCGCAGGTGACGGTGAGATCCTCCTTGCCCTCGTCGTTTATGAAGTTGTCGAGGTCAAACACGTACTCCTTCTCCGGCGTCTTGTAGACAATCCGTGAGAGCTTGGTGATGTAGGGGAGGAGCGTCATATTGTCCACCATATCGTTGAACGAAACGTCGAGCATCGTCTTTTCGGCTGTATCAATCTTATAGATCACGTCAACGTCGTCGTGCATTACATAGCAGCTTCCGTCCTTCGGCTCGCTGAAGCGCAGGGTATAGGAGACGCTCTCCTTGTTCTCCGAATCGGTGAAAAGGGAAAATTCAACGGTGGAATAGGGCTCGTCAAGGCCATACTTCTTCAGCTCCGCCTCGTCCGGCTCGATGGCGACAACCTCGGTCGCGGTGAGGTTGAGCACGGTTTTGAAGTAGTTGTCGATGATGGAGGAGCGCACGGTCTTTTCCAGCTCGCCGCAGGTCATGCGATAGGATGAGTTGACAAGGACATACTCGCTCCTTGTACCCGCGTCGGGATCATAGGAGATGTCTATCTCCTCCGGGCGCAGCGTTCCGCCAAGCTTGAAGCCGGCAAATGTGACCGCATACTGCTCAAGATCGACCGCCATGGTGATGGTCATGTCCACAAAATAGCGGTAATCCTGCAAAAAGATGAGGCCCATATTGGTCTGCGCAAGATATATCCTTCCGTCGTGCAGCATGTAGTAGCCCGCCCCGTCGGGAGCCTCGGCGCCGATCTCCACCGTCGCGCCGGAGCCGTCGGCAAAGGTGTACTTCACGGTCGCCTGCGGCTTGTCAAGGCCAAATTCGCCCTTGCGGGAGGCGTCCTCGGAGATGAGCTGGGTCGCCTTGATGCTGGTGAGGCGGGAGGAAAGACTGTTGATATTGGAGGTGTTGAGCGCTGATATGTCGCCCAGCTCCTCTATCGCTATCGTATAGGAGTCCTTGCCGTCCTTTGTGACCTTTTCGATCAGCGCGGTGTATCCGCCCGCGTCGTTGACGACCTCCACCTTTTTGAGGTTCTCCGCAGTCGCCTCAACGAGAGGTATCAGCTCCACCTGTGACGTCCCGGAGGAGGAGGAGCTTTCATCCGTCCCCTTGCTGTCGGGGATAATGAGCAGCAGGACTATCACAAGGATAGCTGCAAGCAGCGCGATGCCCGCAAGGAGCATCGAGCGCTGACGCTTGGTGAGTGGTTTTTTCGCCTGTGACATCTTGATCTTCCTCCATTATCTGTGTCTTCTCTTGATCCAGACGATGGTGCCTGCCGCCAGGACAGCTATCGGGCAGATGAAGATGAACGTGAGCATGATGGTCCTGACCTGGCTGCCGGTTATGGCTATCTTGGCGGTGTCCATGTTCTTCTCCGCAACATAGACAAAGGTGGAGTTGTCGGTCACGGTGTTGGAGAGTGACATGAGGTAGTCCGCGTTACCGTAATAGCTGCCGGTGAGCGCCGTGCTGGAGAACGCGGCGTCGGAGGAGAACACTATGATGCGGGAGCGCAGCGGCGTGGTGCCGTCATATTTGGTGACGGTGGTGCAGGCGGCGGCGCAGGCGCCCTTGACGTTCTCTCCCTTGACCTCCTGAATGCTCTTGCCCTCTATCGCCGCTTCAAGCGGGAACGCCATGGCGTCGTCGGAGAACTGGAGCAGCGCCTCGTTTGAGTATCCGGTATCGACAAGCTCAACGCGGCGGGAGTTGAACATGGTTATATAGAGGTTCTTGTTTTCTATGCCGCCGGAGACGTTGGTGTTGACAACGCTCGGGATGGTATAGAACGGATAGCCGCTGAGATATTTGCTGCTGTTGGTCTCGTAGATGTAATCGGTGGAGACACTGATGCCCCAGTCGCGGAGCAGCGCGCCGAAGTTTTTCATCTCCTCAAGGGAGGTTTCGCTGGATACGAAGTAATAGAGAGCGCGGCATTTCTGCTCCTCGTCGTTGTCAAGGTAGGTCTCTATCTTCTTGATGGATTCCTCGTCAAGGTCGCGCTTGATGCCGAAGAGGACGATGATCTCGGCGTCGGGATCGATCTCCTCGGTGAGCAGCGACTGCTCGGTGACGATGTAGTTGTTCTTGGAGAACTGCGCGGCGACGGCGGACGCGTCGGCGTTGTCGTAGCCGGTGAGGATGCTGACCTTTATCTGCTCGTCGGAGGTGACTGTGAGGATGGCGGAGGTCATCGACTGCTCGGCAGTGGAGTTGATGGTGTAATTCCCGCTCTTATCCTTAGTCTGGGAGACGAGATCCTTCTGCTTGAGAGAGACGGCCCTGTCTCCGCAGGCAATGACGACGTCGCCCTGTGAGAGTGTCAGCTCCGGGAACTGGCTGACGAAGGTCGGGTTGCTGATGATGTCCTCATAGGACACCTTGATATGGCTGTTGATCTGCGAATAATTCTCGATTATGCTCGCGGAGCTGGCGTAATAGATGCCGGCGGACTTATAGGTGTCCTCATCGAGCAGGATGTAAATGTTGACGTCCTTATCGATGTCCTTGACATAATTTATCGACTTTTCGCTGAGCTTGAAGATCGAATTGCCCGTCATGTCCACGGTAAGCCCGAAGCGGTTGGTGAGCGAGGTGGCGACCATATTGATGATGATTATCACAACAATGCCGATAACGGTGATGACCGTCGCCGCACCCCCGTATCTTAGGCGGCGCTTTCTTGCCGCGGAGGCAAGCTTTTTCTCCTCTGCGGCCTTTGCGTCCTGCTCTGTCCCGGCGGGCGCCTCCGGCTTATTCTCTTCCCCGGCAAGGTTATCTTTGCTGATATTCTCGTTGTCCGGGTTCTCGTTGACTATATTTTCGTTTTTGTTTTCGTTGTTGTTCATTTTCCGGCACTCCTTTCCCTGTCGTTCTCGTCAGCTCCAGCGTCTCTTCTCAAGCACCCGGCCGCTGAGGAAAAGGAATATCGCGACGATGCTCAGGAAGAAGATTACGTTGGAGAAGTTCATGATGCCGTTCATGAACTCGTTATAACGGGTGGAGAAGGTCGCGTCGGAGAGGAACGCGTCGAGGAACTTGATGCTGATCTTCGGCACCACGCTGTCGGCGATGGTGACGAGGATGGCGACGGCGATGGAGCCTATCGCGGCGATGACCTGATTCTCCGTCAGCGACGAGATAAACATGCCGATCGCGATGAAGGTCGCGCCCAGCAGCAGCATACCGATGTAGTTGGTGAAAACGACTCCCCACTCGGGAACGGCGAACAGCGCAACGACGAGGCACTGCGCGACGGTGGCGAGGGTGGCGATGAAATAGACGAGCAGTGCGGCAAGATATTTGCCGAACACAATCCCCGTGACGGTGACCGGCGCGGTGAGCAGGATCTGATCGGTCTTGATCTTCTTGTCCTCGCTCATCAGCCTCATCGTGAGCACCGGGATGAGGAACATGATGACGGTATACATCGAGCTGAACAGGTTGCGCATGTCGCCGTAGCCGTAGGCGATTAGCTGGGTGTAGAAAACGCCGGACATGAGATAGAACGCGGCGACTACGATATAGCCTATCGGCGAGGTGAAATACGCCTTAAATTCGCGACGCATTATAGCTAACATTGATTTATCATCCTTTCGGTAAAATCCGGTCCGAAGGCCGTCAGGCCTTCTTCTCGTCGCTTGTGAGCTGGAGGAATATATCCTCGAGGGTCATCTCGGAGCTTCTCATGCCCAGGATGGCCCACTGCCGGGCTGCGAGGCGCTTGAATATCTCGCGGCGCAGGTCGGCGTTGGGGTCGCCCTCGACGTCAAATTCGTAGACGCCCTTTTCACGCTCGCCAAGCAGATTGACGGACACCATGCCGGGGATGCTTTCGAGCAGCCGCCTGACCTCCTTGTCCGGGCCGTCGATGCGCAGGCGCAGCTTATGGTCGGAGCTGAGGTTGTGGGAGAGGTTGTCCGGCGTGTCGTCGGCGACGAGCCTGCCCTTGTTGATGACGATGATCCTGTCGCAGACCGCCTGCACCTCGGGCAGGATGTGGGAGGAGAGGATTACCGTGTGGCGCTCGCCGAGCTCCTTTATGAGCGCGCGGATCTCGATGATCTGCTTCGGATCCAGTCCGACAGTCGGTTCGTCGAGGATGAGCACCTGTGGGTTGCCGATCATTGCCTGCGCAATGCCGACGCGCTGGCGGTAGCCCTTGGAGAGGTTCTTTATCGGGCGCTTGTAGACGTCGCTTATCCTGACCAGCTCGCATATCTCGTCGATGTGCGCGGTTCTCGGCTGCGTCGCCTTTTTAAGCTCGTAGACAAAGCCGAGATACTCCTTGACCGTCATGTCAAGATAGAGCGGCGGATGCTCCGGCAGATAGCCGATCTTTGCCTTCGCGGCGATTGGATCCTCCATGATGTCGATGCCGTCCACGGTGACGGTGCCGGACGTTGCGGAGAGATATCCGGTGATAATGTTCATCGTCGTGCTCTTGCCGGCTCCGTTCGGTCCCAGAAAGCCAAGGATATCGCCCTGATTCACCTTGAACGAGATGTCGTCAACAGCAAAGTTGTTGCCATACTGTTTAACGAGGTTTTTTACTTCAATCATCCAACTTCCTCCTGTTACTTTTTGCGCCGTAACTATAATATTATACCGCAAAAAGCGCGATTTGTAAATAAAAAGCGGCACACAAACCGTGCATTTATTGTAGCCTTTCCGCACGATCCCGCGAAGCCGCCCGCCGGAGCGTATAAAATGCCTATGGTAATGATATCAAAACGCCGCGCAGCATTTGTAAATAAGTTATTAAGTTTGCTGCGCAATAGTTTAAACGATTTGAGCGTTTCTTCACAATTTATATTTATCGGCCCATTCTAATCTGTGTGTTTTATTTTCCCACACAAAAGTTTTGGAACACGCCCTCGATCATCCTCTCGCCTGCGTCCACGCCGTCCAGCTCGCACAGGCTGCCGAACGCCGACTGAACGCACACCCACAGCGCGTCCAGCGTCATTCCGGCTCGCAGCGCAGCCAGCGCCTCGTCAAGCGCGTTCAGCGCTGCTCTTGCGCAGCCAAGCTGCCGCTCTCCCGCGAGCATCGGCGCGGACACGTCCAGCCCGTCCAGCTCGAGCGACGAGAGTATCGCCGCGCGCAGCCGCTCGAAGCCGTCGCCGGTCTTTGCCGATAGGTACACCGCCGTGCGCCCCTCGAAGAGGGCGGGGGAGAGGCGTTGCGCAAGGTCGCTCTTGTTTATGACGGCGATATGCCTTCTGCCGCGCAGCGCTTCGAGCAGTGAGAGGTCGTCGGGCGATGCCTCCTCGCTGCCCTCAAACACGGCAAGCACGAGATCCGCCTCCTCGACGCGCTTTCTCGCCCGGTCAACGCCGATGCTCTCGACCGCGTCGCCCGTCTCGCGCAGCCCCGCCGTGTCGGAGAGACGCAGCGTGTAGCCGTCAAGCTGCACGCAGTCCTCGACGATGTCGCGCGTTGTGCCGGGGATATCGGCGACGATGCTGCGCTCACAGCCGGAAAGCAGGTTCATCAGCGTGGATTTGCCGACGTTTGGCCGCCCGCAGATTACCGTTTTTATCCCGTCGCAGGCAAGCCTTCCGCGGTCGTAATCCCTCACCAGAACGGCAAGCCTGTCCCGCGCCGCGCCAAGCGTCCGACCGAGCGCCTCCGGCTCCACCTCCTCGACCTCCTCCTCCGGGAAGTCTATCCACGCCGAGAGGTGGGAGGCCGCTCCGGACAACGCATCGCGTATCTCCCGCAGCTCGCGCGACAGCGAGCCCTCGAGCAGGGACAGCGCCGCCCTTGCGGAGCTTTTGCCGCCTGCGGATATCAGGCTCATCACCGCCTCCGCCTGCGTCAGGCTCAGCTTGCCGTTGAGATAGGCGCGCTTGGTGAACTCGCCGGGCCCGGCGGGCTGCGCGCCGTGTGCAAGCGCCGAGCGCAGCGTCATCCGCGTGACGTAGACGCCGCCGTGACAGGATATCTCGACTACGTCCTCGCCGGTATAGCTGGCGGGCGCGCGAAAAACCGCAGCAACCCCGTCGTCAAGCGGCTCGCCGTCCGCATCAAATATTTTCACCCGCGCCGTTCTTCCGCCGGGCAGCGCTGCGAGCGTTTTGCCCGCGGCAAACCTCCTGCACATCGCGTCCGCGACGCCGAGCGCGTTTTCGCCGGATATGCGTATCACCGCGATACCGCCCGTGCCCGCCGGCGTCGAGACCGCCGCAACGGTAGCCATGCTTGCGCCTCCTTCCGATATTTTCCTTGCCCGATTTCCTTGAAAAGTGCGGAAAGGGCTTTTTGAATTTCAAAAAGCCCTCTTGCTTTTTAGTTTTATCCGGCCTCTTACAGCTCGATCTTGCCGTAAAGCGGCTTGTCCTTCGCCTCTTCCTTGACCTCCGCCGGTCTGGTGGATACCGGCTGCTCCGGCTTTGGGCCTCTGCCACGGCCACCCCTGCCGCCGTCGCGACGGTCGTTTCTGCGATATTCGCGGCGCTCGCCGTCTCTGGGCGCGGGTCTCTCGCGCGTTTCGGCGGCTCCCGTCGCCTCGGAAACCTCGGCGCTCTGGCTCTGCGCCTCTGCGGCGGGCTTGTCCGTGCGGTTGTCGTATCTGCGTCCGCCGCCCTTTTTGCCTCCTCCGCGTTTGCCGCCATAGGGCTTCTTGGGCGCGGCGGTGCTGCTGATGATGACACGGCGGTTGGGCTCCTCGCCGATTGAGCGGCTGGTCGCACCCTCGACCTCCTGAACGGCCGAGTGGATTACACGGCGCTCATAGGGATTCATCGGCTCGAGCGTCACGCTGCGGCCCGTTCTGACCGCCTGAGCGGCAAGCTTTCTTGCAAGCGCCTCGAGCGTCTCCTCGCGTTTCCGGCGATAGTCGCCGATATCGATCGACACCCGCTGATAGGCGCCGCCCTCGCGGTTCGCAACAAGGGAGGAGAGGTATTGCAGCGCGTCCAGCGTCTCTCCTCTGCGTCCGATCACCACGCCGAGGCCCTCGCCCTTGAGCGACAGCACTATGCCCTCGTCGCTCTCCTTTGACTCAAGCTCGACATCGAGCCCCATCTTCTTCAGAACGCCGTCCAGATAATCCCGCGCGATATCCGCCTTGGTCTGTTCGACGAATACTCTTACCTTTGCAGGGATGTGCCTGAGGCCCAGAAAGGTTTTTTTCGGGCGCTCAAGGATCTCGAAATCGGTCTGCTCATCCTCCACGCCAAGCGCTCTGCGACCGTTTTCGATAGCTTCCTCTACCGTCTTGCCGGTGGAGATAATCTCCAGTTTCAAGCCAACTCCTCCATTCATTTGCTGTGTTGCGGTTATATCGGCGGCCCGGTGCTCTGCTTGGGCCCGCCGGCTTCATTGCTGTATATTCTGTTCCGTATTTTTCTTTAAAAAGCTCCGTTCCCGTGATAACGCCTGCCGCGCTCGATATGTCCATGCGGCGCGCCTGCTGTATGCTTCGGCACCGTCGCGTCAGGGCGCAGCCTGAAGGCCGCTGTCCGGATTCCATGAAGCAACTGTATAACCGGCGTTGCGATAAAATGTATAGCGCGGCACCATCGAGGACAGGCCGCCGCCAAGACGCGGCCCTCCGTTTTGCGGGCCGCGCTGCGCGCCGTAGCCCGCCGGCCTGAACGTCTACGCATGGCTCTCGCCGTCGAGGCATACCGGTACAAGTAGGTTTTCACGCAAAACCCTGCCCGCCGTCACGTCCCAAGAGTCCCGAAGCGAGCCGTCCTTCTCTGACGGCACGAGCCCGTACCGCATCGTGCGAACAGCTCCTTTCGCCCTCCTTGCGCGAGCTCTCGCCGGGCTATCCTTTACCGATATCTCAACCGGTGCAGCTTTTCCTGCGTCCGCGCTTTGAGCGGTACCGCGCTGCTGTGCGATTCCCCTGCGCCGCAGCCTCAGTTGAGATCGTCGTCTGTAACCTCGACGTATTCTTCTCCGTATTTTTCTGCGTCGCGGCGTCTCGCCTCCGCAAGCTTTCTCCGGTTGATTTCCTTGGCCGTCAGCGCCTTCTGCTCAAGCTCTGGCGCTATCTCCTCGCCGTTCTCCTTTTTCTCTTGCATTTCCTTGCGGGATTCCTTTTTCTCGCGTTTCTTCGTCTCTGCCTCCGCCTGTATCGCCTCGATCATCTCTTTGGGGTTGTATTTATAGTTGAGATAGAGGGTCTGTATAAAGGAGAGGACGTTGGACACGGTCCAGTAAACGCCAACGCCTGCGGGCACCCTCATCGCGAAGAAGAAAGAGAACAGCGGCATGATATACATCATGCCCTTCATCATCATTCCTCCGCCCGCTCCGGCGTCCGGATTGGTGTTGTTTTTCTTGTTTATATAGCCGGAATAGATGGAATATCCCAGAGAGGTTATTCCCGAAAGAATTGGCACGAGGATTATGGGCCAGCTCCACGAGGGCATTTCGCCGAGGTTGAGCCCGAGGAAATTCAGATTGATGCTGGACACCTTTTCGATGAACTCCGCCCCCATCGCGCTGAACGCCGACGGATCCGCCTTGACTGCGGCGATGATTGCGAGCTGCTGGCTTGCGGTCGCCTGCGACGCGATGGAATCGGACAGGCCCTTAACTATCTCCGATGCCTGAGATATCACGTCCTTGGACATCCGCAGGATGTGCCTGAGCGGATTGTATATGACGTCGATAAGTCCGAACAGGACGACAAACTGAAGCAGCATCGGGAGGCAGCCGCTGAGCGGACTGTACTTCTCCTCCTGATAGAGCTTCATCATCTCCTCGTTGAGCTTTTCCTTGTTGTTTCCGTATTTCTTTTGCAGCTCCTGCTGCTTCGGCGCCATCACGGACATCTTCGCCGTCGATTTCTGCTGCTTTATGGAGAGAGGAAAGAGAAGCAGCTTCATGACGAGGGTGAAGAGAATCAACGCAACGCCGTAGTTTTTGACCACCTGATAAAGCAGCCACATTATCCAGCCGAGAGGATAACCGATAATATTGCCCATCTGGCGTGTAACCCCCTGTTTTTCCGGCGTCCCCGCGCGACCTCTGCGGCGGCGCCCTGTCGTTCTTGTTTTCTCAGCCGCGTTCTCCCGGACCGCTCACGGCTGCTTCCGGCGCCTGAGCGTGAAGCTGTCCGGAACCGGGTCGTATCCGCCGCGGCAAAACGGGTGGCACCTGAGGATCCTCGCTGCTCCCATCAGCCCGCCCTTCAGCGCGCCAAAGCGCTTTACCGCCTCCGCCGCGTACGCCGAGCAGGTCGGATAGTACCGGCAGCACCGCGGAAGCAGCGGAGATATCGCAAGCTGATAGAACCGGATCAATGCCAAAAATATACGTTTCATTCTCCGTTTGCAGGCGCGCGCAGCACTCCAAGCGTTTCGAGGTGACGCCTGAGCACGGGCTCGAGCGCGGTGGATTTGGCGGACGTGGTTCTTGTTCTCGCCACCACCACTATGTCCCAGCCCTGCGGGATCTCCGGCTCGATCCTCGCAAACGCCGCGCGTATAATCCTTTTTGCACGGTTGCGCTCAACCGCGCCGCCAATCTTTCTGCTGGTGGTTATGCCGAGCCGCTTCTGTCCCAGCCTGTTTCGCCGGACGTACGTCACCGCCAGCGGATGCGTCTGCGTCTTCGCGCTGCGGTATGCCCGCGAAAAATCGCCGTTGTTTTTCATTGAGACCGTTGTCCCGATCCTGGGCACACCATCACCGCCATCCGAAAGCTGTTGCCCGGAAAACGCTCCTACAGAAATTTGAGGTCAGAAATTTAGCCCAGCCTTACGGCCGAATTTCCAACCTCTCAATCCGCGTTATCCGGCTTTGTCCTCATCGATCTCTTACGCGGTGAGTGCTGCTCTGCCTTTCGCTCTGCGACGTGCGAGCACCTTGCGTCCGTTCCGGGTTGCCATGCGCTTCATGAAGCCGTGCTCCTTCTTCCTCTGGAGCTTCTTGGGCTGATAGGTTCTTTTCATTTCTCTTGACCTCCGTGCCGATTTTCGGCGCAATCTTTTTATCAGATACAAGCGTAATATTACGCCGTAATCTCATAATTATTTTGCCTGTCCGTCCGTTTTTCCGCAGTAACGCCCGCAAAAAACAGTCCGCAACAAAGCAGGGGCCGCAAAGTCCCTTGTAATAACTTAGTATATCCTATACAACACCCATCTGTCAAGCATTTTCCAAAATTTCTTGCGTCGGCGGCCGGGCTTTGCCCGGTGGCTTATGTTATCGAGTGCGCTGACTGCTCGCGCGGCGCCGGGCAATGCCCGGTGATATAGCCGCGGCGGGCAGCGCCCGCTGGCATATCCGCGGATCGCGCCAAAGGCGCTTACGCTATCGAGTGCGCCGACCGGTTCGCGCGGAGTTGAGTGGTTCTATCTTTTTTTATGGTTAACTTTTTCTTTCGCCTTTGGCGAGGATTGACTGCGCTTTGGCGCTAACTTGCGCTCATGCCGCCGGGCAATGCCCGGTGATATAGCCGCGGTTCGCCTCCGCGCTTCGCGCGTGGGCTTACGTTATCGAGTACGCTGACCGGCTCGCGCGGAGTTGAGTGGTTCTATCTTTTCTTACGGTTGACTTTTTTTGTTCGCCTATCGGCGAGGATAAACTGCGCTTTGGCGCTGACTTGCGCTCATGCCGCGCGGGCACTTACTTTCGTTTTGCGACGAAAGTAAGCAAAGGCGCACCAAAGAGAGAGGGGACACCCTTTCAGGCTGTTTCCCCTCTCTCTTTGGAAACACTCACCTCTTCCGCTGAACGCGGAGCGCCTCCGGGCTTTGCCCGGTGGCTTACGTTATCGAATGCGCCGACCGGCTCGCGCGGCGTTGGGTTGATTCGGTTTTTTTCTTATGGTTGGCTTTGTCTTTCGCCTTTGGCGAGGATTGGTTGCGCTTTGGCGCTGGCTTGCCCTCGTACCGCCGGGCAATGCCCGGGGATATATCCGCGGTTCGGTCGTCCTCACGCTTCGCGTTGCGGGGACCTTACGTTATCAGTTTCGTTAACCTATTCCCGCAGATTTGGGCTGTTCTGTTTTTTCTTATGGTTGACTTTTTCTTTCGCCTTTCGGCGAGGGCGGGCAAGCGCCCGCAGGCATAGCCGCGGATCGCGCCAAAGGCGCTTACGTTATCGGTTTCGTTAACCTATTCCCGCAGATTTGGGCTGTTCTGTTTTTTCTTATGGTTGACTTTTTTGTTCGCCTTTCGGCGAGGATTGACTGCGCTTTGGCATTGGCTTGCGCTCTTGTCGCGCAGGCACTTACTTTTACACGCATTTATGCGTAGGTATGCATGACAAAAGTAGGCAAAAACGCACCAAGGAAAGAGAAGAAAACCGTTCGGGCGGTTTTCTTCTCTCCCCTTGGATCTCCTCTCATCTTTCGACCGGACGCGGTTCGCTTCCGCGCTTTGCGCGGTGGCTTACGTTATCAAGTGCGCTGACTGGTTCGCGCGGAGAAAGGTAGAATTATGCTCGCGCCGCGCGAATAAGTTAACGAAACCGATAACGTAAGCGCCTTTGGCGCGAACCGCGGATATGCTTGCGGGCGCTGCCCGCCGCCGGTTTCGCCCGCGAACATGCCAGCGGGCGCTGCCCGCCGCTCGCCGATAGGCGAAAAAAGAAAGTCACCTGCAAAAATCATTCTCTGAGACTTTCAGCAATCTTCGTGAGATCCTCACGGCTGAAAAATTCGATCTCGATGCACCCGCGACCGTCCTGATTGCGGCTGATTCTGACCTTGCGATGAAGCTCGCCGGAAAGCGCGAGCTCCATCTCCTCGAAAAAGCTGTCACCGGAGGGCATGTCGCCGCCATCCTGCTTCGGCGCCTCCCATAGCACCTTTTTAAGCGGCTTTTTAGCGGGGGCGCGTGGGGATTTTGACGCCTTTGCGATGTTTTCGACGCCGCGGACGGTCAGCTTGCCCTCGAGAATGCCGTCTACCGCCGCACGACGGGACGACTCGTCGTCGATTGCGAGCAGAGCCCGCGCGTGACCGGCGGAAATTTTACCCTGTGCAACGTATTCGCGGATGTCCTCCGGCAGTCCCAGCAGACGCAGCTTGTTCGCGATGTCCGGTCGCGACTTGCCGAGCTTCTCCGCAACCTGCTCCTGCGAAAAGCCGTAAAGCTCCATGAGCTGCTTTATCGCGGCCGCCTCCTCCATCGGATTGAGATCCTCGCGCTGGAGGTTCTCGATTAGCGCAAGCTGCGCCGCCTGCTGCTCGTCCATCTCGCGCACGATTACCGGCACCTCGTCCAGCCCGGCAAGGCGCGCGGCGCGCCAGCGGCGTTCGCCCGCAACGATGATATAGCTGCCGCCGATAGCGGGTCGCGCGATTATCGGCTGAAGCACGCCGTGCTGCCTTATCGATTCGGCAAGCTCCTCCATCGCCGCGTCGTCAAAGCTTTTGCGCGGCTGCTCGCGATTCGGCTCGACGTCCGCTATCCTTATCATCTCGACCTTCTGTTCGTCCTGTGAATTATCGGCGAAAAGCGCCTCGAGACCCTTTCCAAGACCGCTCTGTTTCTTTGCCAAGGCTAAGCCCTCCAAATCGTATATGATACAAAATGCGGTTACCGGTCAACGCGTTTTGTTCTTGGCGATAAGCTCCGCAGCAAGCTCGGCATAGGCGTTTGCTCCTCTGGACGCGCCGTCGTGGTACATGACCGGCTTGCCGAAGCTGGGCGCCTCCGAGAGCTTGACGTTGCGCGGGATGACCGAGCTGAAAATTTTCTGCGGAAAATATTTTTTGACCTCACTCACAACCTGAAGCGTCAGGTTAAGACGCGCGTCGTACATCGTAAACAGAACGCCCTCAATCTCGATGTGCGGGTTGTAAAGCTTTTTGATCTGCCTGACGGTGGTCATGAGCTGAGAAAGGCCCTCAAGCGCGTAATACTCACACTGGATTGGTATGAGAAGACTATCGCAGGCGCTCAGGGCATTTAAGGTGAGCAGCCCAAGGGAGGGGGGACAGTCAATGAATATGTAGTCGTAGCGCTCTCGCGCGCCGGCAAGAGATTTTTTAAGCGCGAGCGCGCGGTTTTCGGTATCCACAAGCTCTATCTCCGTCGCGGCGAGGTTGATATTGGCGGGGAGGAGGTCTGTATTTTTGAAGCCGGTACTGACGCAGGCGTCGTCAAATCTGCACTCTCCCATAATGAGCTCGTAGGTAGTGGCCTTGACTCCGCGCTTGTTTATGCCTAAGCCGCTGGTCGCGTTGCCCTGCGGATCAAAATCGACGACAAGGACTTTTCTGTCTTGCGCACCGACGGCTGCGGCGAGGTTAACAACGGTCGTAGTCTTTCCGACTCCGCCCTTCTGGTTTGCCACGGCGATAATCTTTCCCATAACACTTACACTGCTCCACAAAAAATATAATATACCAATATTATAGCAAGTCTTTTCTCTTTTTACAAGTACCGTCCTTATTAATCTCCACCTGCGGGCATTGCCCGGCGCGGTTCGCCTCCGCGCTTCGCGCGTGGGCTTACAGATTCGATATCGTTAGCTGGTTCGCGCGGCGGCGGGGTAATCTATCTTTTCTTATGGTTGGTTTTGTTTTTCGCCTGTCGGCAAGGATGAACTGCCTTTTGGCGCTGACTTGCCCTCGTGCCGGGCGGGCACCTACTTTCGTTTCACGACGAAAGTAGGCAAAGGCGCACCAAAGAGAGAGGGGACACCCTTTCAGGCTGTTTCCCCTCTCTCTTTGGAAACACTCTCCTCTTCCGCTAAACGCGGAACGCCTCCGCGCTTCGCCCGGTGGCTTACGTTATCAAGTGCATTGACTTATTCGCGCGGAGAAAGGTAGAATTATGCTCGCGCCGCGGGGATGAACGCTGTGTAACAGCAAACGTAAGAAACCGTCGCTTGCGCCGGTTTCGCCCGCGAACATTCCAGCGGGCGCTGCCCGCCCTCGCCGATAGGCGAAAGAAAAAGTCAATCACAAGAAAAACCAGAGTCGTGCCCGCGCCGCGGGAATAAGTTAACGAAACCGATAACGTAAGGTCCCCGCAACGCGAAGCGTGAGGACGACCGAACCGCGGATATATCACCGGGCATTGCCCGGCGCGGAGAAAACTATACTATTATATATATGCAGTCATTTAGCTGTTGAAAAAGTAAAAGAGGTGTGGTATAATAATAGAAAATTCAACGTTTAAATCGTGTGGAAAATTTTTATGTCAACCCCTTTTAACTTGAGTTTTCAACCCTTTCAACCGGTTTTCCACAGTGTTCCCAGAACAACAATTAAGGTGAGGTTACTTATGGAATCCTTTCTGGACATCTTCAACGCCGCAATGGAGTATTGCCGCGGCCAGCTGACCACCACCAATTACAACGCGTGGTTCAGCAAAATCAGACCCGTCGGCATCGAGGCCGGCGTAGTCGTCCTCTCGGTCGAGGACAAGTTCTATCACGACGTGCTCGTCGATCCTAAGTTCTTCTCGCTGCTCAAGGAGGCGTTTGGCAGCGCTATGGGCTTCGAGGTCGAGGTCAGGATTGATTATGAGAACGCCCCGGCGGAGACCCCGAAGAAAAAACTCTCCGGCTCGGACGAGCCGGGCGAGTACGAATACACCTTCGCTACATATATCGTCGGCCCCTCCAATAAGTTTGCCCACGCAGCCGCAATGGCTGTCGCCGCCAAGCCTGCGGGCACCTATAACCCGCTGTTTATCCACGGCAACTCCGGGCTCGGCAAAACCCACCTGATGTATGCCATCTGCAACGAGATATCCGCGAAATATCCCTCCATGAACCTCTGCTATATAAAGAGCGAGGACTTCACCAACGAGCTCATCGAGGCCATAGGAAACGATACCCGCAGCGAGTTCCGCAACAAATACCGCAAGGCGGACGTCCTGCTCGTCGACGATATCCAGTTTATCGGCGGCAAGGAGAGCACGCAGGAGGAGTTTTTCCATACCTTCAACAGCCTCTATGAGGCGAAAAAGCAGATTGTCCTCGCCTCCGACAGACCTCCGAAGGAGATCCGCACCCTTGAGGACAGACTTCGCACCCGCTTTGAATCCGGCCTCATCGCCGATATCCAGCCTCCGGATTTCGAGACCCGTATGGCGATAATCCACCGCAAGGCGGAGCTGCTCGGCTTCGATATTCCCGAGGACACCGCGGAATATATCGCAAACCGCCTCAAAAATAATATCCGCCAGCTTGAGGGGGCCGTCAAAAAGCTCGGCGCCTATCGCGATATCTCCGGCGCTACGCCCTCCATCATAATGGCGCAGAAGGCCATAAAGGATATCCTCTCTGATAATCAGCCGGTGCCGATCACCGTGGAAAAGATAATCCTTGAGGTATCCCGAACCTTCAACGTCAGTCCCACCGATATCAAGTCCAACAAGCGCGTTCAGGCGGTTTCCGCCGCGCGTCAGGCCGCAATGTACGTCATCCGGGAGATAACCCAGATGGCCATGTCCTCCATCGGCGAGGAGTTCGGCGGCAAGGATCATTCCACCGTCGTCTATTCCATCCAGAACGTCTCCGCAAAGATGGAAGCCGACCCCTCTTACCGCGAGCTCATCAGCGACATTATCCGCAATATAAACGGAAACTGAAAAGATTTTCCACAACAGCCGCGTTTCAACTTTTTCACCACCTGTTTAAAGTTTAATTGCCCCATCCCCGGACAGTTGTTTTTAACTGTATTTTTACTTTTCCACGTTGAAACCGGGCAAATATTGTGAGATCTCTTTTACATTTCAACTTTTCAACATTTTATCCTTTTTGTTTTCGCAGTCTATCATCGCCGTTTTTTCCGCTTCTTTTCAAGGAATTTTCTTCCTTTCAACATTTCAACGCCCTCTACTGCGACGGCTCACTTTTATATATTATATCATTTCATTTTTTTTCTGACAACGGCGATGTGAAAAACCTCCGCCCAAAACCGATAAGAAAGGATGTATTCAATTGATATTCAACTGTGATAAACAGACGCTTTACGAGATGGTATCCAATGCGTCGCGCGCAGTCTCCGGCAAGATGGCTACACCGTCTCTTGAGGGAGTGCTGCTCAACGCGACCAAACATAACGGCGCAGGCACCATAAAGGTCTCCGGCTATAACCTTGAGATCGGCATCACAGCCGAACGCGAATGCGAGACCGTGGAGGAGGGCGAGATAGTTATCAACGCCAAGCTCTTCGCCGATATCCTTCGCAATATGCCGACCGGAGCTGTAAGCCTGAGCACCAACGACAAGAATATCGTCGAGCTCCACTGCGGCAGCACCGAGTATACCATTTTAGGCATGCCCGCGCGCGATTATCCGCAGCTTCCCGGCGACGGGGACATAAGCAGCGAGATAACCCTTAAAAGCGGACTTCTCAAGAGCATGATAGACCAGACGCTGTTTGCGGTCGCAACAACCGATATCCGCCCGGCGCTTACAGGCGTGAAGTTTATCTTCGAGGATGGGCTGCTGACTATGGTATCGCTTGACGGCTTCCGTCTTGCGGTGCGCCGCGAAAGGGTGGACTACACCGGCAGTGACACCTTCATAATCCCCGGACGAGCGCTTGCGGAGCTGAGCCGCATGATCTCCGGCGAGGACGACGACGTTGTAATGCGCGCGGCAAAGCGTCACATGATATTTGAGATAAACGAATACAACGTGATAACCCGCCTGCTTGAGGGCGAGTTTCTTGATCACAACAAGGCTATTCCGTCCGGCGGCGCGACGACAGTCATCGTCGACACGCGGGCGATGATAGAGAGCGTGGAGCGCACCTCGCCGATAATAGACGACCGTCTGCGCAGCCATATCAAGGTGGATTTTACCGACGGCTTCATTGCGTTTGCCTGCACCACAACCATAGGACGCGCCTTTGACAAAATCGAGTGCAGGCTTGAGGGAAGCGAGGTCTCTGTCGGTTTTTCCAACCATTATCTGCTTGACGCTCTCAAGGCGGCCGGCTGCGACAGGGTGAAGATAGTGCTCAACGGCGCGCTCTCGCCGGTGAAGATAATCCCGCCGGAGGGAGACAGCTTCCTGTTCCTCGTCCTGCCTGTAAAGCTCAAGGGATAAGATAAAGCATCCACTACAAGAGGTAATATGAAAATAGAAATTTACACGGAGTATATTAAATTGGACAGCTTTATGAAGCTCTCGTCGATGGTGAGGACAGGAGGCGAGGCCAAAGAGCTGATTGCGGAGGGAAGGGTTCTCGTCAATGGAGAGCCGTGCCTGATGCGAGGAAAAAAGCTGCGTCCGGGCGATACGGTGCAGCTTGACGGAGAAGGCGAGGTATATTCCGTAGCGTCAGGGGCAGAGGGCTGAGCCAGCAGGACGGCAGGAAATACGGCGATATGACAAAAAAAGCGCAAAAGAGCTATTGAAACGGGTTATCGGTAACTGATGAGAGATTATTCCGAAGCGGAGAGGACGCCGGTTCGGGCGAGCGCGATAAGCCTGCGGGACTTCCGCAGCTTTGAGGAGCTTTCGCTCGGCGGCTTCCGGCGAGTGAACGTCATCTGCGGCGAGAACGGCGCGGGAAAGACCAATATTATCGAGAGCATGTGGCTGTTCACCGGCGGCAAGAGCTTTCGCCCGGCGCACGACGGAGATCTGATACGTTACGGCGGCAGGCTTGCCGAGCTGGAGCTGAGCTTTGAGGCGGACGGCAGGGAGCAGCAGGCGCGAATAGCGCTGGATGCCGCCACTGAAAAAAAGAAAAGCTGGCTGAACGGCGTTCCGCTGCGGAGCGTGCAGGAGCTGGCGGGAAATTTCTGCTGCGTCGCGTTTACTCCGTCGCACATGGAAATCGTCAAGGGCGGGCCGGAGAGCAGACGAAGATTTCTGGACACGCTGCTTTGTCAGATGTATCCGGAGTATATCGTCATGCTCCGGCGCTTCAAAAGGGTGCTGCTGCAACGCAACGCGGCGCTCAAGCAGCTCTCGGAGCGCGCCGGCGCGGACATGTCCTATATGACCGCATGGAATGAGAGCTACGCGCAGTGCGCGGCAAGGGTTGCGGAGGCAAGAGAAGCTCTCTGCGCGGGAATCACCGCGGCTGCATGCGACTGCTACAGCGAGCTTTCGGGAGAAAAGGAGCGGCTTGGACTGCGTTATCTTGGCGGGATAAGGCTGGAAAGGGACGCGCCGCGGGATGCGGGAACGATAAAAAGTGCGATACGCGCCGAGCTTGAGCGCTGCTTTGAGCGTGAGACACGCTATGGCGCTACGCTTGTCGGGCCGCACCGCGCCGAGCTTCAGTTGACGCTCGACGGAAGAGAGGCGAAGCTGTTCGGCTCGCAGGGGCAGCAGCGAAGCTGCGTGCTCGCGCTCAAGATGGCGGAGGCGGCGACGCTCGAGCAAAAAACCGGGCATATCCCCATAGTGCTGCTCGACGACGTGTTGAGCGAGCTGGATTCACGCAGGCGCGCGGTGGTGCTCGGCAGCTTTGAAAAAAATCAGGTTTTTATAACCTGCTGCGACGCCGATCGGCTCAATATCGCCGGGGACGTCAATACGATACCGCTTGGGGAAGCGGAAAAAGCTTTGGACAGGGGCGGAAATTGAAATGTATCTTCACCTCGGAAACGATATATTGGTGCTGACAAGAGATATCGTCGGAATATTCGATATCGAAAATTCGACCATAGCTCGCTCCACAAAGGGCTTTCTGGCGGCGTCCGAAAGGGCGGGAAGGGTGATCAACGTCTCGACCGAGCTTCCGAAAAGCTTTGTCGTCTGCAAGGCGCCGGAAAGAGATACACAGGCACGGCGCAGAAAACCGGAAAAAAATGACAATACTATTATATATATATCTCAAATTTCCCCCTCAACGCTCAGAAAGAGAGCGGGGTTTGTGGATGAACTGTCAAACGTATAGTACAATATTTATTTAATATAACGTTTAGTATATATTGCGGAATTAACTGGAAGGAACGAAAAGAGTATGATCTCTCCCGGCAATGTTGGAAATGTGAAAGGCAATTATGACGAGAGCCAGATACAGGTGCTCGAGGGGCTTGAGGCGGTCAGGAAGCGTCCGGGCATGTATATCGGCTCCACAGGCTCGAACGGGCTGCATCATCTGGTAAAGGAGATCGTCGATAACTCCATCGACGAGGCTGTTGCGGGCTTCTGCACCGACATCATAGTCGAGCTTCTGCCGGACAGCGTTGTCCGCGTCACGGATAACGGACGCGGTATCCCGGTCGGTATTCATCCCAAGATGGGTATTTCCACGGTAACGGTTGTGTTTACGGTGCTGCACGCCGGAGGAAAGTTCGGCGGAAGCGGATATAAGGTGTCCAGCGGCCTGCACGGCGTCGGCGCGTCGGTCGTCAACGCGCTGAGCGAATGGCTGGAGGTGGAAATTTTTTGCGGCAAGGAGAGCATGGGACAGCGATTTGAGCGCGGCAAGCCCGTAAATGAGTTCGGTAAGCTGCGCGACCTCGACGAGGAGCACACCGGAACCTGCATCACCTTCCGCGCGGACGACGAGATATTCGAGACTCTCGACTACGACTTTGACAAGCTTGCCGATCTGCTGCGCGAGCAGGCGTTCCTCAATGCCGGGATAAATATCGAGCTTTTCGACAGGCGCGACCCGGAGAACCCGCAGGATCTCAAGATGATGTACGAGGGCGGAATCCGGAGCTTTGTCGAGCATCTGGGGGCGAACAAGCAGCTCATACACCCCAACGTCATATATTTTTCGGGCGAGGACGGCAGCTCGTCGGTTGAGGTGGCAATACAGTACAACGACAGCTATAACGAGATACTGCTCTCCTTTGCGAACAACGTCCACACCGCCGAGGGCGGTACCCACGAGCTGGGCTTCAAGAGCGCAATGACCCGCGCCTTTAATGACTATGGCCGCAAAAAGGGGATAATCAAGGAGAGCGAAAAGAACCTCTCCGGCGAGGACGTCCGCGAGGGCATGATAGCTATCGTATCGGTCAAGCTGCTGGAGGCGCAGTTTGAGGGCCAGACCAAGGCTAAGCTCGGCAACACCGAGATACGCCAGCTCGTCGAATCCACCGTTTACAATCAGCTCACGACCTATTTTGAGGAAAACCCCGCCATTGCAAAGCTGATATTCGAGAAATCGATGCAGGCGGCGCGTGCGCGCGAGGCCGCACGAAAGGCAAGGGATCAGACGCGGCGCAAATCGGTGCTGGAAACGGCAGCGTTGCCCGGAAAGCTTGCCGACTGCTCCAACAAGAACCGCGAAAACACCGAGATATACATCGTCGAGGGAGATTCGGCAGGCGGCTCCGCCAAGAGCGGACGCGACAGAACCTTTCAGGCTATACTTCCGCTGTGGGGCAAGATGCTCAACGTCGAAAAGGCGCGCCACGAAAAGGTCTACGGCAACGAAAAGCTGATGCCGGTCGTGCTTGCTCTCGGCTGCGGAATAGGAGAGGATCTCGACATCTCCAAGCTGAGATACGACAAGGTCATCATCATGGCCGATGCCGACGTGGACGGACACCACATCCGCACGCTGCTGCTCACCTTTTTCTTCCGCTTCATGCGTCCGCTCGTCGAGCAGGGACATATCTATATTGCGCAGCCGCCGCTCTATAAGCTCTCTTACGGCAAGCAGATACGCTACGTCTATCTTGAAAAGGAGCTTGCGAGGAGCATGGAGGAGCTGGCGCCGGGAAACACCTCAAAGATATCGATACAGCGGTACAAGGGTCTCGGCGAAATGAATCCCGAGCAGCTTTGGGAGACGACGATGAATCCGGAGAACCGCCTGATGCTCCGCGTGGAGATGGACGATGCGGCGCGCGCCGACGCGGTGTTTACGATGCTTATGGGCGATAAGGTGGAGCCGAGGAGACAGTTTATCGAACGCAACGCAAAATATGTCCGCAATCTCGATATATGATGAGCAAGGAATGGTCGTAAAGATATGGAATACAACGCAAAACAACTGATAAACGCCGATATCGAGCGCGAGATGAAAAATTCCTTCCTCGATTATTCGATGTCGGTCATAACCTCGAGGGCGCTGCCGGACGTATGCGACGGACTGAAGCCCGTCCACCGGCGCATATTGTATACGATGTACGAGCGCAACCTGACGCCCGACCGGCCCTATAAAAAGTCGGCGGACACCGTCGGCTCGGTGCTCGGCAGCTACCACCCGCACGGAGACGCAAGCGTTTATGACGCGATGGTGCGTCTGGCGCAGGATTTTTCGATGCGCTATCCGCTGGTGGACGGTCACGGCAACTTCGGCTCGGTGGACGGAGACCCACCGGCTGCCTACCGTTACACCGAGGCGCGGCTGGATAAGCTTGCGCTCTCGATGTTCTCGGATATCGATAAGAATACCGTTGAGTTTGTCCCGAATTATGACGAGAGCAAAAAGGAGCCAAAGCAGCTTCCGTCCCGTTTTCCGCAGCTTTTGGTAAACGGCTCGGTCGGCATCGCCGTCGGCATGGCGACAAACATTCCGCCGCACAACATGGGAGAGACCATCGACGCGGTGTGCTGCCTGATAGACAATCCCGACGCGACGTTGGAGGATTTGATGGCGCACATGCAGGGCCCGGATTTCCCGACCGGCGGCATAATTATGGGCAGAAGCGGCATACGCGCGGCATATGGCACCGGACGCGGCAAAATAACTCTGCGCGCGCGCGTCCACTTTGAGGAGGGCAAAAACGACCGGACAAGGATAGTCGTGACCGAGATACCCTATATGGTAAACAAGGCGCGGCTCATCGAGAATATCGCCGATTTGGTGCGCGACAAGCGCATAGAGGGCATCGCTGATCTCAACGATGAATCTGACCGTGAGGGCATGCGCATCGTCATCGATCTTAAACGCGAGGCGAACGCTCAGATAGTACTGAACCAGCTTTACACCTACACGCAATTGCAGGACACCGTGGGCGTTATCATGCTTGCGCTTGTGGACGGCCAGCCGAAGCTGCTGACGCTCAAAGAGATGCTGCATGAATACATCAAATTTCAAGAGCAGGTCATCATCCGGCGCACACAGTATGAGCTTAACAAGGCAAAGGAGCGCCAGATCATCATTGCCGGACTTTTAAAGGCGCTGGATTTTATCGACGAGGTCATTGCAATATTGCGCTCGTCGAAGAACATTCCGGAGGGCAAGCAGCGCCTGATGGATCGCTTTGAGTTCAGCGAGGTTCAGGCGGCGGCTATCGTCGCAATGACGCTCGGGCGGCTGACCGGCCTTGAGCGCCAGAAGCTGCTCGACGAGAACGAGGAGCTTATAGCGAAGATCAGGGAGTGTGAGGCGATACTTGCCGACGAGGGCAAGGTGCTTGCGGTGATAAAGGAGGAGCTTTGCGGGATAAAGAAGATCTACGGAGACGAGCGCCGCACCTCCATCGAGGCGGTCAGCGGAGAGGTCGATATAGAGGATCTCATCCCGCGCAAGGAATGTGTCGTCACCATGACCCGCTTTGGCTATATCAAGCGCCAGGCCGCCGATTTTTACAAGTCGCAGGGACGCGGCGGACGCGGCAGAAGCAGCCTCTCGCGCCGCGACGAGGATTACGTCAAGGATGTGTTCGTCTGCTCAACGCACGATTATATCTCCTTCTTCACCTCGAAGGGACGTATTTTCTCGCTGAAATGCTATGA
Organism: uncultured Oscillospiraceae bacterium; assembly: GCA_947522735.1. Taxonomy (GTDB): domain Bacteria; phylum Bacillota; class Clostridia; order Oscillospirales; family Ruminococcaceae; genus SIG526. The sequence continues at coordinate 5,078 of CANNTZ010000021.1, read as the reverse complement.
GATACCCGAGTGCCAATCCGCGGCGCGCGGCAACAACATAGTAAACTTCCTACAGATCGATCCGGACGAGAAGATAACCTCAATGCTCATGACGAGCGGCTTTAACGACGACCATGCCTTCTGCATGGTGACAAGGCGCGGCATAATCAAGCGAGTCAAGCTCTCGGCGTTCCGCAATATCCGCAAGAGCGGCCTTATCGCGATATCGCTCGACGAGGGCGACGAGCTGGGCTGGGTCTGCATCACCGAGGGCAGCGACGAGCTGATCGTCGCGACAAGAAACGGCTATGCCATTCGCTTCAGCGAAAAGGATATACGTGAGGTGGGACGCAGCGCGCGCGGCGTCAAGGCGATAACGCTGCACGAGGGCGACGAGGTCGTCGGCACGGCGGTTGCGGGCGAGGACGTATCCATCCTCACCATCTGCGACAACGGCTATGGCCGCCGCACCGAATCCAAGCAATATCGCCTGCAGAGCCGTGGCGGACAGGGTGTTCTGAACTACAGGGTCGGAGGAAAATACGGCTATGTCGCCGGAATCTGCGGCGTCCGCGAGGGCGACGACCTGTTTATCATAACCGACGAGGGCGTGCTGATTCGCTTCAGCGCCGACACAATCCGGCCGATGTCCCGCTATGCGTCCGGCGTCAAGGTGATATCGGTCGGCGCGGGCAGCCGGGTCGTCAGCGTGGCAAGCTCCGCGCGCGACGCAGAGAGTGCTGAGGAGGCGGAGGAAAGCGAAAACGAGGACGTCTCCGAGGAAGAGGAGGCTTTTGCTCCGGACGGCGGCACGGACGCGAGGGAGGAAAAGGCGCTTTCCGAGCAGTTTGGCGACGACAGTATTTTCGACATGCCGGACGACATAATGCACCCGAAAAACGGCGAAGAATAAAGGACAGAATGGTGGGGCTGCGTCTGTTTGCAGGGGCGGCCCCTGATTTTATGTTTCATGTGAAACATTTGGGAAAGTGATAATATGGATTATTTTGCGGGAAGCTACGACGTGGCGGTCATAGGCGCGGGACACGCGGGAGTGGAGGCGGCGCTTGCGGCGGCAAGGCTCGGCGCGAGGACGGCGATATTCACGATAACGCTGGACGGCATTGCAAATATGCCCTGCAATCCGTCGATCGGCGGCACGGCGAAGGGGCACCTTGTGAGAGAGATCGACGCTCTTGGCGGCGAGATGGGAAGGGCCGCCGACGCAACCTTTTTGCAGAGCCGGATGCTGAACCTCGGCAAGGGCCCGGCGGTACACTCACTGCGCGTGCAATCGGACAGGGCGCGATATCACCTGCACATGAAAAAGATAATAGAAAACCAGCCGAGGCTCGACGTCAAGCAGGCGGAGATAGTGGAGGTGCGCACCGAAAACGGCAGGATAAATGCGGTTGTGACGGCGATGGGGGCGGTATACAGCGTAAAAGCGGCTGTCGTTTGCACCGGCACCTACCTTAAAGGCAGAATTTTTGTAGGAGAGATATCGTATGAGAGCGGCCCGGACGGCACGCACGCCGCAAACAGGCTCTCCGAGAGTCTGCGTGCCGCAGGGGTTCGGCTACGTCGCTTCAAGACCGGCACTCCGGCGCGGGTGGACAGGAGAAGCATAGACTTTTCGGCGCTTGAGGAGCAGGCGGGAGACGAGCCGGTGACGCCGTTCTCGTTTGAAACTGAGGGAGAGCTGAAAAACCGGGCGGTATGCCATATTTCCTACACCAACGAGCGCACGCACGAGGTAATCCGCCGGAACATCGGACGCTCGCCGCTCTACGGCGGGAAAATCGAGGGCATCGGCCCGCGCTATTGTCCGAGCATCGAGGACAAGGTCATGCGTTTTCCGGACAAGCAGCGGCATCAGCTTTTTATTGAGCCAATGGGCGAGGACACCAACGAGATGTATCTTCAGGGCATGTCCTCGTCGCTTCCGGAGGAGGTGCAGCTCGAATTTTATCGCACCATCAGAGGGCTGGAGCAGGTGAAGCTGATGCGCACCGCCTACGCGATAGAGTACGACTGCTGTGACCCGCTACAGCTTGACGCGACGCTGGAATTTCGCAATATTCCGGGGCTTTACGGCGCAGGGCAGTTCAACGGCACCTCCGGCTATGAGGAGGCGGCGGCACAGGGGCTTGTTGCCGGTATAAATGCCGCGCGTATGGTTCAGGGCAGGGAGCAGATCATATTCGCGCGCGAAAATTCATACATAGGCACGCTGATCGACGATCTCGTCGTCAAGGGCTGCACCGATCCTTACCGGATGATGACCTCACGGTCGGAGTATCGGCTGTATCTGCGGCAGGACAACGCCGATATGAGGCTGACGCCGCTTGGACGGGAGATAGGGCTGATCGGCGACGGTCGCTGGAGCGCGTTTTTGGCAAAAAGGGAGCGCGTCGAGCGCGAGATAGCACGAGTGGAGACGGTGGGCGCACCGCCGTCGGAGAAGCTTAACGCGCTGTTGGATGCGCGTGGCACAGCCCCTGTCGCAAACGGCGCGCGGATAGCGGATCTCATCCGCCGCCCGCAGCTCAGCTATGACGACACCGCGCCGTTCGACCCGGAGCGCCCCGCGCTTTCCCGCGCCGAACGCGAGCAGGTGGAGATACGGATAAAATACTCCGGCTACATAGACAAGCAGCTTGCAAAGATAAGAGAACAGCTTCGACTGGCGGAAAAAAAGCTACCGCGCGATATCGATTACGCCGCCGTGACAGGGCTTAGGCTGGAGGCGGCGGAAAAGCTGGATCGCGTGCGTCCGGAAAACATCGGCCAGGCGTCGCGCATATCCGGCGTCAGCCCGGCGGATATCGACGTGCTGCTGATATATTTGAAGCGAGACGCAGTGAAAAACGGGGAGAAGAGCTGATTGGAGAGGAAAGGGAGAGCAACAATGATAATCGACGTCGATTTTTTAGCGGAAAGCGTCAGGGCGGTTGGTGTGGAGTCGGAAGAGCGGATGCTCGGATTGCTTGAGGCGTATGCCGAATTTCTCATAGATTACAACGAAAAGGTCAACCTTACCGCAATAACCGCGCCGGAGGAAATTGCGGTCAAGCATTTTGCTGACAGTCTGTCGCTGCTTCCGGCTATAGCGCCGGAGCAAGGCGCGCGGATAGCGGACGTCGGCGCGGGCGCGGGCTTTCCGTCTGTTCCGCTGCTGACGGCGCGTCCGGATCTGAAAATCACGATGATAGACAGCAGCAACAAGCGCGTGACGTTCCTCAGGCTGTTGATGGAACGGCTTGGACTTGCAGAAAAGGGCAGCGAGGCGGTGCATATGCGCGCAGAGGAGGCGGGAACGGCCCCTGAACACCGTGAAAAATATGATTTTGCGGTGGCCCGCGCTGTGGCGAATCTGCGCGAGCTGTCGGAATACTGCCTGCCGCTGGTGAAGCTCGGCGGGACGTTTGCGGCGATGAAGGGTGCGGACGTGGACGAGGAGCTTTCCGGCGCGGAAAAGGCAATAGCGCTGATGGGCGGAAGTGTGGAGCAGGTGAAGCGTTTTATACTGCCAAACGGCGACGGGCGCAGCATCATACTGATAAAAAAGATTTCGCAAACTCCGGCAAAATACCCGCGGCCCTCCGCAAAAATCGCAAAAAAGCCGCTTGTCTGAACAAAGGCAAGCGCCGCAAAAGACCGCCTTTCGGCGGTTTTTGTGTTTTTATGCGACGAAAACAACTGGAAATATATGGAACAATATGCTATAGTATAGTCAGGCGGTGCGATATCGAGCGCTGCGGCAAAAACATGGAGCCGCAACGACTTGAAAAAACGGACGTAGGTGTGGTGTGGCTACACGGTTTAAAGGTCGTCGCACGCACGAAAAAGGAAGGGATGAGGAAGATGTCAATCATTATGCGCGAGCCGAGAATAAGGAACAACGGGAAGATAGTATCGCTGCCGGTGGAGTGGATCTTCCCCAATCCGGCGCAGCCGCGCAGGCTGTTTGGAAAGGACGAGCTGGATGAGCTGGCAACGAGCATTGCCGAAAACGGGCTGCTTCAGCCGCTGCTGGTGCGTCGTATAAGCGAGCGGCGGTATCAGCTAATCTGCGGCGAGCGCAGACTGATGGCGGTGCGGTCGCTGGACATGCCGAGCGTAGACGCGATAATATACGATGTGGAGAGCGGCGAATCGGCGGTCATGTCTTTAGTGGAGAACATTCACAGGCGCAATCTGAGCTTCTTCGAGGAGGCGCGCGCGATAAGCAATCTCATCAACATATGGGGCATATCGCAGGAGGAGGCGGCGAAAAAGCTTGGCAGATCGCAGCCGGCGATAGCGAACAAGCTGCGGCTGCTGCGGCTTCCGGATGACGTTCGGACGAGGATTGAGAAAGCCGGGCTGAGCGAGCGGCACGCGCGGGCGCTGCTCACAATTGAGGACAACGAGGCGCGGCGCGAGGCGTTGGATTGGATAATCGAAAAACGGCTGAATGTTGCGCAGGCGGAGGAATATGTAAGGGTCGTGAGCGAGCGCGCGGAGGTGGAAAAAAGCGGAGGCAAAACGCGGATATACAGGTGTGTTGTGAGAGATGTGAGGTTGTTTGTGAACACGATCAACCGGGCGGTGGACACGATGCTGTGCGCGGGGATAAACGCGCAGGCGAGCAAAAGCGAGTCAGAGGAGTACATCGAATACATCGTGAAGATACCGAAACAGGAGGCGTACAGGAGAGCGGACGAAAGGGCTGAGGCGACGGCGTAAGCTTTGTACCCGCAAGGGTAACCATTTCCCTTTTCCCAATTTTCCAAAGGCGAGGGGTCTGCAAGCAATGCAGGCCCCTTTCCTTTACGGGCAGCACCCTGCGGCGGGCAATGCCCGGTGATATATCCGCGGTTCGGTCGTCCTCACGCTTCGCGTTGCGGGGACCTTACGTTATCGAGTGCGCCGACTGGCTCGCGCGGAGTTGGGGTGTTCTATCTTTTCTTGATTGGCTGTTTCTTTCGCCTTTGGCGAGGGTTAACTGCGCTTTGGCGCAGGCTTGCGCTCATGCCGCGCGGCGGGCAATGCCCGCAGATATAGCCGCGGTTCGGTCGTCCTCACGCTTCGCGTTGCGGGGACCTTACGTTATC
>CANNTZ010000020.1 GCA_947522735.1 uncultured Oscillospiraceae bacterium | reverse complement strand
CCGACAGCCTGAGCAGGTTGGTCTCCGGTATCACCGACGCCGACAGCTTTCCGTTAAGCCTGTCGCCGCCGGTCTGCTTTTGCGCCAGCGACATGAAGGTCTGGCTGCCGAAAAGCTCTGTCAGCGTCCCGGCTATCTCGGAGGTGGCGGCCAGATTGGAATAGATCGTGGAAAAGCCCGCGTTCTTCATGTTTACGGCAACCGTCGCGCCGGCGGTATATTCCGGGCGGTAAAACACCTGCAAGCCTGTAAGAGCCAGCATAGCCGCAATCAGCCCAACCGCAAATATTGCCGGAAGCTCCCGGACAAGCCTGCGTATCAGGCACACCGGGTTCAGCTCCGAAAGGCGCGGCATATTGTTTTCGTTCATCTCAATCACCCCAAAACGACATACAGCGTCGCTTTTCCGAAGACCCCGGACTCGCCCTTGCAGGTATACGTCACCCTGTTGACGCCGTCTTTAAGCCCGCCATCCGGCAGCTCCACCCTGACCTGCGACCTCTTTGCTCCGGTGACCTCCAAGATGTAGCTCTCCGGCTTCAGCGTCAGGCCGTCTTCCAGATATACTATGTATTGCTTCAGCGTGATCCTCGGCTCTCCGGCGGCATATCCGCGTATCTCAAGCTCCAGCTGCAACGACGAGGTGTCGCCGAGACTGTTCGTCACCTCCACGGTCAACGGATAGCTACCCTCGTAATAGGACGAGACGTTCCCGGCGGTGAGCTTGATGCGGTCGCCTATATTGCCGTCGAGCACATCCTGCGCCGAGAGGCGGTCGCGTATCCTTATCGTGCTCCCCTCCGGATAGCGCAGCTCCTGCGTCAGCTCAAACCGCGGCGGGACATAGTCGGTATAGACGACCGTGCGCCGCCTTGTCACAACGTGCCGGTCGCTGTCCGAGACGGCGTAGATCACCTGTAGCTCGCCGTCCTCGCCGTAGCGCTCCACCTGCTGCACAAGCAGCCGGTCCGTTATGTCTCCGTCCTTACCGTCCCACGCCGAAACGTCTGCAAGCAGGCCGTCAACGCCGCCATTCACCGATATCCTCAGCGGCTCGTCCGGGCATCGTATCTCCGGCAGTGTGTCGTCCTTTTCAAGAAAGCCTGTCAGCATGACCGCGCCAAGCATCAGCGCGGAAATTATCAGCGCCACAAGAATAATAATATGTACTCGTCTCATAAACCACCTCAAAATCGTCAACGTCAGACGGTTTCCGACAGCGGACGCGCACGTCCGTCAGCCAGTATGGCCGCGGGGTTCTCCTGAAGCAGCAGCTCCGCCGCATCCCGCCCCGCCATGTCCGCGAGGTATTCGTAAAGATCGTCCATCCTCGTCGTCCGGCGATAGGGACTGTGCGCGTCGCTTCCGACAAGGTGTATGCAGCCCTTTTCAAGGCACCAGTGCGCCGTTTTTGCCGCACGCCTCCCGAACATTCCAAAAAAGCTGCCCCTGTTCATCTGTAGCACGCGCCCGTCTCCGGCCCAGTCGATAAGTATGTCTGGATCGTCCTGCACAAAATAATACCTCTCCGGGTGCGCGACGACCGGCGTCAGGCCGCGCGCCTCTATCTCTCCGAGCATCCTCTCCGCAAACGTCTCCGTCTCGCCGAAGCCGAGCTCGACCAGCAGATACCGGCTTCCGCCGAGCGTCAGCAGTCTCCCCGCATCCATCAGCTCCGGAAGCTCCGGCGTTACAAAAACCTCCATGCCCTCGTGGATGCGCAGCGGCAGGCCTCTCTCCGAGAGCATCCGCCGCAGCCCTTCAAAGCCGCGGCTCAGCTCCTCACCGGCATAATTTCCGAATCTCCCCGGGATATTACAATGCGGCGTCGCCGCAATATCAGTGACGCCGCAGTCAAGAGCAAGCTCCGCCATCCGGCAGCTTTCGTCCTCATCGAAAGCGCCGTCGTCCGCTCCCGGCAGAATATGACAGTGCAGATCTATCACGCCCCGCTCCCCCGCTCCTTCTCAACAGCCTCCCGGTTGACCTCCTCCGGCGCGCGGAAGGTTGGCACAAACCGGTGCATCAGCGCAAGAAGCCGTCCCTCATCGCTCTGCTCCACCGCGCTTTTCAGTTGTTCAAGCATCGTATCAAGCTCTTCGCGCTCCATATCGGGCCGCGTTTCGACAAATATCTTCTCGTTTTCGGTTCGGCGCAGGCTGTCGGACATAAGCAGCTCCTCATACAGCTTCTCGCCCGGGCGTAGTCCGATCTCCTTTATATCTATGTCCGCATACGGCGTGCGTCCGGACAGGCGTATCAGCTTTTCGGCAAGATCAAGTATGCGAACCGGCTCACCCATGTCCAGCACAAAAACCTCGCCGCTCCGCGCAAAAGAGCCCGCCTCCAGCACGAGCTGCGCAGCCTCCGGGATGGTCATGAAATATCGGATTATCCGCTTGTCGGTGACGGTCACAGGCCCGCCGTAGGCTATCTGCTTTTTGAACAGCGGCACGACCGAGCCGCTGGAATCCAGCACGTTCCCGAATCTGACCGCCGCGAACTTCGTACCGCTTTCCTCGCGCAGCCCCTGTATCACCTGCTCGCACAGGTTTTTGGTTGCGCCCATGACGTTGGTTGGATTCACCGCCTTATCTGTGGATATCAGCACAAACCTTTCCACCCCGAAGCGCTGCGCCAGACGCGCGGCGTTGTAGGTTCCGAAAACGTTGTTCGCAACCGCCTCCTCCGGACAGCTCTCCATCAGCGGCACGTGCTTGTGCGCTGCGGCGTGGAATACAAGCTGCGGGGCATAGCGCTCAAATATCCGTTCGAGCCGCTTCTCGTCGCGCACCGACGCTATCTCGACGCACAGCGGAAATGCCTCTCCGTATCTATGCAGCAGGTCGTTTTGCAGCTCGTACGTCGTATTTTCTGCTATGTCGAGTATCACCAGCCGCTCCGGCGAGTGCGCGGCAATCTGCCTGCACAGCTCGGAGCCTATGGAGCCGCCTCCGCCCGTCACAAGCACCGTCTTGCCGCGAACCAGCTCCGCTATTCTCGGATTGTTCAGCCGGATCGGCTCGCGCCCGAGCAGATCCTCTATCTCCACCTCGCGGACGCTCGAGGCATAGGTCACGGCTTGGCCGGAGCCGTCCACGCGGCGCACCGGATCCTCGAGAATGTGTATGCGCAGCCGCGTCGCGGCGCACAGCTCCAGTATCTCCCGCCGGCGCTTCGGCGTCAGCTTCTGTATAGTGAGAATGATGTCCGTCACCGGCGTATCCCTGAGAATGTCGCCGATCCTGTCTATCGGGCCGCACACCCGAACGCCGTGTATGCGCTTTTTCTGCTTTTCCATGGCGTCGTCGATCACACAGTACGGCTTATAGCGCACATAGACGTTGTCGCTGAGCTCCGTGATCAGCGCGGCTCCGGCGTCTCCCGCGCCGATTATCGCGGCGTAGCTCTTATTCCCGCCAATCCCCGCCACGCGTCTGCGGTAGCTGCGGTAAACAAAGCGGTAGGCAAGCATCACCAGCAGCGCCGTCGCCGTTCCGGTCAGACCGTTCGTTACCCATACCGGGCTCATGCGCAGCAGCAGGTTTGCCAACGTATACAGCGCGAAGCCCATTCCGGTGCCCTTGAGCAGCGTCAGATATTCGCCGCTCTCGGCGTAGCGCCACAGCGTGTCGTAGGTTTTCATCACGAGCTGGAACACCAGCACGCAAACAACCATCAGCCCGCTGTGCAAAACGAGGTTCCATAATTTTATGCTGTCGCGCAGCAAATGCGGCAGAAACACCAGCATATTGCAGCAGAATATCAGCATCGCATCAAGCATCAGCACAATGATTCCGCGATAACGCGACAGTCTGTTCATCACCTTTTTCATTTTAAACCTGCAACAAATTAAACTCATGTTTATTATAACACCAGCTCTTTTGAAAGTCAAACGGGTTTATTCATCATTTCGCCCCCGACAGCGCCCTTCGTGCGTAAAAACAACAGTTTTTTCAAAAAAACTTGCTTTTTTCCACTCTCGGTGATATACTATATTTAGACCATATTACGTCAGGAGTGTTACGAATGAAAATCAGGATAGTTGCTCTGATAATGACGGCTGTTCTCCTTCTTTCGACGATGAGCGTCGTCGCTTTTGCCGGCGTCTCCGGGCGTGTCGACGTTATAAGCCCCAGCGGGGACAACACCGACGTCGATCCCAAGCCTGTCGCTCCCGAGACCGGCGATGCGCTCAGCACAGGCGGAATAGCCGTGCTTGCCGTCGTTTGCGGCGCTGTTGCGGCAGCCTCCGCAGTCAAAGCCCGCAAGCGCTGACGGCGCAGAATACAATAACACCGCCCATAAATGCGCGTCGTTTATGGGTTGTTTTTTATGTCGCAAGCATTCCATATAATTTAAGGAGTCCGTTATGAAACGTCCCGTCAAGATCGCGTTGTCGGTCATATCCGTCGCCGCAGCCGCCGTCTGCGTGTTCTGCATTCTTTATCTTGTCCAATATTTTCGCGGAAACACATTGAACGACCGGTTGAGAAAGGATGTCGTGCGCACCGCCTCTCCGGAGCCGCTTTTCTCCAGCGCCGATAGCCAGACGGAGACCTCCGCGCCTGAGACCCCCGGCAAAGCCTTCTCCACTGTCGATTTCGATGCGCTGCGCAAAATAAACGACGATATCTACGCATGGATCGAGATCCCCGGAACAAACGTCAGCTACCCCGTCGCCCAAAACGCCGACGACGACCTTTTCTATCTCCGCCGCGGCGTCGATAAGACCTATTACTCCAGCGGCACCATCTTTTCCCAGCGATACAACACAACTACCCTCGAGGATCCGATGACCGTTCTCTACGGGCACACCAATAAGATCGGGACGATGTTCACCGAGCTCAACAACTTCGCCGACGCCATTTTCTTCGACGAGAACCGCTATATCTACATCTATACTCCCGGCGAGGTGTATGAATACACCATCTTTGCCGCCTATCCGCACTCCAACGACCACCTGCTGCTATGCAACGATTTCAGCAACCCGCAGCAGTTTGACGCCTACTTCGCCGGTCTCACCGACGCTATCAACTCCAACTACCGCCGCGAGCTGTTCCCATCCTCCGGCGATAAGGTGCTGACCCTCTCCACCTGCTATCTCAACAACGATTTGCAGCGCTTTCTGGTGCAGGGCGTGCTGACGGCGCGGTATCCGATTGATCCGATTGAAAAATAAGAAAGTGACGGTCGAAAATTGAAACGCAAGTCCAAGCTTCCGCTTCCCCTGCTGTTGTTTATCATACTGATCGGCGTCACGCTGCTGCTGTGCGGCGCGGCCCTCTGCGTCTGGCTGCATGGGCGCAACGAGCTGCGTGGCAAGCCGCAGAACGCTCCGCTGCTCGAACGGAGCGAGCCCTCCGGCGAGAGCTCTCCCGAGTCCGGCGGGGCCGGTACCACCGCCCTGCTCGGCAGCTATACCGTGCTGCGCAACGGCAAATATTACCGCTACAGAAGCGGCATGATAAACCTGCTGCTCCTTGGCATCGACTCCGAGAACAAGCCCGGCGAGCCGCTTCCATACGGCGACGGCAATCAGGCCGACGTGATAATCATCGCGGCGCTGGACACCGACGGCAACAAAATGACCCTCATCTCCGTTTCGCGCGATACCGTCTGTCCAATCTCCGTTCCTGACGGAAACGGCGGCTTCGGAGTTGACGACGTTCAGATAGCGCTGTCCTACGCCTACGGCGACGGACTTGACGAGAGCTGCAAGCTCTGTCGCGAGGCCGTGTCCGGCCTTTTCCACGGGCTTCAGCTCGACGGCTACGTTTCGTTCTACATGGGCGGCGTAGCCGAGCTCAATGACGCCGTCGGCGGCGTGACGCTCACCGTTCTGGACGACGTCTCCTTTGCCGATATCGAGGGCTGCTCCGGGCTTATCCCAGGCAAAGAGGTCACGCTGACCGGCGAGCAGGCGATGAAGTATGTCCGCTTGCGCCGCAGTGACACCACCGGAAACGCCGACCGCATGAAGCGCCAGAAGCAGTATCTTCTTGCCATGATCTCCCAGACCCGCCAACGCCTTGCCTCCAATCCCGCGTGGGCGCTGACCCTCTACAGCTCCCTCAGCCGCTATCTGCTGACCGATCTCGACCTTAGCCGGATATCCTACCTTGCGACGCAGGTGGCCAGGATGGATTTTACGGGCGATATTCGCAGCGTCACCGGCGAATCTGTGCTCGGCGCCGGCGACCATATGGAGCTGACCGTAGACGAGGAGGCGCTCTACGACCTGATTCTTGACGTTTTCTATGAGGAAATCACTCCTGAAACGGAATAAACATACACTATATGCAGCTATTGCACATAAATATTCAGGGCGTTTTGTGATATCAGCCCCCTATTATCGCCGCACGCGCTTTGCGTTTGGCGATAATTTCGGGCCATTCTCACTAAAACGCCCTTTGTATTCTATTGCATTTTAACAAATTATATTCAATATTTTTATAAATTAGTAATACACGCGCCGTAAAATTCGCAAAAATCAGAGCTATACTTTCGAGTGTTGCTTGAAAAAGGCAACATAAATCCATGTCATATCGAAAGGAACACTCAAAATGAAAACAGTTGTATTTAAATTCGCGACGCTGCTGCTTGCTGTCGCAATGACTCTTGCGCTTGCAGCCTGCGCTGCGCAGGACAACGCCTCCTCAGACGCTTCCGACGCCTCCGGGACTTCCCAGATCTCCGAGCCCGCCGCGTCCTCCGCGTCCGAAAGCTCCGAGACGCAGACCGAGCCTGAGAAGCTCGCGGCCATACTTGACGACATCGACGCGAGCGTCGAGCCGGGAACAGCCGGAAGCTCGCTCAAATCCGTCCCTGGCGCTGTTGCGCTTCTCGATTGGGCCGCGCAGACCGGACTTGACTCCGCCGCCGTCAAGGATGCGGTAGACGACTGGCTCAAGGGCAAGGACGACGACTATAGGGCCGCTTTTGCCGACAAGCTTGCGGTGGTCAGAGCCGACTGCGGCATCCTCACCGGCGACGATGCCGAGACGGCGAGGGCGCTCGTCGAATCCGCCGGCCTCGACCTCTCCGACACCCGTTCCCCATGGGACAAGCTGCCCGACGGACTGCTCGACGGCGTTTGGGCCCTGCTCCCCGCCGATGCCGAGTGATACGGACACACCTGCAAATTAAAACGCATTGCGGCAATCCGAAAATACGCATAAAATGTTGCTGCAAAGTCTGAATTATGCCAAAAAGGGTTTACCGTCTTCTTGACAGGCGGTAAACCCTTTTCGTCCTGATGCTGCAATCGTTAAGACGGCCCGCCGAACGGCTCCGACAGGTGCGGGCCATATGGCTCCCACCCCCGGCGAGCACGCATATTCGCCATTATATCCGCAACATTAATCCATAACTGTGATCTCGCCGTCCTCTGCGATGGTTATCGTCATTCCGTCCTGTACATAATCGAGAAATTCGTCGCCAAGGCCATCGACGGTGGGGATGTTGTTCGGCGTCCAGACCGACGCCAGGATCGCACCCGCTGCGGCAAGCGAATCTATCGGCTTGGAGAACAGCAGCGCGCCCGGATTGCAGCCGATCACCGCCGAATTATACAGCACCATGCCGCCGGTCGTCGAACCGATTGTCTGCGGCAGGCAAAGCGCAACACCGACTGTGGATTTGCCGTAAAGGTCGCTGTTGTTCTGATCGGTACAGATATTTTTGCCCTCCTTGCAATTTTTGAAGGAGGCAAGCGTGTTGAAGCCCTCGTGGGAAACAAGCGCCTTCAGCGTCGCCGTGCCGGGAACGACGGTACGTCCCTTAAACGTTTTAGTCATATCATTTACCTCCCGTGATCTGGTCGAGGATCTCGGCGTCAGAATAGTATCTTGCGCTGGTATAGGTCCGCAGCTTGTTGGAGTTGGTTATGACCGGCATCTTCGCGCAAAGCGGATTGTTCATATACATCAGCGGGCAGATATAGGAGACGATAACGCCCATTTCCCGGAGCTTTGCCGCGTCTGCGCTCTTTTCAAACTCCTTTATAACGTCAGGGGCCGAGGTGAACACCGTCTTTATGGCGACGCGTTTTCTGCCCTTTTCAGCCAGCTTTGCCGCCAGCCTGCCGGTCCAGTCGTGAAGCTGCGAGAGCGTCATGTGAGGACATCCCATAAAGCAGAGCTTCGGCCTCGCGTCGACATCCTTCCATATGACGGGGTAGCCTGCTTTGACGCGCTCAAGCTCCGCGTCGTCCACCACATACACCCTCGCGTCCTCGCGGATGAGCTTCTCGCCCGATTCCACCGCCTCCGGCGTGAGATTATCTATGTGGTAAAGTCCAACTGAACCGTTTGAGGCGGTTGCCGCGCCAAAGTCCTTGAGATACGCGCAGGCGTCGTCGTTGAGCTCCGTCCCTATCCAACGGTCAAGCCCCTTCACGTACGGCACGTCCTCGAGCACCTTCATGCCGATGGCCGAGCCGAGAAGCTGCGCCTCCGGCTTCTTCGTCGTCCTGATCTCGACAATCCATGAGGCCATGCGGCCCTCGTCGGTCAGCAGCCCGAAGTATGGAACGTATCCGACGATGCTGCCGAACATCTCGATGATGCCGGAATTACGATTGCAGCGCGCGCCGAGCACAGAGTTTGCGTAGTTGACGGCGCTCGACTCCGCCCACGAGAGGATATCGCCCTTCTTCGGGCGGTTGCCGACCTCCGGAAAATAGCATGCGCAGGTGAACGCGTCATCGTTCAGAAGTCCGATCTCGCGGAGCTGCTGCTCATAGCGCTTCTGCGGACCGTACATCACCTTGAAAACGACGTCCTGAAGCAGATTTTTCGGCACGTTCGGGTCGCAGGGACGCGGATCCGCCGAGAATTTCTGCTTCGACGTGACTCCTGCGGCAATCAGCTCGTCCATCAGCTCGAACACGCCCTTGATGACGATCACGCCGAAGCTGGTCACGATGTGTCCGTAGGTGGACGTGACCGGCACCATCTTCGTCGCGCCGAATGTCTCGCCGTACATCACGAGCGTTTTCATGATTTTAGCCATGACCTCGCCCTGACTGCCGTCCAGTATCCCCCTCTGTTCAACGGTAAGTTCCATCATTTGCCATCCCTCCTATATCTTCATCGCGACGTCCCATGCGCGCCAGATGACAGTGCGCAGATTGCCGACGCCGTTGCAGTCGCCGACAAGCTGCACGCCCTTTTCCGTGACCGGGTTCGGAGCATAGCCGACCGAGATGATAACGCTGTCGCACTCTATCTCCCTCGTGCTGCCGCCGCCGTCCCTGACCGCGACGCCTCTCTCGTTTATCTCCAGCACGCTCGCATTCAGCAGCACCTCGACGTTGTGGAGCGCGAAAAAGTCGCGCAGATAGGACGAGTTTGCAAGGCAGACGCCTTTGACGGCAATAAGGTCGTTCTTCATCTCGACGATAACCGGGGTCTTGCCCTTGCGGTAGAGGTCAAGTGCTATCTCGCAGCCGGTGAGCCCGCCGCCGATCACGACGACCTTGTCGCCAACCTCGCGGACGCCGTTCAGATAATCGCACGCCTCAACGCCGCGCTCAAAGCCCGGGATATTGAGCTTGTGCGGCTTGCTTCCGGTCGCGACGATCACCTCGTCCGCTCCGAGCGCCGCTATGTCCTTCACCTCGTTGTTGAGCTTCACCTCGATACCGAGCCGCTTCATCTCGCGCTCATACCATGCAATCAGCCTCTTGTCGCGCTCCTTGAAGTCCGGCGCGGCAGCCGCGTTGAAAACGCCGCCGAGCCTGTCGCTCTTCTCGTATATCGTCGCCCTGTGGCCTCTGAGCGTCAGCACCCTTGCGGCCTCCATGCCGCCGATGCCGCCTCCGATTATCGCGACGCTCTTCTTTTTCTTCGCGGGGACTATCCTGTATTTGCCCGACTGCATCGTGCGCGGATTCAGCGCGCAGCGCGCCATTCCGGCGTTGTCCGACAGCGACTGGTCGTTGCCGACGCCGTTGTAATGCGCCATATTGAAGCAGGCGTTGTGGCAGCAGATGCAGGGCTTGATCTCGTCAAGGCGATCCTCCATCAGCTTTGTAACCCATTCGGGATCGACGAGGAACTGCCTCGCGACACCCATCGCGTCAAGCTTGCCCTCCGATATCGCCTTTGCCGCGACGTCCGGCGACATCTTTCCGGCGCAGACGACCGGGATATCCACAAATCCCTTTATGTGCTCCACCTCGGCAAGGTTGCAGTTTTCCGGCATATAGGGCGCCGGGTGCGCCCAGTACCACGCGTCGTAGGTGCCGTTGTCGCAGTTGAGCATGTCGTAGCCCGCATCCTGGAGATACCTTGCGGCGCGCTCGCTCTCCTCCATGTCACGTCCGACCTCCACATACTCCTCGCCGGGCAGCGCGCCCTTGCCAAAGCCCTTGGTCTTGGACACGACCGAGTAGCGCAGCGATACCGGGAAGTCGCTCCCGCAGCGCTCCTTTATGGCCTTGACGATCTCGACCGGGAAGCGGTAGCGGTTCTCGAAGCTGCCGCCGTATTCGTCGTCGCGCAGGTTGGTGTATTTCATCGTGAACTGGTCGAGCAGATAGCCCTCGTGAACCGCATGCACCTCGACGCCATCCACGCCCGCGTCCATGCAGAGCTTCGCAGTCTTTGCAAACGCCTCTATCATCTCCTCTATCTCGTCCACCGTCAGCGGGCGGGAGATGCAGCTATCCTCCCAGCGGTTCGGCGTTGCGCTGGCGCTGGCGGTCAGATAGCTCACGTCGAGGAACGGCTTGAGCACCGTGCCGAGCGCCTTGTTGTGCATTGCCTTTATCATGATGTCGTTGATTGCAAGAGAGCGCCCAAAGCCCGCCGTGATCTGCACAAACAGCTTACATCCGGTCTTGTGAAATTCGTCCATGAACTCCTTCAGCTTCTCAAACTTTCCCTTACCCTGATAAAGCCATTTGCCGAGCAGAATGTCTCTTATCGGCGCAATGCCCGGCAGTATCAGACCAACGTTGTTTCTGGCGCGCTCAAGCAGAAAATCAGCCGCCTCCCTGTCGTAGTGGTTCGGCTCCATCCAGCCGAAGATGGAGGTGCCGCCCATGGAGGTCATTACTATCCTGTTTTTGATCTCCACCTTACCTATCTTCCATGGCGTGAACAACGGCTTGTAGACATCCTGCATAACCTATCATCCTTTTCATATTTATTTTTTATTTTTGTTTTTTAGACAGCCTCTGCTGTGAGCTCCAAACGCTCCGGTGCTGCCCGCGGCAGCATATTTTGTGGTTTCACGCTTTAAATAATCGACGCCAAACGCTTTTTCTATGTATATCCACAAACAGCATACCATAATTTTCTCCTGATTTCAAGATATAAATCGCTATCCTCAAGCTTTTTTTTGCGATAGGCTGCAAAAAGCGGCGGACGCACTTTTGCATAACGTCCGCCGCAATATTATGTCCGCGCTTATCGATTACTGTCCGCTCTCTCCTGCGGCAGGCGCAGCCTGAGCTTTGCGCTGCTTGCCGGTGAGGTTGTAGTTGCCGAAAATCTCGTTCACGCCGCTGATATATGCGAAGGAGCCGGGATATTTCGAGATTATCTCCTGCAATTTGATGACCTGATGCTTGTTGACGACGCAGATGAGCATGTCCGTCTCCTTGCCCGAAAACATTCCCTTTGCCGGGATGACGGTGGCGGTGTGATGGGTTTTGCAGATTATCTCGCGGCTTATCGCCTCGTAATCGCGCGTGACTATCTCGAACTTGACCTGCGCCTTGCCGCCGCGGATTATCATGTCGCTTATCTGGCTGGTGAGGAACGAATACACAATGCACAGAATCACCGGTTCAAATTTGTAATCATATACAAAGAACGACGCCGCAGCGACCGCGCAGTTGATTACAAAAATTATCCAGACTATCTTTTTCTCCGGCGTCTTGTGGTGCACCATTTCCGCGATGACGTCGGTTCCGCCGGTGCAGGCGTTCTGCTTGAGCACGTTGCCGTAGATGAAGCCGTTCACAACGCCCGCGGCGACCGGAGCCAAAATCGTGCTCGTGCCGTTCGCGGTCTTATAGACCATGAAGTCAACGTCGATCAGCCTGTACCTGAACATCAGAATAAACAGCGAGAAGGCAAGGCAGAAGCTCAGCGTCTTCGCCGCAAAGTCGCGCCCCAGCAGAAAAAACGCCACAAC
Source organism: uncultured Oscillospiraceae bacterium (assembly GCA_947522735.1). Classification (GTDB taxonomy): domain Bacteria; phylum Bacillota; class Clostridia; order Oscillospirales; family Ruminococcaceae; genus SIG526. The sequence goes on along the minus strand of CANNTZ010000020.1, from coordinate 22,987 downwards.
GCACAGCGGAATGTTTATCAGCAGGCTCATGTAGCCCACGCTGAAATGCAGCTTGTACTGTATCATCGTGGCAATGCCGTTGAGCCCCGCCGGCGCAAAGGAATTTTCAAATATGAATAGCTGGTAATTCAGCGCCATCAGCAGCGCCATAACAATAACGGTCATATAGCTCAAAAGCTGGTTCTCGTACTTCTTCATCGTTTTCTCTCCAATATATCCGTCTTTATCGATACCCTTGGCGACCGTTTATGAATTATAATTCATAGAGAGAGAATGGTTATGTCGATAGTGTAAACATTGTTTTAATAAAATATTTTTACTATAACGCAGCAAAAAAGGACGGCGTACCGTCCTTTTTATCAGGCTTATTGTTGTCCGTTCGCGTTGTCACGGGCGCGTATTTCGACGCGGCGTATCTTGCCGCTGCTCGTCTTTGGCAGCTCGGAGACGAACTCTACGATGCGGGGATACTTATATGGCGCGGTCACGCGCTTGACGTGGTTCTGAATATCCTTCTTCAGCTCGTCGGACGGCTCGCAGCCCGGCGCAAGCACTATCGTCGCCTTGACGACCTGGCCGCGTATCGGATCCGGCGCCGCGGTCACGGCGCACTCGAGCACCGCGGCGTGTGTGTGCAGCGCATTCTCGACCTCGAATGGGCCGATGCGGTAGCCGGAGCACTTGATGACGTCGTCGCTGCGCCCGACGTACCAGAAATAGCCCTCGGAGTCGCGCCACGCGGTATCTCCGGTGTCATAGAAGCCGCCGTGAAACGCCTTTTCGTTGGCGGCGCTGTCGCGGTAATATTCCCGTATGAGTCCCGGCGGGTGATATTTGTCGACATCGCGGACGACGACGCGCCCAACTATGCCGTCCTCGCAGCGGTGCCCATCCTCGTCCACTATGTCGATATCGTAGCCCGGCGACGGCTTGCCCATCGCACCGGGCTTGACCTTCATCCACGGGAAGTTCGCAATGAGCACGGTTGACTCGGACTGGCCGAAGCCCTCGTAGATCTCATGGCCGGTCAACACGCGCAGTCGCTCGATTATGTCCGGATTGAGCGGCTCACCCGCGGTGCAGAAATGGTGTATCCTCTCCAGCCCGTAGCTCTCTACGTCCTCCTCGCGGATGAGGAAGCGGTAGATTGTCGGCGGCGCGCAGAAGGTGGCGAGGTGCAGATCCCGGATGGTTTCGAGCATGTGACGGGCGTTGAATTTCTCGTTGTCATATGCCGCGATGACCGCGCCGCAGATCCATTGTCCGTAGATCTTGCCCCAGCCAAACTTTGCCCAGCCGGAGTCGGAGGCGGTCAGGTGCAGCCCGCCGTCCTCGACGCATTGCCAATATTTGGCGGTGACAATGTGGCCGAGCGGATAGGAATAATCGTGCAGCAGCATTTTGGGCATTCCGGTGGTGCCGGACGAGAAATAAATCAGCATGTCGTCGGTCGTCCTGTTCGGAATGCGTTCAAGCCTGTCGGAATGCCGCTCGATCTCGCTGCGGAAGTCGTAGGCCCAATCCGGTATATCCTCCCCGACGACGCCCACGTATCTCAGAGTGGTGCAGGCATCCAGCGACGCGGCGATGTGCTTTGTTACCTCCGGCTCGTCCACGGCGACTATCATCCTGACCTGTGCGCTCTCGCAGCGGTAGACGATGTCCTTCGGCGTGAGCTGGTAGGTGGCGGGGATGACGACCGCGCCGATCTTGTGCAGCGCGAGCATACACACCCAAACCTCGACGCGCTGCTTGAGGATGAGCATGACCTTGTCGCCCTTGGCTATCCCCTTGGAGAGAAAGAGGTTTGCGGCCCTGTTGCTGAGCAGCATCAGGTCGCGAAAAGTGAAGCGCTTCTCGGCTCCGCTGTCGTCGCGCCAGACAAGCGCCGACTTGCTCTCGTCGAGCCTCGCCCACTCGTCCACGATATCGTAGGCGAAATTGAAGTCCTCCGGCACAATCACGCGGTAGTTTTTCTTGAGGTCATCATAGCTTTCAAATTCGGTTCTGGGTAAATATTTATTCAAAAGATGCATTGCAGTGTACGTCCTTTACGAGTATTGATAATTTGCGGCGCCATGGACGTATCTGAACATCGATGCTTCGGGAGCCTTCCCGGTCAGACAAGTCTTGCACGCCGCGTTTTACAGCTTCTCGTTTATCACGGTCAGGAAGCGCACAGTTTTGTCAATCGCACGCTGTCCGTGCGGCTTTGACGGGTTGAAATAGATGCTGTCGCCTGTGTTGAGAGTGTGGCTGCGTCCGTCGATCTCCACCATCAGCGGTCCGTCGAGAACGTAGTTGAACTCCTGTCCTCCGTGCGTTATGAGTTCGGGCGGGTTTGGCCCCGGCTCGAGAGTCACTATCATCGGCTCCATTTCGCGTCCAATATAATTGAATGCCAACGACGAGAATTTGTAACCCTCGCACCTCTCCACCGATACGCCCTTTTCGCCGCGGACTATGGTATAATCCGCCATGCGCGGGGCTTCGCCTGTCAGAAGCTCGGTCGGATCGACCTCCAACAGGCCGGCTACGCCGTACAGTACACCGATGGGTATATCCTGTCTGGCATTTTCATAGTCGAGGTAGAGGTCGAGATTAAGCCCCAACCGGCTCGCAAGCTCTTCCGGCGTTATATCCAGAATATCGCGCAGCTCTCTTATCCTGTCGGCTATTTTCTTTATCTGCTCGTTCACGATATGCTCTCCTTTCTGCGTTTCTCACATAATATAATGTATACCGGGCAATGCCCGGCGGGCAGCGCCCGCTGGCATAGCCGCGGATCGCGCCAAAGGCGCTTACGTTATTGAGTGCGCTAACCGGTTCGCGCGGCGAAAGGTAGAAGTATGCTCGCGCCGCGGGGATTAACGCTGTGCAACAGTAAACATGAGAAACCGTCGCTTGCGCCGGTTTCGCCCGCGGCTATATCCCCGGGCATTGCCCGGCGCGGATATATCTGCGGGCATTGCCCGCCGCCGCGCGAATAAGTCAGCGCAATCGATAACGTAAGCCACCGCGCAAAGCGCGGAGGCGTTCCGCGTTCAGCGGAAGAGGTGAGTGTTTCCAAAGAGAGAGGGGAAACAGCCTGAAAGGGTGTCCCCTCTCTCTTTGGTGCGCCTTTGCTTACTTTCGTCGCAAAACGAAAGTAAGTGCCCGCCCGGCACGAGGGCAAGTCAGCGCCAAAACGCAGCTTATCCTCGCCAAAGGCGAAAGAAAAAGTCAACTATAAGAAAAGATAGAACAACCCAACTCCGCGCGAACCAGTCAGCGCACTTGATAACGTAAGGTCCCCGCAACGCGCAGCGTGAGGACGACCGATCCGCGGATATGCCTGCGGGCGCTGCCCGCCTCCGCGCGAGCCAGTCAGCGCACTCGATAACGTAAGGTCCCCGCAACGCGAAGCGTGAGGACGACCGATCCGCGGATATGCCTGCGGGCGCTTGCCCGCCTCCGCGCGAGCCAGTCGGCGCACTCAATAACGTAAGGTCCCCGCAACGCGAAGCGTGAGGACGACCGATCCGCGGCTATATCACCGGGCAGCGCCCGGCGCCCGGAGGCTGTCAGATAATGCCGACTTTTTTGTTGACCTTGGCAACGGTGCGCCGCGCAATGGCGGAGGCACGCTCGGCGCCGTCCCTCATCGCGTTTTCGAGGAACGCCTTGTCGGACATGTATCGGTTAAAGCGCTCGCGAACGGGAGCGAGATGATCGGCAACCGCCTCTCCGACGGCAAGCTTGAAGTCTCCATAGCCCTTGCCCGCAAACTCCGCCTCAACCTCGGCGATCGTCCTTCCTGTGACAACGGAGTAGATGGTCAGCAGATTGTTTATGCCGTCCTTGCCGGGGCGATATACAATCTCCGCCTCGGAATCGGTGACAGCGCGCTTGAACTTGCGGATAACGGTGTCCTTGTCATCAAGCACCGCGATGAAGGCGTTGGGGTTCTCGTCGGACTTGGACATCTTCCGGGTTGGATCGGCAAGCGACATGATGCGCGCGCCCTCTTTTGGAATATACGGCTCCGGCAGTGTGAAAACGTTGCCGTAAATGCCGTTAAAGCGGCTGGCAATGTCGCGTGTGATCTCGACGTGCTGCTTCTGATCCTCGCCGACCGGCACGACGTCGGACTGATATATGAGTATGTCCGTCGCCATCAGCACCGGATAGGTGAAAAGCCCTACATTGATGTTGTCGGCGTGCTTTGCCGCCTTGTCCTTGAATTGGGTCATGCGGGACATCTCGCCGAACTGGGTGTAGCAGTCGAGTATCCACGTGAGCTCGGTGTGATACGGCACCTGGCTCTGCACGAAGGCAATGCTCTTCTCATTGTCAACGCCGCAGGCGAGCATCAGCGCGTAGGCGGCAATGGTGCTCTTGCGCAGCGCAGCCGGATCCTGCCGGACAGTGAGCGCGTGCAGGTTTGCTATCATGTATATACAGTCGTAATCGCGCTGGAACTGCACCCAGTTGCGCACCGCGCCAATGTAGTTGCCCAGCGTCATGACGCCGGTGGGCTGAATACCGGAAAGGCTTATCTTCCGTCGCTCCGGCCTTGCGGTCTCGATGTTTTCCATTGTTGTTGCTCCTTTCGGCTTCCGCCCAATTCAATACTGCCGTGATATGCGCCCGATAATATCGACGCCCTTTACTATCTGCCCGTCGGTCGGGGTCGAGAAGTTGAGGCGAACCGAACGCGTCTTAACGTCGTCGCTGACCATGAAGGCGGAGCCGGGCACAACGGCGACCTTCTCCGCAGCGCATTTGCGGCAGAAGTCCATCATGTCCACGCCCTCCGGCAGCGTCATCCAGATGAACAGACCGCCCTGCGGACGGGTGTATTTAAAGCCGGAAGCGACCTTTTTGTCAAGCTCCGAGAGCATCAGCCCGCACTTGTGGCGATAGATACCGGCGAGACGCTCAAGATGCGCGTCGAAATCGACCCTCTTCAGAAACTCGTCGCAGATCATCTGCGAAAGGATGGCGGTGTGTACGTCGCTCACCTGCTTGCAGACGGTCATCTTCTGGATCACAGGCTCCGGCGCAACCGAGTAGCCCACACGGATTCCCGGCGCGAGCACCTTGGAAAAGCTTCCGGCGTAGATAACGATGCCCTCATCATCCATCGACTTTATCGATGGCACGCTCTCGCCCTCGAAGCGTAGATCCCCGTAGGGATTGTCCTCAAGGATCATCACGCCGTAGCGCCTTGCAAGCTCGTAGATACCGCGGCGCTTTTCCGGACTGGTTGTGATTCCCATCGGGTTCTGAAAATTGGGGATGACATAGAGCAGCCGGACGTTTTTGTTCTCCCTCATCGCCTGCTCCAGCTTTTCGAGGTTTATGCCGTCCTCCTCCAGCTCGACGCCGACAAGATTGACGTTGTAGGACTTGAAGGCGTTGATGACGCCGATGAAGCTCGGCGCCTCGCAGATCACGGTGTCTCCCTCGTTGACAAGGGCTTTGCAGGCAAGCTCGCTGGTCTGCTGGCCGCCGGAGGTGATTATGACCTCGTCCAGCGTGCAGTTTATGCTATAGCGGCGTCCGAGCAGCTCGACCAGACGCCTCCTCAGCGGAGTATAGCCCTCGGTTATGGAATACTGTAGCGCCGTGATCGGCTCGTCGCGCATGATGTCGTTCACAATCTCGCGCACCATGTCGACCGGGAACGCCTCGGGCGCAGGATTGCCAGCCGCAAAGGAGATTACAGACGGATCCTGCGTGACCTTCAGTATTTCCCTTATCGCCGACGGCTGTAGCTTGGACACTCTGTCGGAGAACGTGTAATTCATATATATTACTCCTTTATATTACTCCTTGTCGAGATTGTTATAGAAGGTTATGCGGTTGTCGTGCGCAAATCTCTCGAAATCGCGCTTGTAGGACTCAAAATTCGCGCCCTCCTTCAGCTTGTAATACTCTATCGGCTCAAGCATCCCGCGCACGCGCAGCGTAATCTTTTCGGACGGGACACTCTTGAAGAGCCTGCGCTCCTCGCATCTGTCGAAGCTGATGCTGACAACCTTGTCATATGTGAGCGATATTCTTGAGAAATTCCCCTTTTTGTCGGAATAAACCGCGTTTATCTCGGTCTTGTCGCAGGTCAGCTTGTAATGATTCGCCATATCGTCGCCTCCGTTATCAAAATCAAAAAGCGTTTTCTTCATCGATACATTACATTGTATCACAAAACCTCCGCTTTGCAAATACCCTACAGCAAATTCTTTTTCGATTTTATGTGCTATCTGCTTCTTTCGTTCACTCGTTGAAGCGCCGTCGGATATGTCTTTTGGCAGATGTATATATATGGCTTTCGTGCTATAATGTAAATGGCGGTTTGCCGTCCGTCGTTTTGCAAATAAATTTTTCATGACCGCAGCCATATTTAATTGTTTATTCACATTTCCGTGCTAAAATAATTCATATAGTAACCGTAATTCCCACATCTTATCTGAGGAGGATTTTATAATGGCATTTTGCAGCAACTGCGGCAACAAGCTCGAGCCGGGAACGCTCTTTTGCGACAATTGCGGCACAAAGGTCGATCAGCCTGAGCCCGCTCCCGCACAACAGCCCGCGCAATATGCGAGACCCGCGGCTTCCGCACAACCCGCTCAGCCCGCTCAGCCCGCTCAGCCCGCTCAACCCGCTCAGCCCGCTCAGCCCGTAAGACCGGTTCAGCCCGTGCAGCCGGCGCAGCCCGTGCAGCCCGTGCAGCCCGTAAGACCGGTTCAACCTGTCCCCGCGGCAAAGAAAAAGACTCCCGTCGCGCTCATCATAGTAATCGTCATTGTGGCGCTGGCGCTCGTCGGCGGTATCGTCACGGCGGCGGTTCTGTTGCTGCCGAGGTTCATCGGCGGAAAGAAGGGCGGCGACGCCGGCTACTACACCATGAAGTCGATGACAGAGGGCGAAACCACCTACACCGCCGATGACTTTAGAGCGGCGGGCATGGATCCGACCTCGATATACATCCTCCTGAACGAGGACGGCACCGGAACCTTTTGCTTTGACAGCGTAGAGCCGCTCACATGGGAGGACGGATACCTCATCGACGCGAGCGGCGAAAAGATTTCCTATACCCGCGACGGCGACGAGATCACCCTAACGGTGGACTACACCGTCATGGTGTTCCAGCGCTCCGACGCCGAGCCCCCGGCAGTCAGCTACACCGCCTATAAAAACATCGACACCAACTCCGACAGTTGGACCTCCGCCGCCGCACAGCGATGGAACGGCGTGTGGTACGGCGTGCTGTGCGTAAGCTCCGGCACCGGCAAGTATGCGGACTACATAAACTCTCTATACGACGCCTACACCCTCATCTATGTCGATAACTACGGCGAGGCCGTGTTCGCCTCCTATATCGAGGGCTCGGAGCTGCCGTATCTCTCCGCAACCGGCTCCGCCGACGAATACTCCTTCTCAATCAAGGACGGCTCGCTGTTTAACGGTTCGCTCGGCGACAGCGACAGCGCGCACGCCATCCTCTCCCAGTCGTTCGGCGACAACTACGCGCTGCTCTCCGGCACCTACACCGATCTCTCCGGCGACGCCATTGAATTTGTCGTCTATATGAAGCCCTACGGCGAAAAATGGGACGATATCGCCGGAACACAGACGCTCCCCGTGCCCAACGGCTACAACGATTACCTTGCGAATATCGAAAACGGCTACGACGCCCCATATTCCATGGCGCAGTTGAATTTCGACTATTACTACGCAGGCTGACCCGCCGTCAAGGAAGAAAGGAGAATCGAACACGATGAAAACATCCAACAGGATAATTTCCCTGCTTCTTGCGGTGCTGCTCACGGCGGCGCTGCTCTCCGGTTGCTCGCTGATAGACTCGAAGGATCCCAACGCCGGGGTTTATAACGCCTACGCAGCCGAGGTGCTCGGCGTGAGCACCGACGTCAAGAACTACTTCCCCGACGGCTTCAGCATCGAGCTCAAGGGCGGTGGCCGCTGCAAGATAGTCGCCGGAAAGCTCAAGGCAAACGGCAAGTGGTCTCTTGAGGGCAACGAGATCACCATAAAGGGCGGCGGACTCACCTGCTCCGGCGCGCTTGAAAACAACCGCATCCGCCTGACCAACGTCATGGATTTGGGCGTCGATATCACCCTTGTCAAGGAGGGAGAGCCGGAGATTGCGGAGGTCTACTATATCCAGCCGACCACTCCCAACTTCGCGGAGGCTATAGCAAACGCCACCCACACCCAAAGCTCCAGCTCCAGCGCCGGATTCCTTTTTGGCGACTGGTACGGCTACATCAAGCTCACAAACTCATGGGGCTACACCGACAACAGCGACGAGATATACGACGTGACCGGCATTATCTCCACCTATTCCGACTCCGAACGTCCCTTTTTCGAGCTGTACATGGACGACGTGGACGGCGCGATCCTCTCTTTCTTCCTCGATATCTACGATGAGTATATCTCCGCCGATATCGGAGACGAGGACGCGTGGTTCATGAACCGCTATCTCACCGCCGACGAATCCTTCAACTTCAGCACCGGCCTTTACAACGGCAAGCTGATCTTCTACTACGATTACACCGATCCCGACGGCGAGAACGCCGGCTTTACCGCCGAGATCTGTCTGCGCAAATACGGCGAGCTTTGGGACAGCTCAACCGACACTCTCCCGCCGGGCTACAACGACTATCTCAACGCTATCGGCGGCTGAGAATAAAAACTTAAAGAGCTGACGGTCAAGGCCGGGAATATTGACGTTTGCCGATCATTCCCGGCCTTTTCCGACATCAGGATCAAAAAGGAGCTACGATATGACTATCAGACACCCCACCATCATCGCCCTGTTGCTTGCGCTCGCGCTCGTTCTCTGCGCCTGCGCCGGAGCTGACGGAAACAGCCCTCCCGCCTCGGACACGTCCGGCGGCGACACCGGCTCCGATAGCAGCGCCGTCGAGGTCTCAAAGGAGGACGCCGGCTCCAAGGACAGCGGCAAAACCAAAGAGAACGGCAGCAAAAACGATAAAGAGAGCAGCAGCTCCGTGGAGGAAAGCGGCGAAAGCAGTCAACCCGGCGAAGAGAGCAGCAAAGCCGTCTCTGCGGATCCAATTGAGGTGACCTTTGCCGAGGGCTCCGACGGCTCGGTATCGGTGACCTTCAGCCGCCTGCCGGTGAGCGTTGCGGAGCTTGAGGCGAGCGACGCCGAATATTTCCAGCATCCGCAGTATGCCGCGGCGATGTTCCTTGCCGTCATGTGCAGCTACGGCGACGACCCCGCCGCCGCACTCGATATGGTCGATTACCTCAAAGGCCCCGAGACACTCTCGGACTACGACCGCAGCTTCCTCAAGGACCGCATGATCGACAAGCTCTATCTGCCCTATTCCTATTTTGACGGCGCGAGCGTCGAGAACGACTATACTCCGGACGAGCCGTACACCGTGCGCCTGAGCGAGAACTCCTATTCCCGCGACGAGAAAGGGTTTATCAAATTCTTCATCTCCTCCGCCGGAGCCGATTCTCCCCGCCCCGTCACCGTGCGCCAGAAGGGCAGCACCGGCGAATGGTTTTTGTGGGAGCAGTCGCTGCTCGTCGGCATAAGGCTCCCTGCTTCCATGGACAAATGGAGCTGAGAGCAGTATAATATAGCCGTGTTTATACGATATGTATATAGCACTTCAAATTTTATGACATGAAAGGCTCCATTGGAGACGGTAATAGCAATGAAAAAGCTCAAAACACTCATCAGCCTCGTCTGTGCCGTCACGGCGCTGGCGCTCTGCCTGACAGGCTGCAATCTCTTCGGCGACGACATTGCCGGTAATCTGCGCAGCCACCTTTCAAACGCCTCCCAGGGCTCCGAACCGGATTCTGCGTCCGAGCCCTCCCATGGCGAAGCCTCCGGCGGCAAGGACGGGCTCTACAACGACATCGCATGGCGCGACGGCGACCTTGCTGCGGTCGGCTTCGTCGCCGGTTATTCCTACTTTTCCGACGAGCTAAGCATCAACACACAGCTCTATAGCGTCCGCTATAAATTTGCGAACGCTCCCATTAACAACGTCCATGGCGAGGGCAGCGAATACTATTACATAGTTCCCCGCTATTACGACTGTCAGATTCTCATCGAATCGCTCGAGCTCGACGCGCAGACCGCCTCCGGTCAGCTCTATTCCGGCGCCGGCTCCGACGGCCCGATACTGCTCTACGCCAACATCAGCGATATCATTTCAAACGTCCGCGTCACCGTGACTCGTGGCGACGAGAGCATCTCCTTCTCACCCACCCGCAGCCTCAAGGGGGAAGGCGAGATCATGAACGAGCTGCCCAAGGGGATTCTTGACATAACCGTCGCGCCGCTACCCACCACCTACGGCACGCCGGACGAGAACAGTTGGCCCAAAGAGCTTGCCGACGACCGTCCGGTCATAAACGCCGTGCTCGAATCCTTAAGATACAATGTCGACGCCTACAATCACCCCGTCGAGCTGGATATGCTCGGCTGCGTCAACACCCTTATCCAGTTTAACCCGGGCAATGAAAAGCTCGACAGTCTCTACTCCTCCAACGGCCATTACTATGTGATCAGCGGCAAAACAGTCAATCTTCTCGTGCGCTCGATGTGGGCGAGCGTCAATCAGGACATCACCCCCGTTGAAGACGGAGATTTGATCAAATATGACGCCGAAAAGGACGAATACAGCTTCGCAGAATACGGCCCGGTCGTGATGACCTACTACGAGTGCTACGATTTCCTTGAGCGCAGCGACGGCAGCGCCGTCCTCATGGTGAGGTGCTGGGAGCGCGAGACCTCCTATGACGACGCCTCCTCTCCCACCCTGCTCTACGTAATCGAGCTTGTCCCCAACACCGAGGCGGGCGCGCTCACCAAATGGCGCATTTCCGATTATTACTTCGTCAACGCGGCGCAGCGGGATTACGTCCCCTCCCAAATCCTCCTCGGCGAATGGGAGACCGTGGTGCCGCTTGACGGAAGCGATGGCCTTGGCGTCTATCATCTCTCTCTCAACTCCGACGGCACCGCCGGTTATTACTACGGCTGGTACGAGAGCGATATCGCCAGCACCTATACCGGCAATTACCTCTTCGACACGCAGAACCTCATACTCCAGCTTGATCTGACGCTGCAAAACACCATCCTCGAGGGCGAAAACGAAACGATATCCTGCCGCTATTACGTCGATTTTGTTGAGGAAGCCTCCGGCACTCTGCTGCTGCTCTCATACCTTGACGGCTTCGACATAAGTCCTTTCGTCGCACAGGGGGATTCTTTTGCGATGGCGCACCCCTAATGATCGACGCTGAACGGAGGAATCCCATGGAACGCGATATTCCCGTCGGAGAGTGGCGCTGCGACTGCGGCGAGCTTTGCTCCGGCAAATTCTGTCCTGAATGCGGACGGCCTTGCCCCGCCGCGGAATCAAACGCCGGAGACGGCGAATGGCGCTGCGACTGCGGAAACGCCAACACCGGCAATTTCTGCACCGAGTGCGGACGTGCGCGCGCGAAAAAAACTTCGACCACTCAAGAGCTGGAAAGCATTCTTGCTTCCGGCTCGCCTTGGAGATCGCTTATGCCATATGGCGAATACGAGGCAATTCTCCACATTTCACGGGACAGCATCACCCTCAAGACGCAGTTCAAGCAATTGTCTGACGGCTGCGACGTCACGACGGAGCCCGGTCTGTTGCTGCTGCGTTCCCGCGAAAACCTCCTGCCCTTCGATTGGCTTGCGCTGCATCTCGAGCGCTGCGGCGATATCGAGCTTCCGGTGCTCTCGCTTGTCGTCTTTGAACACGACGGGCGCGGCCCTGTGGTGTTCGACGAGCTTGTCCGCGAGGAGGAGCTTTCCCTCTTTCCAAAGGGCTACCGTTCCTCGTATTACCTCAAGCTCAACGGCTGCCCGGTGATCCCCTCTGTCAATACAACTATTTATACGCCTAAAAAATAAACTTATCGCCACCAGCCTTTAAACGGCGGCAGCCCGGAAAAGCTCCGGACTGCCGTCGTTTTTAACAAAAATAAGCATGCACTTTCGCTGTATTTACCCTTGAACTTTTATCAATAAATAATATATAATTAAACAGGCAACATCTCCCAAAAACATTTGAAAGGAGTACACCCTAATGTCCGAACGACTTTTTGTAGGCGCCGGAAGCGCCGTTGTAACTCCGCATCTCGGCTCTCATCTCATGGGCTATGCTCCCACACGTCCCGCCGAAAGCATCGGCGACGACCTCACCGCCGACGCGATAGCCCTTCAATATGCGGAAACCACTGCGATGCTCATCACCATTCACGTCGGCGTGCTCGAAAACGCCAGATACGATTCCCTGCGCGCGCTCATCTCCGCCGAGACCGGCGTCCCCTATGAGAATATCATCATCTGCACCACGCACACCCATTCCGCGCCCTGCACCGCCGCGATATCCGGCTGGTCGGAGATCGATGTCGAATATTTTGACGGCATTCTCCAGCCCGCCGTTCTCTCTGCGTCAAGGCAGGCGATGGACGCGCTTGTTCCGGTCAGAACCGGCGTCGGAGTGGTGCAGAGCGACGTCGGCATCAACCGCCGCCAGCTCAACCGCGACGGCTCCGTCACGCTCGGACAGAACCCGTGGGCGCCCTACGATCCCAACATGACCGTCGTCAGTTTCCGCGGCGACGACGGCAAAACCGTCGCCAATATCATCCACTATTCCGCGCACGGCACCGGCGCAGGATACAGCCCTGAGGTCACCCGGGACTGGCCCGGCCCGATGATCGACGCGCTGACCGGGCTGACCGGCGCCGTCACCGCCTTTTTAAACGGCGCCATCGGCGACACCGGCCCGCGTCTCTCCAACGGCGGCACCACCGGCAATTACAGCCTTGCGATGCAGCTTGGCGCAAAGGCGGCGCTTGACGCGGTGCGCGCGTGGCGCTCCATAAAGGATTATGCCGAGCTGGACCTCGGAGTCGTCACCGGCGAGATACGGCTGCCAAACGAGCCGCTGCCGCCCGCAAACGAGCTTCGCGAGGCGCTCAAAAACTATCCCGACCCCGATTCGCTCTGCGGTATGCCGAAGGCGGAATACTTAAACTATTCCGCGCAGCTCGCCGAATATTCGAGCGGGGAGCCGCTGAAAACGCACTCCTGCTATGACCAGACCGTCCTGCGCGTCGGCCCCGTCGTGTTTGTGCCGTTCCGGCATGAGATATTTGTCGAAATCGCGCTGCGCCTGCGCGAGTACAGCCCTTATCAGTACACCCTGAGCCTTACCAACGCAAACGGCGCGCATGCCTATTTCCCCTCACGCGACCAAATCTGCCGCGGCGGCTATGAAATCGCGGCGCGCAAGCTCATCAACACCTACATCCTCGCACCCGACGCCGATGAGGCTGTCATCACCCAGAACCTTGAGCTTATCGAAAAGCTGTAGGGCTTCCCAAAAAACCTATTGTATTTTTACCCCCGCTTTGCTATAATAGCAGGGCGGGGACATTTTTTGCCGTCCTCCCGTCACGAAAGAAGGCTTTATATATGATAATTGACAAATACGGAAGAAAATGGTTCAAGGGAAACACCCACACCCATACCACAAATTCCGACGGCAAGCTCACTCCCGATGCCACCAAGCGCCTGTATAAGGATCACGGCTACGACTTTCTGGCGCTGACGGAGCACTGGAAGCTCTCTCCCTCCGGAGAATTTGACGGCATGACTATCCTCTCCGGAATTGAATACAACCTGAGCGGCGTCAACACGCGCACCGGCGTGTGCCACATAGTCGCGGTCGGGTTCGAGTCAGCACCGCAGCTTGAAAGCGAAAGGGCCGGCGACTACACCCCGCAGCAGATAGTGGATGCCATCAACGCCGCGGGCGGCGCTGCTATCTACGCGCACCCGGCGTGGTCGGTCAACCGCGCGAGTATGCTGCTCCCGATAGCGGGACTTTCCGGGATCGAAATCTTCAACTCGGTCTCGGATCAGCCCGTCAACTCCCGCGCCTACTCCGAGTGGATCATTGACCTGCTCGCCCTCGACGGCAAGCTGCTGCCCTGCGTCGCCGCCGACGATTCTCACTGGTATGCCGGTGAGGAGTGCCGCGGCTTCGTCATGGTTCGCGCCGCCGAACGCTCCCCCGCCGCCATCACCGCCGCGATAAAGCGCGGAGATTACTACGCGACCCAAGGCCCCGTCTATACCTGCGAAATCTGGCGCGACCGCCTTGTCATCGACTGCTCTCCGGTCAACGCCGCCGTTTTTCAGTCCAACCGGGAGTGGGTTCCGAACCGCCGCTGCGAGGGCAAGGGCATGACGCACATCGAATACGCCATAAATCCCGGCGAACGCTTCGTCCGCTTTGAGCTGCTCGACGCCGAGGGCCGCATCGGCTGGTCCAATCCGCTCGACGTGACGGACAAGGGCTTCTCCTCCGGTGCGCCCGAATACCACGACGCGCCCGCTCCCCACGAGTTTTGCTGCGACGGCAGCGTCCGCGCCTGACACACAGCGATGGGAGCAACGCTCCCAGACCGACGTTTTTCCCCCTCTGCTTCCGTTTTTGTCCTCCCAAAGACACCCTTACCCATGGAAAACCGTTCATTCAGGCGCGGCGGCGTTTTTATCGCCCGGCCTGTGCAAAGCCGTTTAGTCAAAAGAAAGCTCGAACGCTCATCTCCGGCCACAGGGCGGATGAACGCTCGAGCTTTTCGCGTCCGGCGTTTTTGGGCGGCGTCAGTCAAGCGGCTCATTTTTGACGCGGCCGATCCAACGTACAGCCGGTATTCGCCGGAAAGCCCGACGCACATGACGCAGCCGGTGAGAGGGATACCGCCCTTCGCGCGCTTTGGGCGCAGCATTTCGAGCACAAAGCCGCCTTGCGGCTCCATATAGTCGTCCGGTATTGCCCATGCCTGATGGGTAATCGAGGCTATAGACACCGATATATCTGCGGTTCTGCGGAAATCCTTGCTCCGGCAGCGCAAAATTTTCCGTAAGGTCTTATATCTGCCTGTATTCCCATGTCCAGGGCGTGAGACAGTCGAACAGGCCGTGCAGCTCCGGTGGGCAGGCCGCAGGGGCGCGCGTAGAGCGCCGGTCACACATGTCGAGCCCGTGGCAGGCGCTATCTATCCTTGCGCGGCGCCCGCTTCTGTTCAATGGTGTATAATTAAATCAAAGCTCCCCGAACGCATGTGGCCAAAATAATTTTATCGGTGAAATATTACGATATATGATACGGGCAAGAAATTCACACCCGATAGGACACAGCACCTCCCAACTGGAGATACGCTACAGCAACACGCAGCTCACCTTTAATTATGCTATACGGCCACCTACAGGTCAGCCGTGTCGAGCTGGCGCAGTTTCGAAGCTGGCGGACGACCCGCTGCAAAAGAAACGGACAGTCGAAAAGGAGGCGGTGCAGCCGGCGGCGCGTGGGCGTAGGTCGGTATTGCTGAGCGTCAACGATCAGCGCGGCTACGTCGCGACGGCAAAGCTGCTCGGGCGCGGTCGAGAACTCCGCTGCGGATGGAGAACGGCTGCCCATGCGAGGTGCAGTCGAGCTTTAACATCCCGGACGACGCGGCAAGGTGGCGGCTTGAATTTTTCGGCGACGAGGGGCGCATCATCGGCGACACGGTGCTCGGTCGGGTTGACGGCGTAAGCGTGGATGCGCTGTTTTGGGAAGGCAGCAGGGCTACGACGCGCAGCGGGACAAGAAAAACTCACGCGGCGAGGAGCTTGAGATCGATCTTGGAGACATGTACGCGAGGGAGCTCGAGAGCTTTTCGCGGTCGATACTGACCGGCATGCCGGTGGAGGTTCCGGGCTGCGAGGCGGTGCAGGTGCAGCGGGTTTTGGAGGCGGCTTGCCGCTCGGACGCAGAGGGCCGCGTGGTGACGCCGTAGGCATAGCCGCGCGTAAAGCGCCGTTTTATTTCCAAAAATCCCCTGACCGTAGCGCAGTCGCTCCGGGGACAAACGGCGGGAGGGTTGAGTTCTCCGCGCTCAATAAGACGCTTGTAGTATAGCCGGAAAACGCCTGACGGCAAGCCTCATAAAAAAGCACGGCGGAGGATCATCAAAAATCCTCCGCCGTTTTCTTGCCCTTAAGCCTTAACCGCCGGTCGTATCATTCGTGCTTGATCGCCTCAAGAGCGCTTATCTTCACTGCTCTGTTCGCCGGGTAAAATCCGGAAATCAGTCCGACCCCTGTTGCGAACAGCATTCCTACACCGTCCAGCCAGATCGGTATGATAGACAGGTTCGTACTGCCATATCCCAGTCCGCCGTAGCTTGCAAGCAGCACGTTCAGTATCGCCGATAGGCCGTAGCTTATCCCGATGCCCACAATGCCGCCGATAAGCCCTATAAGTCCGGCCTCCCACAGGAATATGCTGCGGATATTGTAGAGCTTGCAGCCCAGCACCTTCATCACGCCGATCTCGCGCGTGCGCTCGTAGATCGACATGACCATCGTGTTCGTGATGCCCAGCGCCGCGACAAGCATCGACACGCCGCCGATTCCGCCGAGCACAAGCTGGATGGTCATCATCTGCTTCTTGATTTCGTCGCGCATCGAGTTCATGCTGCTCGTGCGCACGCCAAGCTCCTTGATCGCCTTTTCGACCTCCTCAACCGTATCGACCGAAGCCGCCTTAACGTAGAGCTGGTCATAGACATACTCGCTCGTCTTTACGCCGTTCTCCTTGTTATAAGCCTTTTGCAGCTCCTTATAGTAGGAGATGTCGATGTATATGCCGTACTTCTTGTCGAACTGGTAGTTGGTGGATTCGTCCTCGGTGAGCACCGCCACCGCGCGCACCTTGTTGTCGTAGGTCTTACCGTCGAGCTTGTTCCATTCGTGCTTGTCGTTGTTGATCTCGAAGGTCATCTTGTCGCGCATGGCGTTGACAAAGGGATCCTTGACCCGCCCCTGCTCGTCCGGGTTGAAATCCACCGTATTGTTGCGCTTGCGCTTCGTATCTAAAAACTGATACGCCGCCTTGCTGCCGAAAACAAGCCCTTTTCTGTCGTCGCCCACACCCGGAATCCGGCCGGACGCCGCCGTATAGCCCAGCGGCTCGAGCGCGCTGAAATCGACCGCGTACATCGAGCCCTGATAGAGGTAGCGATCCTTGTATTGCAGTGAGATGCCGTAGGTGTCGATATACATGAACGGGGTTGCCGCCGTGACATTATCGATCTTTTTTATGTTTTCGAGCATCTCGTCGTTTATCTTGACGTCCTGCTTCTCCCAGTCCCGGTAAACCGTGATTATCGTCAGGTCGCCCATATCGTTTATCCACGACATCTGCTGCTCGCTGATGCCGACGCCGAGCGATATCATCACCACGATCGAGCAGGTGCCGATCACGACTCCGAACACCGTGAGCATCGTTCTCACCTTGCGCCGCCACAGATTTCGCAGACACATCGTCAATATGTCAACTATTTTCATCTTCTTCGTCCTCGATGACCAGCTTCTTCCTGCGCGCGCGCTTTGCGAGCAGAACTATCACTACCACGACCACTGCAACGCCGCCCACGATTATCGCGACTATCGCCCAGAACGGCAGCCCCTGCTTTTGCGGATTGTCCGGCTCGGGCGGATTGTCTGGAAAATCGGGATAATCGGGAGTGTACGCCTCCTCGACAAACACCGAGAACTCGCGGGTGACCTCCTTGAAGGTGCCGTCCGGCAGCTCATAGCTCACGGTCGCGACGCCGTTGAAGTTGCCTCCTGAGGAGAAAACCACCGGCAGCTCCATCTCGTTCTTGACGTTGGCGTTTAGCATACCGAAATAGTCGTTGACGCCGGTGTTCTGCATACCGTCGCTCTCAAGCTTGACGCTGACGTTGTTGAGCGGCTCCTTGCCCTTGTTGACGAATTTTACGGTTATATAGCCCTCCTCGCCCACAGTTATGTAGTCGGGCAGGGTGACGTCGGTTATTTCGAAGCGATCCTTATATTCCTCGTTGCTCTCGCCCGCGCCCTCGAAGATGAGGCCGAAGCTCTCGCTGTCGGAGCCGGAGGAATATGCCTCGTTGAGATAGTATTCATAGTTGAAGGAGACGCTGAAGTTGGCTATGCCGGATTCCAGCTTCTTGTCGGTTTTGAGCCAGAACACCTGCGAGCCGACCTCGCCCGGCCCCAGCTTTTCCTTATAAAAGCTGCTGCTTGCCTTTGCAAGGATGACGCCGCCCGGCAGCGTGATGGATATCATGATGTTCTGCACCGTCTTGGTCTTGCTGGTGTTGCGGAAGGAGACGGTTAGATACAGCTCGTTGCCCGCCTTCAGCTCCGCGTCGCCCCAGTCGTAGCCGGTGATGACGAGGTGCGGGGTCAGTATGCTCTCCGGCTTGGATTGCTCCGGCTGAGAGGGGATGTCGCTTGGCGCATCGGCCATGTTCACCAAAATGTTGAAGTTGATCTGCTTGGGGCTTGGTTCTCCCGTTGCGGTCGTCCCGGTATACGACAGCTGCATCCCGATTGTCTGCGTTCCGCCGAGAGAGACGCTGTTCCACGCGGCAAGCCGCATGGGAACGGTGGCGGTATCCTTGTCCTTCTCGAACCTGAACTTGACGTAGGTCAGCGCATGCTCGCCGCTGCCGCTCTGGCTGATATGACCGGTGCTCGGGTCATAATAGGTGTCGGAAATGTAAAAATTATCGGTCGTCAGACTGATGAACATATCTCCGCTCTCGGCGTCCTTGTTGTCCCTCTTGAACGTTAGCTCGACCGTGACATTCTTTTTCACGCCGTATTTGACCTGATAGCTGTCAAGCCAGACATCGCCGTCGCCAACCGGCGCCGCGAGCGCCTTGACCGGTATCATCGTCAGCACCATGCTGAGCGCCATGAGGAACGTGATTGAGAGCGTCAGGATTCTTCTGACGCAGGATTTTGTCGCTGTCATTGTTACCTTCTCCTCGATATTATTTGATTGGATTGATATAATAACCGATCTACTGCGCCACGCCCGTCTCCGCCGCAGGCGTTTCCGGAGACTGCTCCGCGCCGTCTTCTCCGGGCTTTGGCTCCTCGATATGCTCGTTGTGCACGTCGCTGACTATGCTGCCGTCGATTATCGTGAGCACCCGGTCGGCATATTTCGCGATGTCGCGGTCGTGCGTGACCAGCACCATCGTGCTGCCGTTTTTGCGGCAGATGCCTACCATGATTTCCATAACCTCTTTGGTCGTCCTTGTGTCGAGGTTTCCGGTCGGCTCGTCGGCAAAGACCACCTCCGGGTTCGTCACAAACGCCCTCGCGATACCCACACGCTGCTGCTGGCCGCCCGACATCTCGCCCGGCTTGTGCTTCGTGCGGTTGGCAAGTCCAACGTATTTGAGCATCTTTTCCGCCTTTTTAACCCTGACGCGTTTCGACACGCCCCTGAATATCAGCGGCATCGTCACGTTCTCCAGCGCTGTCATAGAGCCTATCAGGTTATATGACTGAAACACGAAGCCGATGTGCTTCTGGCGGAACACCGCCAGCTCCTTTTCGCTCATCCTGCTTATGTTTTCGCCGTAGATGGTCACGCTGCCGCGCGTCGGCTTCTCCAATCCCGCCAGCATGTTCAGCAGCGTGGATTTACCGGAGCCGGAGGTGCCGAGCACGCAGCATATCTCGCCCTTATGTATGTCGGCGTCTATCCTGTCGAGTGCGACAACCTTTTCCGTTCCAATCTTATAGACCTTTCTGAGATTCCGGATTTTTATTACTACCGGCTTTTCTTCCAAGCTTCAAGCCTCCTTACACACCAAACTTGCAAAGAATCGCTATATCATAAACAGCCCCGAGCGAGGCGTTATGTCACGCCGTAATATGTAAACAAACGGTAAACAATTTGCCATGCGCTGTAAAGCGGCGCAAAAAAAGCCATCCAAAACTATAAGTGCGCGTCCAACACAATTTTATTGCATCATTTTTAAAATATAATAAAAACTCTTCCGCTTCTTATTTTACCATTCCGTTCCTCTTTCTTCAACACACTTTGACAAACTTTAAGAGTTAATTAAGAATTACCCGTCCTCTCAGCCGTTTGTTCCGTGCCGCCATATATGCGGCCCTTGTCTCCGGCGTCTTTAGCCTTGTTTTTTCTGCCGGCCTTTTATCCTCATCGGAGGAGACCGGCCGCCGCCCCTGACAGGCTAAGACGGACGGCCCGTCTCTAACTGATCCAATCTACAGAGAGCTTACGAGAGGAGCGGCGAAAAAATGAGGAAGCGCGCTCAAAAAAAGCTGCGGAAGATTACGCAAGCCCGGCGGAGGCATTGTTACACCTTTCAGGCTTTAAAATGACGATCCGTTTAAACGTCTGATGATATTTTCAATTGTACGGCATTTTCCGGCGTCCGTCAACGGGCTCTTAAATATGCTATCCGTTCAAACGGCAAGGGGAGAGAAGAAAAGCTGTCGAACGGCTTTCCGCTCTCCTCTTTGGCGGATATTCGAAGTAAATCGGGCATGTCTCGCCGTCAGGCAAAAAACTGCACGAAGCAGGAAAAACTGCTTCGTGCATGCGCCGGGCTCTCCCAAGCCTGCATCAGCGGCTGTCGTCCGCCTGTAGCTGCTCTGGAGGGGTGCGCTTCTTCAAAAAATCCAGCTTGGTCTCGGAGATGATTATTGCCGCAAAAATCAGCGCAAAGCCTATTATGAGCCTCGCCGTCAGCTCCTCGTGATAGAATATCACTGACGAGACCACCCCGAACACCGATTCAAGGCTGAGTATCAGCGCTGCGGACGACGGATTCGTATACTTCTGCCCTATGTTTTGCAAAAGCATACCTATCGACGTCGCTCCAAGCACGAGATACGCTAAGTTGAACAGCATCTCTCGCGACGCCAGCACCGAATAATCGGTCGAGCGCGACTCGAATATGCCCCACACCGTCCACGCGAGCACCGCCGAAACCGCAAACTGCATTATTGTGAGCAGTATCGGATCCTTGTCCCGGCCGATCTTTGCCACCGCGACGATGTGCGCCGCATAGAAAAAGCCGCCCACCAGCGTGAGCAGGTCCCCCCTGCCGATAACAAAGCCGGGCTCCAGCGAGACAAAGCCGATGCCGGCAATGCACACCACCGCGGCGGCAATATTATATTTATCCGGACGCGTCCGGTTGACTATCCAAAACAGAAACGGCACTATCACGCAGTAGATCGCCGTCAAAAACGCGTTTTTGCCCGGCGTCGTGGTCGTCAGCCCAAGCGTCTGCGTGCAATAGGCGCAGAACAGCAGCACGCCGGCAAGTCCCCCCTGCCAGACATGCTCCCAGTCAAGCCCACGCAGCCGTCTCATGAATATCAGCGAAAGTATCAGCGTTCCGCCCGTGAAGCGTATCCCCAGCAGCAGGTGCGGCGGCAGCCCGCTCACCGTGTTCTTCATTATTAGAAACGAGCATCCCCATATTATGGTAGCTGCAAGCAGTACAAGCTTCCCTATTATTTCCTTTTTCTTCACCGCGTCTATCACCTCAATAATTATTATATCATACTTTCTACCCCATAACAACCCCGCGAGCAACCCCGGACAATCAAAACAAAATAACGGAAATCCACATCATTTGCAGTCTTCTTCAAGAAATATTCACAATACAGACACACTCTAAAAACAATCATAACACATCATTTTGTTACTATTATTGTATCTGTGCACACGGCGTTTTTACGCCGGTTCAAACCACCGAGGTCTTAAAAATCCAACCGCTTCAACGATCCGGAGGCATCGATTTGAAACACGATTTTCTCTGCGTCGGCTTCGCAAAATGCGGCACCACGACGCTCTATCACATCCTCTCGCAGCACCGCGACATCTATCTGCCCGCCATAAAGGAGCCGTACTTCTACTACTCCAAGGGCTATGACTGGTATTTGCGGCGTTACTACGACAGGTCAACCGACAAGAAGCTGGTCGGCGAGATAAATCCCGCCATCGCCATGGCCGTCAGCAGCAAGACGCCCGCGCAAATAGCCGGACGTCTGCACGACGACTTTGGCCCGGACATCAAGCTGATCTTCATCATGCGCAACCCGGTGGACAAGCTGTTTTCGTGGTACGCCTGTGCTCTGGAATACGGCTGGATATACAAAAAGCCGTCCGACAACGTTCTGCGCGGCAAAACCTTCTCCGAGGGCTTTGCCGAATACATTGAGGGGCGCTTCACCCACGACGGAAATCTTGAAAACGTCCGTCTCGCGCTCGGCGACGACCCGCGCGTCTACTACGAGCTTGAGGGCAACTACTACGAATTTATCAGCGGCATGTTGGAATATTTCCCTATCGAGCATATGAAGTTCGTCATCCTTGAGGAGCTGAAAAAGGATCCCGCCGCTACCTTCCGCGACATACTCGACTTTCTCGGCGTCGAGGAGGATCCGGAGCTCGATTACACCCAGCGTGCCAACGAGGGCGACCGCTGCGCCGCCTCCGGGCTGTCGGTCGTGCTGACCAAGGCATGGAAGCGCGTTATGCTGCTCTATCACAAGCACGGGCATTTCCACAGCTACGAGCGCTGCCGCCGCATGATGGACCTCGATCTCAGGATGGAAAAGCTGCTCTCCGCGCCGCGCACCGATTTCACCAAAATGACGCCCGAGACCCGCACGCTGCTTCAGAACTACTACCGCGCTGACAAGGACAAGCTTGCCGCGCTGCTGAACAAAAATCTGGACGAGCTGTGGTACAGATAGGCGACTCAACGCGGATATCAATAACACAGCAAGGCCAAACCCAAACCGGCGATTCCAACCCTCAGTCTCATACAAGAAAGGCATGGTCAAAAGATATGGATCATCTTGACGCACTGGAACAAAAAAGCGTACACATCCTGCGCGAGGCGTATGCGGCGTTCGGAAATTTATGTATGCTATGGTCGATCGGAAAGGACTCGACGGTGCTGCTGTGGCTGGCCCGCAAGGCGTTCTTCGGGCACGTCCCATTCCCGTTGGTCCACATCGACACGCACTTCAAAATCCCCGAAATGATCG
>CANNTZ010000019.1 GCA_947522735.1 uncultured Oscillospiraceae bacterium | reverse complement strand
GTGGTGCATACCTATTCCGGCTATGAGAACAAGGTGGCGACGAACATCGAAAAGGCTGTCGAAAACCGGCAGCTACAGGATCTCATCCTTGACGTGTCCATCCCCACCGAGACAGTCACCGAAATAAAGGACGACAAAACGCGCGAGGTGGAGCGCAAAATATTCCCGGGCTACGTCCTCGTCAAGATGATAATGACGGACGAGTCATGGTATATCGTGCGCAACACGCGAGGCGTGACCGGATTTGTCGGGCCCGCCTCCAAGCCGGTTCCGCTGACCGACGAGGAGATAGCTTCTCTCGGCGTGGAAGCGCACGTCACGGAGGTGGCCTACGCCAAGGGCGACTCTGTCCAGATTACAGGCGGCCCCCTCGAGGGCTTCATCGGCGTCGTGGACAGCGTGGATATACCGGGCAACTGCGTATGCGTTACCGTCTCGATGTTCGGCAGGGAGACCCCGGTCGAGCTTGAGCTGAATCAGGCCAAGCCCGTCTGACGCGGCCGGCAGGTGTACAATTGTACGAACAAATCAAGCGCCGCTATCAGAGATGAGC
Source organism: uncultured Oscillospiraceae bacterium (assembly GCA_947522735.1). GTDB lineage: Bacteria > Bacillota > Clostridia > Oscillospirales > Ruminococcaceae > SIG526. The sequence continues at coordinate 34,876 of CANNTZ010000019.1, read as the reverse complement.
GGACTGAAAGAAATAACGATTCTTTTAGGGTAAATTTTTCTCGCGCGAGCCGTCCGAACACGCGTGCCTCGCGCAACGAAAGGAAGAACTGCAATGGCACAAAAGGTGGTTGGCTTAGTTAAGCTTCAGATCCCCGCCGGCAAGGCCACGCCGGCACCCCCCGTCGGTTCCGCACTCGGACCCCACGGAATCAACATCATGGGCTTCACCAAGGAATTCAACGAGCGCACAAAGAAAGATGTCGGCATGATCATCCCCGTGGTCATTACTATTTACGCCGACCGTTCCTTCTCCTTTATCACCAAGACGCCCCCCGCCGCCGTTCTCATCAAGAAGGCCTGCGGCATCGAAAGCGGCTCCGGCGTCCCCAACAAAACCAAGGTCGCCACGATCACTAAGGATCAGATCCGCGAGATCGCCGAGAAGAAGATGCCGGACCTCAACGCAGCGTCTGTCGAGACCGCTATGAGCATGATAGCCGGAACCGCACGCAGCATGGGCGTCGTCGTCGCCGACTGACCGTCTGCCGAAAGCGGCCGATACGGTCCGCTTATGTTAGGGTGGGAGGAAAAATCCGCTACGCGCCGCAAACGACTTAAACCGGCGCGAGTACCACTCAATAGGAGGAAATGTAGTAATGAAACATGGTAAAAAATATACCGACAGCACCAAGACCATCGACCGCGCCAAGCTGTATGACGCGAACGAGGCTCTTGGCCTGTGCGTAAGCTCCGCAAAGGCAAAGTTTGACGAGACCATCGAGATCCACGTCCGTCTGGGCGTCGATTCCCGTCACGCAGATCAGCAGGTCCGCGGCGCCGTCGTTCTCCCGAATGGAACCGGCAAAAAGGTTCGCGTTCTCGCTTTCTGCAAGGGCGACAACGTCCGTCTTGCCGAAGAGGCCGGCGCCGAATATGTCGGCGGCGACGAGTATATGCACAAGATCCAGCAGGAGGGCTGGCTCGATTTTGACGTCGTTATCGCGACTCCCGACATGATGGGCGTCGTCGGACGTCTCGGTAAGATCCTTGGCCCGCGCGGCCTCATGCCGAACCCCAAGGCCGGCACCGTCACCCCGGATATCGCCCGTGCAGTGACCGAGGCCAAGGCCGGTAAGATCGAGTATCGCCTCGACAAAACCAACATCATCCACTGCCCGATAGGCAAGGCCTCCTTCGGTGCTGAAAAGCTCCAGGAGAACTTCGACACCCTGATGAACGCTATCGTCAAGGCGAAGCCCGCCGCCGCAAAGGGCCAGTACGTCAAGTCCTGCGTAGTCGCCTCGACCATGGGTCCCGGCGTGCGCATCAATCCGGCAAGGTTTGTGTGATCTTGGCGCCATAATTATCAGGATAGGGCAGAAATCGAAAGGTTTCTGCCCTGTTTGGTAATATGCGTCGTTTGAATCCGAATACAGCTTGCGCAATGCAATTCATATATATAACATTCCGAACACGAGGAAGGAGTCTGTAAATGGGCGCTCTTGAATTTGTAAAGGTCAGCTCCGACGAGGAGATATGCAGGGTCGCGGCTCTTGCGCACGATATCTGGACGGAATATTACACGCCGTTGCTCGGTGAAAAACAGGTGGAATACATGCTTGAAAGCTTCCAGTCCGCCGGGGCTATAAGGAAAACTCTCGGCGAGGGCTGGCACTACCGCTACCTCCTTGTCCGCCTCGACGGAGAAGACGTCGGATATTTCTCCTTCACCATTGAAAACGGCGGCCTTTTTCTGAGCAAAATTTACCTCCGGCAGGAGCTGCGCGGTCACGGTATATTCTCGCAGGTCATTGACTATCTCAAAAAGCTGTGCGATAGGTACGACCTCTATAAGATATGGCTGACCGTCAACAAGAACAACTCCGACGCCATCGCCGCATACGAGCGTCTCGGCTTCACAAGGGAATACGGACAGGTCACCGATATCGGCGGCGGATTCGTGATGGACGACTATGTGATGATAAAGAGGGTCTGAGTGGCCAAAAACATACAAATTGACTGATTTAGGATAATAACACGCACAATTTTGTATTGACTTTTCTCTCGGATATTGTAGAATAAAATATACAATAACGCCGAAAGGAAAGTGAATCACATGAATCCCAAGCTCAAAACCGCCGGAACCGTCCTCGCCGGCTTTGGAACCGCCGACATAACCCCTTGGGAGGGAGTGCATCTTGCAGGCTCCGTGATGGGCGAATACCGCCCGGCCAAGCTCATTCGTCACCGCCTCTTTGCAAAAGCCAACGTCTTTAGAGACGCCACCACAGGAAAAACCGTGTGCATCCTTGGCCTTGACGTCATAATTATCACCCAAAAATACGCCGACCGGATAAAGCAGGCTGTCATCGACGAGTTCGGTCTGGACTACGGCGCCGTCATGGTATTTGCCATACAGTCGCACTCGGCTCCGTCCGTCGGCGGGCTGATGCTGGACGACGATTTCCCGATCAAATTCCCGCCCGAAAAGGAATTTATCACCGGCTCCAACTCGGAATATTGCGATTTTGCCTGCGAAAAGGCGGTCGAGGCAGTGCGCGCCGCGTTCGCGAGCATCCGTCCGCTCAAGATGGACGTAAAGTCCGGCTTGAAGCACGGACTCGCCTTTTGCCGCAGAGCCATCCTGCGCGACGGCACAACTGAAATGTTCCCGCGCAACAGCTCCCGTCAGGATCCTCTCGGCCCGGACATCCTCTATCTCGAAAGCCCCGCCGACGACGAGGTGGGCGTCGCCTGCTTCAAGGACGGCGACATGAAGCTTGCAGGCGCGATGCTGCACTTCACCTGCCACCCCGTCAACGACTTCTGCACACCCTCTCTATATAACGCGATCTCGCCCGACTGGTGCGGCGTCTGGGCCGAGAGGCTGCAAAAGGCCATGAATATCGGCGAGATACCGATGGTTCTCAACGGCTGCTGCGGCAACATAAATCCATATGACCCCTATACCCCGGATTTCGTCATGGACTCCGAGCGCATGGGCGGCGAGCTGGCGGCACTGGCCGAGCGCATCGTGCTCTCTATGGCGTTTGACGGCGCGGACGAGCCGCTGACCGTAGACTGGTACTCCTGCGACGTGCCGCTGAATTATCGCGACATTCCGGCGGAGCGCCTTGCGGAGGTGGAGCGCGAGCTTGCCGGCGGCTGCTACAAATGCGACGAAAACGGCAACGCCGAGATCAACTGGTTCCTCGCGGCCTCCACCTATAGCGCCGTCTGCTGCAAAAAGCGCGAGCCAACCTTCCAATATCCCATACAGGTGTTCCGCATCGGCGGGCTTGCCGTCGTCAGCATGGCTGGCGAGCCGTTCACGGACGGCCAGCTTGATATCAAGCTGCGCTCCAAAGCGGCGCTGACCTACATCACACACTGCGCGAACAAATACATCGGATATCTGCCGCACGCCAAAGGCTACGACTTTGAGGGCTACGGCACTGACCGAAAGTATCCTTTCTGGTCTAAAACAGCTCGCGGCTCGCTCGAAAAGATCTGCGACGCCATCGTGGACGGCATAGATAAGCTATTTTAATTTGCTTCCGGAGTCCTGCTGACAGGCTCTGGCGGCCTAAGTAAAGGATGGTATAAAAATGGTAAGCAGGAACGTAATGCAAAAATATGCAAGACTGGCGGTCGTCACCGGCGCGAACGTGCAGCCCGGACAGCTTGTGGTCATCAACTCCTCCGTTACCGACTACGAGTTTGTCCGCATGTGCGTCAAGGAAGCGTACTCCGCAGGCGCAGGCGAGGTGGTGGTCAACTGGAGCGACGAGCAGATAGGCCTTATGACCTATCAGAGCTGCTCCGTCGAGACGCTGTGCGACATTCCGCAGTGGATGTACGACAAGCGCGCGTGGGCACAGGAAAAGGGCTGCTGCTTCATCCACATCGACTCCGCCACTCCGGGGCTTTACAAAGACGTTGACCCGCAGAAGATGCAGGCGGTGCAGATTGCAGGCGGCAAAAAGTTCAAACCGCTGATGAGCTACACGATGAACAACGAGGGACAGTGGACTATCGTCGCGCTGCCGTCGCTGGGCTGGGCGAAAAAGGTGTTCCCGGACAAGAGCGACGACGAGGCAGTAGACGCGCTGATGGACGCCATCCTGATGAGCGTCCGCATCAGCGAGGACAACGACCCCATTGCCGAGTGGGATGCGCACAACGCCGAGATGACCCGTCACTCCGAGACGCTCAACAATTACAACTTCCGCGCGCTGCACTTCACCAACGAGCTTGGCACCGATCTCACCGTCGAGCTTGTCCCCAACCACGTCTGGTCGGGCGGGTGCGAAAAATCCACCAGGGGCGTCGTTTTCAACCCGAACATGCCCACAGAGGAAAACTTCTGTATGCCGCTCAAGACCGGCGTCAACGGCCGGGTCTACGCCTCGATGCCGCTTAACTATCAGGGCAAGCTGATCGAAAACTTCTGGTTGGAGTTCAAGGATGGCGCAGTCGTCGATTTCGGCGCGGAGAAGGAGCAGGAGACACTGAAAAATCTCATCGAGTTCGACGAGGGCAGCCGCTATCTCGGCGAGGTCTCCCTCATCGGCTACGACACCCCTATCCGCAAGACCGGCATACTCTTCTACAACACGCTGTTCGATGAGAACGCCTCCTGCCACCTCGCGCTTGGACGCGCCTATCCGATGAACCTCAAGGGCGGCGCCCAAATGAGCGAGGAGCAGCTTGCCGCGGCGGGCGCTAACGATTCGATGACACACGTCGATTTCATGTTCGGCTCCCGCGAGATGCATGTCGAGGGCATTTGTCACGACGGCTCCACCGTCACAGTCTTCGACCACGGCGATTACGTGATATGAGCGCCGCCGTCCTTGAACGCGACCTCACCTCCGTCGCCGCACAGGCAACCGAGCTGCTGGAGCAGCGTTATCCCGACGCCGTCTGCTCGCTGAGCTATTCCGCTGCGCACGAGCTGATGATAGCTACGCGGCTTGCGGCGCAGTGCACCGACGCGCGCGTCAACACCGTGACGCCGGAGCTGTTCGCAAAATATCCGACCATCGACGCCTTTGCACAGGCTAACGTCGAGGACATCGAGCGCATAATCTATCCCTGCGGCTTTTTCCGCACCAAGGCCGCCGATATCGTCGCCGCCTGCAAAATGCTGCGCGACGAGTTTGGCGGGCGCGTCCCGGACACGCTTGACGAGCTGCTGCGTCTGCCCGGCATCGGCCGCAAAACGGCAAACCTTATACTCGGCGACGTCTACGGCAAGCCCGCCGTCGTCTGCGACACCCACTGCATCCGCATCTGCGGCAGACTGGGGCTGACAACGACGAAGGATCCGCACAAGTGCGAAGTACAGCTTCGCGCGCTGCTCGATCCGGCAATATCCAACGACTTCTGTCACCGGCTGGTGCTGTTCGGTCGCGACGTCTGCACCGCGCGCTCGCCCAAATGCGACGGGTGTCCGCTGCGGGGGCTGTGCGTGAGCGCGGAAAAATAGAGCTCTCCCTGTCAATGGCCGGGAGCGCGAAAAATGTTGGCGGCGAGGGCTGTGCCTCGCCGCCTGCCGTTATAATATGGAGAACGTGGACATCAACGTGCACTATACAGGCGGGAAAGCAGACGGTGCGGCAGGGCGGAAGCAACGTCGAGGACAACGACGTAACCCGATCGATTCCGTAGGCTCCGCCGATCTTCTCCGGCTCATTGTAAACGCTCTTTGCACGTTTGAATATGACGGCAACCCTCATGCGGCAAGCGTAAAGCTTTCCGGCAAGCTTGAAGCCGGAAAGAGCTATGTGGATCGCATGCTCTATAACGGTGAGAAACAGGCTCCCGTAAATACGGGAAACTATACCGTCACATGCAGACTCGTTCTTCCTGCCGAGCAGGAGGCCGTCACACTCATTTCCGGGAAGGATGACGATAACCGAAAAGCAGTCCTAGCTGCCGGAGATTATCCCCCTAACATTGGGCGCGTCAACCCGCGACGCCGGCGCTACGTGCGGCTCACATCTCTTGTCATGGTCGCGGCTCGCCTTCGGCCTGCGTTTTTTGTGTCCGCACGCGTCAAAAAATTACTTTAAATCTAAACAATCTACAAATAACCTTGACGCGGAGGGGGAAAAGAATGTATAATAAATTTATTCATTGCTGATTGTGGGTGTGATCATAATGCCTTCTCCGCTGGCGCTTACGTTTGACTGCGGAACACAGAGCCTGCGCGCGCTGCTTTTCGACAGGTCTGGCAACATTATCGATATGGTGACGGAATATTATCCGCCGTATATCTCCTATAAGTTCGGCTATGCCGAGCAGGACGCGGCAGTGTTCGAGGAGGCGCTGTACCGCGCGAGCGTAAACCTCCACAGCCGCCGTCCGGACGATTGGAGCCGGATAAAAGTGGTATCGCTGACGGCGATCCGCGACACCTACGTCTGCGTAGACCGCAGGCTGCGTCCGGTGCGCCCTATAATTATGTGGCACGACCAGCGCGAGGCGGAATGTCGCGAGCCGCTTTCGCCCGCCGCGACGATGGCGTTCCAGCTCGTCGGCATGAGCGACTTCGTCGTACAGCAGCGCAGGATAACCAAATCCAACTGGATCAGAGAAAACGAGCCGGAGAACTGGAAGCGTACATACATGTACCTCCCGTTCTCCGCGTATATGACTTACCTTCTCACCGAAAACCCGGTGGACTCGGTGGCAAGCCAGGCGGGACACATTCCGTTCGACTTCAAGGCCCGCCGCTGGATGGACACGACAAACATAAAATATCCCATATTCGCAGTCGAGCCGGAGAAGCTCCCGAGGCTGGTGGAGCCGTGCGGCAGGCTGGGCGCGATATCGGCAAGGGCCGCCAGACGCACGCTAATCCCGGAGGGCACGCCGGTCATCGCCTCAGGCTCGGACAAGGGCTGCGAGACGCTCGGCACCGGCTGCATCTCCTCCGACAAGGCGAGCATCAGCTTCGGCACCGCCGCGTCGATACAGCTTGTGACGCAGCGCTACGTCGAGCCGCAGCAGTTTCTGCCAGCCTACCCCGCCGTCGTCCCGAACCTCTACAATCCCGAGGTGCAGGTCTACCGCGGCTACTGGATGCTCAACTGGTTCATAAACGAATTTGCGCGCGATGAGCGCGAGAATGCGCGCAGCGCCGGGGTACCCGTCGAGGATATCCTCAACGACTGGCTGCGCGATACGCCGCCCGGAGCCGACGGGCTGATACTCCAGCCCTATTGGGGCGCGGAGCTGAAGCTGCCGGAGGCGCGCGGCTCGATGATCGGCTTTACCGACCATCACACACGCAAGCATGTCTACCGCGCCATAGTCGAAGGCGTCAACTTCGACCTCATGCGTGGCCTCAAAACGATAGAGAGCCGCTCCGGAATAAACGTAAAGCAGCTTGCGGTATCCGGCGGCGGCTCCCGCAGCGATATAATATGCCAGCTTACCGCCGACATGTTCGGCAGACCGGTGCGGCGCGTCCAGACACACGAGACCTCCGGGCTCGGCTGCGCGATAGCCGCGTTCACCGGCATCGGCGAGTTCAAAAGCTTTGACGAGGCCATTGCCAAAATGGTTCATTACCGCGACGTCTTTACTCCGGATCCGGCAAAGCACAGAGAATACGAGGAGCTTTACAACCGTATATATAGACGAATATATCCGAGATTGCAGCTTCTCTACAAGGAGATGAGACGACTGTGACAGAAAAGGCCACGCGAAAGCGCGTGAGCATAAAGTCTGCAAGCCGGGATGAGCGCGTGAAGCGCATATTGTTCTGGTCTGTCATGGCGACGATGGTAGCCTCACTCGTATATACCGTTGTGAGGTTCATTATGGCTCCGACCACTGTCGGTCCGGACGAAGTGGGCGTCAAGGTTCGGAGCGACTACACGCTGATGATGTTCCAAAGCGCTATGGGCATACTTTCAATGCTGCTGCCGACCTTCATAGCGCGCCGCCTCAAGGTGGATATCCCTAATTTCATGGAGATAATGTTCATCCTCTTCCTGTATGCGGCGATATATCTCGGCGAGGTGCGCAGCTTTTTCTATCTCATCCCGTTCTGGGACACGATACTGCACTCGTTCAGCGCTTTCATGACCGCCGCGCTCGGCTTCTTCGTGTCCGATCTGCTCAACAGCAACAAGCGCGTCAGGATGAGGCTCAGTCCGCTGTTTCTGGCAGTGTTTGCGTTTTGCTTTTCGGTTGCGATAGGCACGCTGTGGGAGATATTTGAGTTCGCGGTAGACGGAATACTCGGTGTGAACATGCAAAAATTCATGCTTGAGGACGGCACCCAGCTCATCGGACGCGAGGCGCTCTCCGACACTATGGGCGACATAATCGTGGACGCCGGCAGCGCGCTCATAATGTCAACGATAGGCTATTTTGTCATCAAGCGGCGCGAAAAGACGCTGAAGGCCGACAATAAAACAAAGGAGAGCAGTGATGAAAAACAATAAAGACAGGGCGGTAGTGTTCATGCTGTTCGGGCAGTCCAACGCCGTCGGGCACGCCGTGCCGATGACGGAGGAGGACAGGATAACCGTCCCGCTCAAAAACGTATTCGGACTCAGCCGCGAGCTCAATCAGTCCTACGACAACCACCGGCTTGACTGGAGCGGCTATCTGAGCGCCGGGATGAACCTTGCCGAAACGCAGGACGATACCTATTCCGTCGCAAACTGCCTTGCCCGCCAGTGGCAGGACGCCATAGACGCAGGCCGCGAGCTGCCTGACCTCTACATCATCCATATAGCCATCGGCGCGCAGGGCGTGACAGAAAAGTACATGTGGTATCCGGAGCGCGCGCCAAGGCTTGTGCCAGGGCCGCTCGGCACCGTCGATATCTCTCTTTATCCGTTTGCGCTGAACATCCTTGCGCTGGTTGGCGCAAGCTTCCGCGAGCTTGGCAAGACTCCGGAGTTTCTGATGCACTGGCGCGGCGGCGAGGAGGACACCTGCACCCACGTCGAGCAGCTTGAGTGCGTGATAGAGGATATATATATTCGGATGTTCGCCGGCTTTTATTCGGCGCTTGGGACAAAAATCCCCCTCGTGCTGCACTATATGCCGTTCTACGAGCGTGCGATGGAGACGGATCCCTCCGGCGAGGCGTGGCGCAGTATGCAGTATATCAACACGGTGTTTGAGAAGCTTGCGCGCGAGAACGACAACATATCGGTGTTCGACCCGCGCCGCGCACCCTTCTACGACCCCGATACCCGCGAGCATAACCTCTATATCAGCGACGCGGTACACTTCACCCCGCAGACCAACGCGTGGGTCGCCTCGGAGATACTCAGGGGCTTCACAGAATAATATACAATATGCAAAAACGCCTGAAGCCTTGTGCTTCAGGCGTTTTTGTGCGCAAAGACCGTCCCCGCCGAAGCCGAGCCGGTGGAACGGCCAGACGCCGCCGGTGCAGTTGACGTCGGTATAGTCTATCATATCATCCTCTTTGCCGCCGTTATGCTTCAATCATTTGCCGGGATCGTCGGAGAAGGCAGCGTATTTTTTGCGGTATTCGCGCGGGGTCATGCCGGTGTACGCCTTGAAGCAGCGGTTGAAGGTCTTGACGACCGGCATTCCTACCGCCGCGGCGACCTCGTTTATCATCAGCTCGTTCTTGACAAGCAGCTTGGTCGCGGTAACCATACGGTAGTTGACAAGATATTCGTGGAAGCTCTTTCCGGTCATCTCCTTGAATGCGCGGCAGAAGTAGGTCTTGCTGAGGCACGCCGCACCCGCCGCATCGTCCACGGTTATCTCATGCATGTACTCGTGCCTTATGAGCCGGAACACGCCGCTCATGTATTCCCCCGAGAGCTGACGGCGGCGTATACGCCGGTCGGAATCGCTCCCGGCGGGGAACTGCCGCATGAGCAGCGCAAATATCTCCAGCGTCCTTGCCTGTATCATCCATTTTTCGCACATCCGCCGCGAGGTGAGCTCGTCGTAGATATCGGTCAGCAGCCGCCTCAGCCCGTCCGCGGCGGGGTCTTTTCCTCGCAGCACCGGGGTTGTAAATTCGCTGCCCTCAAGCGGCGAGAAATCATCCCCAAGCAGCCCGCGCCCGGCGATGACGTAGACTATCTGCGGCTTGAGCTCCGGCAGGTGCGGGCACACGATCTCATGCGCGAGCATGCTCGAAATTATCGAGACGTCTCCTGCGTTCATCGCGTATTCCACGCCGTCGATGAATAGCGTATAGCTTCCGGAGAAGCACAGCGCCACCTCCACCTCCTCATGGTAATGCGCCAGACAGGTGTCTCCGGTCACGCGACTGTTGAACGATTCTCCAAAATCCAGCTCCTTTTGCCAATACACTGTAAAATTTCCGCCTTTCCAAAATCAAAAGATAATTTAAAGGTATTATAGGATAACTGACGGTGTTGTATCTGTTTTAATAAACATGTACAATAAAATCACCAAAACAACAGCAACTCATCGCAAAAATATATTACCATCTTTTGAAACAAAATGCAATAGGCCAAATTATTATTATGCTATTAATTTTCCTTTCGTTTGTAAATACCAGAAGATGGTTGAGAGGTTGTGCGCCTTTTCTTCTTTTTCTGACGATTTGTCGATAAAAAGATAATTTTTGGGTATTCAATATGATTTTGCGGGGCGGGCCGTAAGGGGCGGCGCCGGCACCCCGGAAAATATAATCAATCATGACAAGGAGGCAAACCCAACATGAAAAAGCTTATCACACTGCTTCTGGCGCTCGTGATGCTTCTGTCGATGTTCGCAGGCTGCACGCAGACCGGGAACAATCAGAGCAAGCCCGATGCGCCCGGATCCAGCGCCGAGGCATCCGGGGCCGAGGACGCGAGCAAGCCGGACGACGGGCCTATGGCGGCTCCCTCCGGCATTCCAACCATAATAAAGGAAACCCCCGACAACATGGAATGGATGTACGACACCACGCCGATAGAATTCACCCTCTATTACAACGAGCCGACCAACGACCCGTGGAGCTGGGAGGATGCAGAGGTGCGTCGATACATCACCGAGCGCACCGGCGTTTCGCTCAAATATGAGTTTGCGCCCGACAACGAAGGCACCCGCCTGAACCTGATGCTCGCCGGCGGCGAAAAGCTCCCCGATTACATCGCGCGCGTGTGGGGCACCGCGGCTTCCATGAAGGAGATGATCGAGGGCGAGTATATCATGTGCATGGAGGATCTCATCAACGAGCACTGTCCGCTGATGTGGAAGGTTCTTGGAGACGCCACCCCGTATCTCACCAGATGGGACGACGGCAAAATGTGGTATCTGCCGTGGCTGTGCACCCCGAGCTACACGGATTACGGCTCTCTTAACGGCTATATCATGGCCCGCACCGATATCCTTGAGGAGCTCGGCGAAAACTACAAGTCCGTGCGCACCACCGGCCAGCTCAAGGACGTGCTCGCACGCTTCATGGAAAACAGGGACAACTACCCTGAGGTCGTCTACCCGCTCTATCTGAGCATAGCTCCGGCGCTGTCCGGCTTGTTCGGCGGCGGCGACTTTGGCACCGTGTGGTATGACAAGGCGAACGGCAACTGCCTCTACTGGTTCGAGAGCGACGCCGGACGCGACACGCTGATGTTTTTCAACGAGCTTTATCGCGATGGCTATATCAACCCGGAGTGCTTCGTCACCTCCGACGACTATATCTCCACCCTCGGCGCAGGCAAGGTGTTCTACGCGATGAACGACAACGTGTGGCAGTATTCCTCCGCAAACGGCGCGCTCGCCGAGAACGTTGAGGGCGCCAGGCTCTCCAACGTATATCCGATAACCTCCGACGGCAATATGACCTGGAGGAAAACCATCGGCTTCAACGGCGGCTCCAACCTGCCCGTGATCTCCATCACCGCCGACTGCTCGAATCCCGGCAGAGCCGTCAAGTTCCTTGAGTATCTTGCAACCGAGGAGGGCCAGCTCACCGTCAACAACGGCGTGTACGGCAAGGACTGGGAGCTTAAAACCGACGACGCCGGACGCCCCTATCCCATGCCGGTCGGCGAGGCTCTTGAGGCCTCCTTAACCGGCTTTGAGGCGCTCGGCAAGCTGGGCATCTACGACTACGCCCACTTCTGGCTTGTGCTTGACGGCAACTATGACGTCCTCACCACCTACTGGCAGAGCCTCGATCCCGACGCGCTGCCCGAGGAGATCCGCGAGAGCCGCAGCTACTGGTTCGACAACTGCCCCGAGTACGACGCTCGCGGCCTGAGCTCCATGGTAACAGTCCCTAAGGGCTCCGATCTTGCCGTTCTTCAAAACTCCCTCGAGGAAATCTGGAGCAATACCCTCTCCAAGATAGTCACCGCCTCCAGCGCGGACGAAGCGCAGACCATCTATAAGAGCCTGCTCTCCCGGCTCGACGCCGCCGGCAAGGGCGACTATCTCTCTCAGATGTATGACAAGACCGTTGAGCTCGAAAACGGCCTCATCGATTACGGAGTCATATATAAATAACAGGCGGCCGCTTCATTTCGACAGCTATGCAAGGCCAGTACGCGCGGAGCGCTCTCTGCGCGTACACGGCCATTTCCCAAGCCCATCCGCCACGGAATTTCCACGAAAGGACTGATCCGCATGAACAAGGTCGCAGCCGCAAAAAAGCCCGCAGGAGCGTTCCTGACACGCATCAGGAAGGAGCTGGCGTACCAGATAATGGTATGGATGGCTCTGATTTTCACGATCATATTCAGTTACATCCCGATGAGCGGAATAATCATCGCCTTCAAGAATTACAGCTTCCGCAAGGGAATCTTCGGCAGTCCGTGGGTGGGCTTAGACAATTTCAGGACGCTGTTCACTGATTTTCACATGGGCAACGCAGTCGTCAACACCCTTGGGCTTGCGGCGCTCAGCGTCGCCCTCTCCTTCCCTGCAACCATAATATTCACGCTGCTAATCAACGAGCTGACGTATCTTCGCTTTAAAAAGGCCGTGCAGACCGTCAGCTATCTGCCGCACTTCATCTCATGGGCGGTCATGGCCATAATACTCGACTCGATGCTCAACACCAACGACGGCGTCATCAACATGCTGATGATGAACATAGGGCTTATAAAGGAGCCTATATTCTGGCTTGGCCGCGAGGAGCTCTATTGGCCAATGGTAATCGCCGCCAGCATCTGGAAGGAGCTTGGCTGGAGCGCGATAGTCTATCTTGCCGCAATAAACGGCATCGACGAGACGCTGTACGAGGCGGCGAAGATCGACGGCGCGACCCGTATGCAGCGCATCCGGTATATCACGCTGCCCGCACTCTCCGGCATCATCTCGATAATGCTGATACTCACGATGGGGGGCATCGTCAACACCGGCTTCGATCAGGCATTTTTCCTTGAAAACAGCCTCAACCACGCCCGCAGCAACGTGTTGTCGTATTACGTCTACAACGTCGGACTTGTCAAGGCCGATTTTTCATATTCGACCGCCATCGGTCTCGTGCTCTCCTGCTGCTCTGCGACGTTGATGCTCACAGCAAACGCCGTTGTCAAAAGGCTTAACGGGGAGGGACTTTTCTGATGTCGGAGAATACAAGGGACAGGATATTCAACGTTATAAACGTGCTGCTCATGTTCATCGTCGCCGCCGTCACGCTCTATCCCTTCTGGTATTGCATCGTCATTTCATTCAACGAGGGCGTTGACGCGATGAAGGGCGGCATCTATCTCTGGCCGCGCAAATGGAGCGTCGAAAACTATGAGTTCATCCTCACAAGCAGCCGCACATTGCGCGCCATCCTCAATTCCGTGCTCAGAACGGTCATCGGCACCCTGCTTCACATCGCCTTCACCGGCGTTGCCGCCTACGGCCTTTCCAAGCGCTGGATATGGGGACGCAGGGTATATATGGTGATTTTCGTGATAACCATGTATTTCGGCGGCGGCCTCATCCCATATTACATGCTTCTGCGCGACCTGAAGCTGCTCGACAATTTCCTCGTCTACGTCATTCCGTCGATGTGGAGCTTCTACGACGCGATACTGTTCATGTCCTATTATGCCTCGATACCGGAATCGTTAGAGGATGCGGCGCGCATCGACGGCGCGGGAGCTCTGCGCATCTTCAAGGATATAATCCTTCCGGGCTCGGTGCCGATCTTCGCGACGGTTGCGCTGTTCCAGGGAGTGGCGCAATGGGGCGCGTGGTTCGATACCGCCATCTACACCAAATCCGATAATCTCGTCACCCTCCAGAGCATCATGACCCAGATGATACGCTCCGCCGAGGCGGCGCAGGAGATGAACAAGCAGCTTGCCGAGGCCGGCGTGACGCAGAACGCCTTCGCCACCATCAAGCCCGTCACCATCCGTGTCGCAACGATGGTATTTACCACCTTCCCGATAGCCGTGCTCTATCCGTTCCTGCAAAAATATTTCATCAAGGGCATCATGCTGGGCTCGGTCAAGGGATGACAAACGATTAAACCGAAGGAGAACATTATCGAGTCATGCCTAACTTCTTTGACAGCGAGCTTGTCTGCGGCGTGGAATTTTTCCGCTATCCGGGCCCGGACACGGACGAACTGAAGCGTGACCTCGACCGCTTTGCCGCCGACGGCTTCAACTATGTCCGTGTGCAGCAAAGCTGGGCCTATGAGGAGCCGCGGCCTGAGGAGTACGATTTCTCCAAAACGCGGGAGATAGTGGAATACGCCTCGTCGCGCGGGCTTTGCGTGATATTGACGCTCTGCCTTGAAAATGCGCCCGCGTGGCTTTATCTTGAAAACGACGTCTACCAGCGCAACGCCTACGGAGAGCCTGTGCGCCACACCATACCCTATCCCATCCCCGCCGACGGCAAGCCCGGCCCCTGCTTCGACAACCCGAACGCCATTAACGCCGCAGAGCGCTTCACCGAGGCGTTTGTCACGGAGTTTGCGCGCTACGGCGCTGTCAGGGGCTGGGCCGTCTGGCAGGAGGCGCACAGCGGCGCGATGTGCGACGAGCGCCACGGGGCGGACTATTGCTGGTGCAAGCACACCGCCGCGGCGTTTGTCGAATGGCTCAGGGCAAAATACAAAACGCTCGACGCCGCCAACCGGGCGCTGTTGACAAATTATGGCCGCTGGGAGCACATCATGCCGCCCTATGCCTTTCACGGCGCAAAAATGACTCCGCTTTTCACCGAATATGCCGGCTTTCTCCGCTGGCGAATCGGACGCATTGCCGCATGGAAGCGCGAGCTTGTTCGCCGGTTCGACCCCGAGAAGCGCCCGGTGATGTGCCACACGGTGCTCAGCATGGTCAGCGGCCGTCTCGGAGGCTGTTGGGCCGACGACC
The DNA here is from genome assembly GCA_947522735.1 of uncultured Oscillospiraceae bacterium. Lineage (GTDB taxonomy): Bacteria > Bacillota > Clostridia > Oscillospirales > Ruminococcaceae > SIG526. Next base: position 19,593 of record CANNTZ010000019.1, on the reverse strand, counting down.
TCGTGATAGCCCGGGAGATGGATGTCTTTGGCGCGTCGATATATCCGTCGGTAACGCACGGCGGCTGGAACGACGTGACGAGCATCATGTATGTCATGGATTCCGCGCGCTGCGCCGCCGGGGATCGGCCCAACTGGGCCGCCGAGCTTCAGGCGGGACGTCCCGCGTCGTTGCTCTGGCGCGGCGAGCCGCCCGAAAAGCGCGATATCGTCAACTGGGGCGCCGCCTGCGTCGCGCGCGGCGTCAAGGGGCTGGTCTGGTGGGCCTACCGCGAGGAGACCTTCTGTCAGGAGGCGTTCGGCTTCGGGATGCTCGACCGGCGCGGCGAGCCGTTTGAATGGTATCCCGAAATCTGCCGCTTCAACCGCTTTCTGCTTGCAAACCGCGATATTCTCATTTCCGCCAAGCCGCAGCGCAGCCGCGTCGCTATAGCCGTCAACCACCTCGACCACATCCTGACCTACGCACGCGGCGTCGAGGAGCTGACCGGGAGCTCCACTGCCGGACTGTACCGCGCGCTTGTCAGCCGCGGCGTCTATCCAGATTTTGTCTGGACCGAACAGGCGTGCGAGGGCAAGCTCGGCGATTATTCGGCCGTGCTTCTGCCGCTGCCCGTCTCTATGTCGGAGGCTTACGCACGCGCCCTCGGCGAATACGCCGCAAACGGCGGCGTGCTCATCTCCGAGGGGTATCTTGCGGCGCACGACGAAATGTCCAACGCGCAGCTCACCGTTCCCGGCTGCGGGCTTGACGTGGTGTTCGGCTGCCGCGAGGAGACACTCTTCGGCGCCTCTAACCGGGGCTACGCCGCAAAACTGACAGGCTGCGGCGACCTTTCCGGGCTTTCCGTAGCCTCCGTCTATTGCTCACAGAGCTACACCCTCACCACAGGCGAGAGCATCCTAACAGACGGCAGACGCGTGTTTGGCGTTGGAAACCGCTTTGGGAAGGGCAAGACCTACCTCATCGGCACGCTGTTTTCGCAGCTTCCGGAAAACGAACCGCTGCTCGAGCGGCTGCTCGAGCTTGCCGGAATAGCCTTCCGCACGCCGGGGAAGCCGCTTATACAGCGTCTTTCCGCACAAAACGGCGAATTTGTGACGGTATACAATCCGTCCGGCGAGACTGTGTCGGTCTCGCTGGATACACCGGAGGGCATGGCGCTGCGCTGCATCTACGGCTCCGCAAAGCCGGACGGCGGCTCGGTGCGCGTCGTGCTTCCCGCTCTCAGCAGCGCGTGCGTCGTGTTCGAGCGGGTTCAATAAAAACGGGATGCTATGCGTAAAAATCAACCACTCAACAGGGATGGGGCCCAAAAACAAACGTTATGCCCGGAAAATCCGCGGATTTTCCGGGCGTTTTTTCCGGACAGTGGATTTTCTCTCGATTTTATGCTATAATTTATCCGTCGCCACGCAGGGCTGACTGAAATCCGATAATCAGACCGTCGGGCTTGATTATAAACGCAATAAGGAGGATATCTTTTTGAAGCAGCTTGAAAAATCCATGGAGATTGTAGCATAACCGGGAGGTTTGCTGACAACTCCGCAGGCCTCCCAAAGGGTTTATGATTTTACTTTTAGGAGGACGTTCCCATGAACCGGGAAAACAGAAAAAAATCATTTGAAAAGGGTTACTATAAAACTCATCCGTGCAGCGACGCCTTTGTTTGCAAGGTCTGCGGGAGGACCGTCGTGCCGACAGGCGCAGGGAGCGAGCACCGGAACCACTGCCCGTATTGCCTGTCCAGCCTGCACCTGGACAACGAGCCGGGAGACAGAGCGGCTGACTGCGGTGGCGTTATGGAGCCGGTCGCCGTGTGGGTAAAGAAAAACGGCGAGTGGGCAATTATCCACCGCTGTAGGGCGTGCGGGCATCTGAGCTCCAACCGCATCGCGGCGGACGACAATCCCATGAAGCTGATGTCGCTTGCCATGAGGCCGGTCTCGTCGCCGCCGTTCCCGCTGGAGCGCCTCGAGGAGATGACGAAGCTGATGGGCGGAGACGGCGAGCTGAGGTGGTGACGCGGTAAAACGGCTTTGACAAGCCGTTCGCCTCAGTCAATTATAACGAACACAGCAAAAGGCTCCTCCGCATGACCGTATTGCGATCGTGCGGAGGAGCCGCTGCTTTTGATTGAGCTGAAACGCTTGCCGGCGTCTGAAGGCTTACATATCAGCCATGCGCTCGCGCAGGAAGTCGGCTGCCATAGCTATGTCCTTCGCCGGGTCGTCGCCGCATTCGCGCTCGATGGTGAGGAAGCCGTTGTAGCCGATATCCCTGAGCGCCGCGAGATAGGTGTCGAAATGCACGTCGCCCTGTCCAAGCGGCAGCTCGACGTAGGGCGGCTCCTGTCCGGGCGCCATGCGGCCATCCTTCGCGTGGGTGTGAACGATGTAATCGCACAGCTCGTGCACGGCGGAGACAGGGTCGTCGCCGACGCACATGACGAGGTTTGCCGGGTCAAAGTTTACTCTGACGCCCCTGGCGCCGAGGCTGTCGAGAAAGTCGCGCAGCACCGCCGCCTTCTCCGGACCGGTCTCGACCGCGAAATACGCGCCGATGCTGTCGCCATAATCGGCAAGCTCCCTGCATGCCTTCCACATAATCTCGTATTCCGGCGCGCTCTTGTCTGTGGGCACGACGCCGATGTGGGTGGTGACGATGTTTGTCTCCAGCTCCTTGGCGAGATCAAGGATGCGCTTGGACTTTTCGACCTTCCACCTGTTGTCCTCTGCATTCATGAAGCCGTGGCCGCCGAGATCGCCGCACAGCGCGGAGATCGTAAGACCGTGAGCCTTGGTCATATCCAGAAATTCACGGCGCTTTTCCGCTGTCAGATTTTCCGGTGCCATGTCGCCGTAGGATGTATAGACCTGAAAGCCCTCCGCGCCGATGGCCGCCGCCTTGTCCATTGCTGTGCGCAGATCGGTGTTGAACGAATCGAGCATAACGCCAACCTTAAAAAGTCCCATGGTAAAACCTCCCGTTAAAGTCGTTTGTTGTAATCCCATTTTATTATAGATTTTGTGCAAAGTCAAGACGGCTTTGGCAATACTTTTATTTGTATCAATAAATTCGCACATTATGTTGAAAATAGGTATTTTATTTTCGCGCGAAATGATGTAAAATAAAGTAGTAGCAAGCTTTGCCGTACAACGGCGGAAAGGCATGGAGAAAAAATGGCTCAAAATAAACGTTTGTCTGCGGGACGGCGCGTGATGGACGTCGTATCGCAGGCGCTTTTCTGGATATTTCTCGCAGTACAGGTGTTCGCGCTGGCGGTGCTGATGAAGAAGCTCGGCGGCGGCATAGACGTGTTCCCGTGGGGCGAGGGCATCGGAGAGGATCTTTTCGTGCTGCTCATCTATTGGTTCGGTGTGCTGTTCAGCACGGTGCTGCTGTATATTTTTGACAGCGTAGGCCCCTGCATCCTCTCTCGGCTGACCTATTTCGTGATGTTTGTTATCCCGTTCGTCTATCCGTTCATCGGCGCGCCCGCCTTCTTCTACGATTCGATCACCGTTAACACCTATACCGGCGTCGTCAAATGGATGTGCATTATAGCCTACGTGCTGATCGTCGTGGACATGGTGCGCTACTTTGTAGTCATGGCAGGACAGGCTAAGAAGTCCTGACCGCGCAAAATCGAGCAAAAAAGCGGATGTCCTCCAAGGGGGATATCCGCTTTTTGACGTATTCCGGCGTATGCGTCACTGCTTCAGCCGCCTGCACGACGCGCGCGAAACGAGCGTGAGATTGTCGTAATCCACAACTCCGCCCGTGTGCTCGCCCTTTTCTATTGCGTCGAACAAAAGCTGGCAGCCTGTCTCGGCAAGCCGCATGTCGTCGATGCTGACGGTGGTCAGCGGTGGATCGATATAGCGGCTGAACACGATATCGTCGATGCCGGTCACGGAGATATCCCCGGGGACGCTGAGCCCCGCCCTGCGTATCGCGCGTATCGCCCCGATTGCGTAGACGTCGGCGGCGCAGAATACGGCGGTCGGCGTGCGCCCGGAGGAGAGGATGAGGCGCATCTGCTCCCCGGCGGACTCGTCGTCCAGCTCGCTCGCGCAGGTCTGTATCCACGAGAAGGGCGCCTCCAGCCCGTGCTCCTGCATCGTGCTGCGATAGCCCTCAAAGGTCTGGTGGCTGAAGCCCGGCTGCGCGAGCGTGCTGCCGATATACGCGATATCTGTGTGTCCAAGCGAAATCAGGTGCTCTATCGCGATGCGCGCCGCGTGGAAATAGTCCACGCAGACGCAGTAGGCGTTTTCGACAACGGAGTGGCTGTCCAGTATCAGCAGCGGCAGCTCCACCTGATTCACGGCGTAGGCAACTCCCGGCGGCACCAGTCCGAAGCAGACGACGCCGTCCACCCCGCGCGAGCGGATTATCTCCGGCAGCACCGGAGGCGAGTGGCGAAAATCACAGGAGACAAACACAAGGTTGTAGTTCGCCTGCATACAGCAGTTCAGCAGACAGCGGGTGATGTCGGAGAAAAACAGATGCTCCAGCGGCTGGCAGCCGGTTCCCCACAGCAGCGCGATGCTCTGCGTGCGCTTCATGACGAGCGAGCGGGAGCTTTGGCTTGGCACAAAGCCGGTCTGCTCCACGCAGTCAAGTATCATCCTGCGCGTCGCGTCGGAGATCCCGGGGCGTCCGTTTATGGCGAGCGACACCGCGCTCGGTGAGACCCCGACCAGCTTGGCGATATCCTTGATGGTTAAACGTGACATAAAAACAACGTTCGCAGACGCGGCTAAACGGGCAACAGGACGTCTGCGGCTCCTTTCATTTCGTTATACGGGCAAAACATAAACCATTGGTTTATGTCATTATATCATAAAATACGGTTTATGTAAACTGCTAAATATTTTATTTTCAATTTTATATAAAACGTTTTAGGATTTCCTATTGACTTTTCGGAGCTACCGTGTATAATATAATTAACGGCCGAAATTTCACTAATATACAAATTGGGAGGAAAAGCTCATGCAGGAAAAACTTGCGATCTATGGCGGCCCCAAGGCCAAAACAACCGAGAATTTCCCGATGTATCCGGGCGGTCTCGAAATCGGCGACGCCGAGAAGAAGGAGGTAATGGAGGTACTTAACAACAAGTATCTGTTCCGTTACTACGGTCCGGCTGGATGCGAGTCCAAGGTTAAAGCGTTTGAGACGAAATTTGCGGAGCGTATGGGAGCGAAGTACGCGCTTGCCACCAGCTCCTGCACCGGCGCGCTCATCTCCTCGCTCGTTGCGTGCGGCATCGGCCCCGGCGACGAGGTCATCGTTCCGGGCTATACCTTCTTCGCCTCCTGCGCGGCCATCGTCGCGGCAAAGGCGATCCCTGTCATCGCTGAGGTTGACGAGACGCTTACCATCGACCCGAAGGACATCGAGAAGAAGATCACCCCCGCCACCAAGGGACTCGTAGTCGTCCACATGCGCGGCGTGCCCTGCGACATGGACGCTATCATGGACATCGCGAAGAAGTACAACCTCGTCGTCGTTGAGGACTGCGCACAGGCGTGCGGCGGCACCTACAAGGGCAAGGCGCTCGGCACCTTCGGCGATTGCGGATGTTTCTCCTTCCAGTACCACAAGATCATCACCGCCGGCGAGGGCGGCATGGTTCTGACCAACAATTCCCGTCTCTACGACCGCTGCATGAGCTATCATGACACCGCGGCCTGCTGGAGACCTGACCGCTTCGCCGAGCAGCGCTATGAGGGCGAGCTGTTCTGCGGCTCCAACTTCCGCATGAGCGAGCTCACCGGCGCGGTCATGCTCGCGCAGTTCGGACGTCTTGACTACCTGCTCGCAGCAATGCGCCGCAACCTCAACCGCATCGTTGAGCAGATCAAAGACACTCCGGGCATTAAGTGCCGTCCTGTCAACGATCCCGAGGGCGACACCGGCATTGTGCTGATGTTCTATCTTGACAACAAGGAAAAGGTCGCCCCGTTCGTAGAGGCGCTCAAGGCCGAGGGAGTCGACGCCGCAGGCGTGTTCAACGCAGGCATCCCCGATTGGCACATCTACGCTCACTGGAAGCACGTCATCGAGGAAAAGACCCCGACCGACGTCAAGTGCCCGTACGAGTGCCCGTTCCACACCAAGGCAGGCCCCGTCAAGTATGACCCGATGATGAACGTCAACACCCTTGATTACCTTGGCCGTGTCGTTCACATCAACATCCCGGCTCAGATGACCATCGAGGATTGCGATATGATTGCGAAGGCGATCAACAAGGTGGCCGCAGTTCTTGCGTAAGCTTTCAAAACCCAAAGCGCCCGGCGGACGCGTTTTCGCCGGACGCTCAGCTATGAGAAAGGAACGGCAAATATGAAATATTCACTCTGCATAGAGCCTATATTTGAAAACGTCGATTTCTACGACCGCATTGCTCTCGCCAAAGAGGCGGGCCTTGATGCCATCGAGTTCTGGAATCCCAGCGACTACGACACCAAAAAGATCGGCGCTAAAGCCGCTCAGGCCGGTATCCCCGTTGCGGCCTGCTGCCTCGCCGATGCGTGGACGCTGCGCATGAACTTCCCCTACGACATCGTAAAGAAGAACGTCGAGAAGTCCATTGCGCTCGGACGCGACATGGGCTGCACCACCTTCATCGGGCTTTCCGGCGAGGTCGAGTGCAAGGTTGACAGCCAGAAGAACGTGCTCATCGAAAACCTCAAGCGCGTCGCCGATATCTGCGAGCGCGAGAACGTCACCATTGTCATCGAGGCGCTCAACTCCCTCTATAACCACAAGGGCTACTATCTCGATTCCTCTTATGTCGGCTTCGAGATTATGAAAGCCGTCAACAGCAGTCACATCAAGCTGCTGTACGACTGCTATCACATGCAGCTCATGGAGGGCAACCTCATCAACTCCATCACCACCAATATCGACTTCATCGGCCACTTCCACAGCGCCGGCGTTCCCGGACGCCATGAGCCTGCGGGCGGCGAGACCTACTATCCGCGCGTCATCAAGGCGGCGGAGGACGCTGGCTACGACCGCTATTTCGGACTCGAATACTGGCCGGAGAACACCGACAACCTCCAGTCCCTCAAGGACACCCTTGCATATTTCAACCAAAAGTAAATCTCTTTGCATCAGTCGTATTATAGTAACGGCGGACGTTTCACAGGCGTTCGCCGTTTTGCTTTCCAAACGGGACGGCGCATGGTATAATGATATAATCGTGATGTGCGGATATGTGGATACGTGGATACATATTCTGATTTTAAGGAGCGACGGTATGATACATCCGAAAAAATGGCGGGAGACAGCGGATCCGTTTGCGCTGCCCTACAGAGCTTTCAGGCTCGAACGGGTGCTCGGCTATCCGCACGCGGGCAACGACGTCTTTCAGGTCGAGGGCGTCTGGCGCGGACGGCGGGTGGAGGCGTTTGTCAAGGTCGCGCGTCAGAGCGGCGCGGATATCGCGAACGAGATAGCGGTTATCGAGACGCTGAGCTGCGCTCTTGCGCCGGAAATAATCGATTGCGACGAGCGGCACGAGCTTTTTGAGGTCACGCTCGCCCGGCCGGGCGAACGCCTTTCAACGCTCCTCGGCCGAAACGAGCGGCGCGAGTCGCTCGGATACATGTACGAATATGGCCGGGCGCTTGCGGGCTTGCACGCGGCGAGCGGCTATTTCCGTGCGGTGCGCGACCGCCGGTTTTTCCATATTCCGGAGCGTGAGCGTCTTGAGGCGAACGGGCTTGGCTATGTGTACGATTATCTGATCCGGCATGAGCCGCAGGCGACCGTGAGCTGCTTTTGCCACGGAGATTTTCACTATGCCAATCTTCTCTGGCAGGACGGACACATCTCAGGGATACTGGATTTTGAGCTGTCCGGCGTCGGGAACAGGGATTTCGATATCGCATGGGCGGTGATTTTGCGGCCCGGGCAGCGCTTTCTCAACACGCCGGAGGAGCTGGAGCTGTTTTTGAACGGATACGAATCTGCCGGGCGCTGCAACCGCTGCAACGTTCGCTACTATATGGCGTTGATCTATTCCAGATTTTATGATATCGGGCGGGACGAGCCGGGATACCGGGAATATGTCGCGCGCTGGCTCAGGCAGAGCTGCTCTCGGTGAGGCGGGCCGTTTGAGCCTGTGGCGCCTTCTCCGGCGGCGCAGGGAGTACGCTGCCGGCTCCCGTGCCTGATACCAACAGAATATTTCAAATGTGTCGCACGATTTTCACCGCCGCGCCATTTCTGCGTCAGCCCGCACCGCGACGCACCGACAAGCCGGAGGATGTCAAACCGTTTTCAGAAAAATGTCAACCGCCCGATTAAATTCCGCCGGACGTCTGTTCGCAATAAAGTGATCCCCCTTGATGATCACCATTTTAGCATTGGGAAGATGCTTCGCGATTTCCTTGGTATGCGATTCCCTGATCATATCTTTTGTTCCGCAAACAACCAGCGCAGGCGCCGTTATCAGTGACAATTCTCCGGGCTCGATGTTCGGCTCGTTCACCATCAGGCCGAGCATTTCCGCTCTCTTTTTGGCCTCCGGCGATTTTGCGGCAAAGCGCCTCGCTATTTTGTATCCTATCTCTATCGGAATTTGCGTTGTTCGTTTTACGCCCTTTGCGTTGAGGTTCCCGCCGTTCAGAATCAAAGCCCTTACCATATCGGGGTGCTTTATGGCAAACTTCATGGCAATGTTCGCTCCGTCGGAGAATCCCAAAATCACCGCGCCTGAAATCCGATGCGCTTTCATAAAATCGTATAAATCGCAGGAAAATTGCTCGATGGTAAACGGCGCGTCGCCTCTCGGAGATCTCCCGTGACCTCTTGTGTCCAATGCGATCACACGATATTGGCCTTGGAAATAATCCGTTTGATTTTTGAAATAGGAGCTGCTTTCACCGTTTCCGTGCAAAAAGATAAACGGCTCTCCGCTTCCTTTTTCCTGATAATATAATTCCATATCCGCCCCTCCGATCTCACGGCTTCCGATTTATTGAGCTCATTTTATCATAAAACAGAATATACCGCAATATACGGATATCATAGAAAAGCCCTCCGCAATTCTGTCAAAATCACGGCGGGCTCATGAATAACAGGCTCCGCAGACAGAAAGCTGCCTGAAGCCATTTAAAGGGGCGCATTGTCTTTCACCGCCGCACTCTGCCGAGGCTGAGCAATATTATAGAGCTCATCGGCAAATTGGGCTTTGATTATTTCGTCAATTCGCATTTATAGCGAATAACCGTTTCTCCGTCATACGTCTCGGAGAACTCCGTTATACTAAAACCGTTTTTTCGATAAAAGCCAATGGCGTCGCCATCTGTTTCGGCATATACAGAAAGCAAGCCGTAATCGCCCACAAGCTTGCTTATCATATAAGAGCCTATCCCCTTATTGCGAGCAGACACATCAACAGAAATTCCGATAATCTCGATTTTGTTATGCTCCAAAAAGGAAACAGCAATAACACCCTCTGCCCTGTCCTGATTGAAGCAGGCAAAAATTTTCACCGAGCTGTCGTTAAGAAATCGGTTTATTTCCGCGCTAAATTTTTCTTTGGTCGGCATAAACATACAGTGCTTGTAAATATCGTATGCCTTGTAAATCTCGTTTTCATGGGTTAATTCTATCAATTTAAGCTCCATTGCACGCACCTGCCCAAGCTCCGGTCTGTTTAACATTCATTATATTATTCTAAAAAGCTCCTGAGATCAACAGATCGCAAGATCGCTCGGCAAGAAACAATACAATAACAAAAATCCCGTCGTAATTCCATCAAAATTACGACGGGAAGCTGGCGGAGATGGAGAGATTCGAACTCTCGAGGAGCTTTTGACCCCTACACGATTTCCAATCGTGCGCCCTCGACCAAGCTAGGCGACATCTCCAAGATTGGCTGCTTAAATATTATACGACATTCGCACAGTTATGTCAAGAGCCAATTTTGAAAAATCCAAAACTTTTTTGCGGAGCGGCAATTGTCCCGAGACGGTGTCAGACCTTAAAGGGATAGAAAGAGCGAACAGGTTCTGTTAGAGTAATGTTGCACAGCCGCACAGAAACAGCCCCAGCCGCCCCATGAAGCATTGTGGCCGGGATAATACGCCACGCCGGGCCGGTAAGGACACGCTCGGGCTTGCGGCAAACGACGCGCCGGGAAAAATTATCGAAAAATGCCGGTTTGTCCGCAAAAACGCTTGACAAACGGATATCGGTGTGATAGAATAAGCATTGCCGCATATAAAAGGCTTTTTTAAGTGTGCTCTGTCAGGGGCGCCGCCTTGGTTAGCGAGACCTTTAGAAAAAGAGGATTGTAATGTACGCAGTAATTGAAACCGGAGGCAAGCAGTACCGGGTATCCGAGGGCGACATCGTATTTGTCGAGAAGCTCGGAGTGGAGGAGGATTCCGACGTCGTCATCGACAGTGTGGTAGCGGTCGGAAAGGACGACGGCATCGTTGTCGGAGCTCCCTATGTCGCGGGCGCAACCGTCAAGGCGAAGGCTCTGAAGAACGGCAAAAACAAGAAGGTAACTGTTTTCACCTATCGCGCAAAGAAGAACTCCAAGCGCAAGATGGGCCACAGACAGCCCTACACCAAGATCCAGATCACCGAGATCATCGCGTAAGCAGCCACATTTCCGATATCGGAGGAGCATACAGTGATACGCGCTGTGTTCAAAAAGAGCGGCGGCGCTCAGAAAAAGCTGATCGGCTTTGAGATATCGGGACATGCCGGTTACGCGGATAAGGGCGAGGATATCGTCTGCGCGGCCGTTACGTCGGCGGTGCAATTCTCCGCAAACGCGATAACAGAGATAGCCGCAATAGACGCGGACGTCAGGGCCGGAGACAATCGGATATCTCTGACGCTCCCGGACAAAACGAGCGGCGACGGCGCGGATTACGCCGCGCAGGTAATCCTTGAAGCGCTCCTGCTGCACCTGAGAACCCTCTCGGAGCAGTATAGGGGAACGATACGAATAACAGTTATGGAGGTAAAATAAATGCTTCGTCTTGATATGCAGTTCTTTGCACATAAAAAGGGCGTTGGTTCCACTAAGAACGGACGCGATTCCGAGTCCAAGCGCCTTGGCGTGAAGCGCGCCGACGGCCAGTTCGTTCTCGCGGGCAACATTCTCGTTCGCCAGCGCGGAACCCATATTCATCCGGGACAGAACGTCGGCAAGGGCTCCGACGACACTTTGTTTGCGCTCGTCGATGGCAAAGTGAAGTTCGAGAGACTTGGCCGCGACCGCAAGCAGGTCAGCATCTATCCCGTTCAGTAATCGGGCGCAAAATCGAGCATGTCAAATCCCGAGTTTTAAGCTCGGGATTTGTTGTTAGTTGAGCTTTTAAGTCGAAATTGCGATACCAACAGTAGCATCTCGCAGGCTTTATACCGAAAGCCTTGTGACACAGCAAGACCCGGAGGAGTATCAATGTTTGAAGATATTGCAAGAATCACCGTAAAGGCGGGCGACGGCGGCGCTGGAGCAGTCTCGTTCCGACGCGAGAAGTACGTTGCGGCGGGCGGGCCGGACGGCGGCGACGGCGGGCGCGGCGGCAACGTCGTTTTCGTCGCCGACACCAACATATCCAATCTCGCGACGTTCAAGTATCGCAAGCGCTACTTCGCGCCGGACGGCGAGCCGGGCGCGGGAAAGCGCTGCTCCGGCAAAAACGCCGAGGATCTCGTCATCCGCGTGCCCAAGGGCACCCTTGTCACCGAGGCGGAGACGGGGCGTGTCGTCGCGGACATCTCCGGCGACGAGCCGGTCGTGATAGCCAGAGGCGGCAAGGGCGGCTGGGGCAACTGCCACTTCGCCACCTCGACGCGGCAGGTGCCGCGCTTTGCGAAGCCCGGAATGCCCGGACAAAAGCTGGAGCTTCAGTTGGAGCTAAAGCTGCTCGCCGACGTCGGACTCGTCGGCTATCCGAATGTCGGCAAATCGACGCTGATCTCGGTGTGCAGCGCAGCCAAGCCGAAAATTGCAAGCTACCCGTTCACCACGCTGACGCCGGTGCTCGGAGTGGTCAGCGTCGATGAGGAGCGCTCCTTCGTCATGGCGGATATCCCCGGGCTTATCGAGGGCGCGGGCGACGGAGTGGGGCTTGGACACGAATTTCTGCGTCACGTCGAGCGCTGCCGCCTGATAGTACACATCGTGGACGTATCCGGAAGCGAGGCGCGGGATCCGAAGGAGGACTTCGAGGTCATTTGCCGCGAGCTGCGCTCCTTTAATCCGGAGCTGGCGGAGCGCCCGCAGATTGTCGTCGCTAACAAGTGCGATATCGCAACGGACGAGCAGCGCGCCGGATTCAGAAAATTCATCACTGAAAAGGGTCTGCCCTTCTTCGAGCTGTCCGCAGCAACGCACGAAGGCGTAAAGCCGCTTGTGAACGCCATTGCCGGCGAGCTTGCCAAGCTGCCGCCGATAAAGATATACGAGCCGGAGCCGGAGCCGCTGTTCGAGCCGGATGGCTCCAATCCGTTCACCGTCCGCGTCGAGAACGGCGTCTATATCGTTGAGGCGGACTGGCTGCCGCAGGTGGTCGGATCTGTCAACATGGAGGACTACGAATCGCTGCAATATTTCCAGCGCGTGCTGCGCAAGAGCGGCATCATCGACAAGCTGGAGGAGATGGGGATACAAGAGGGCGACACCGTCAGCATATTTGAGCTTGAATTTGATTTTATTCATTGAGAGGAGGGACGGCTACGCTTAACACAAGAACCAGAACCGACGCAAAGCGTCTTGCCACGGCCACTCTCGCCTTTGTCGGCGATGCGGTGTATGGGCTGCTCGTCCGCGAGCGCCTGTCGTATATCGAAGCGCCTGTCGGCGAGCTGCACAGGGAATCCGTGGAAAAGGTGTGCGCACACGCTCAGTCCGAGGCTTACGAAAGGCTGGAGAGCCTGCTTCTCGAGGATGAGCTCGCCGTGCTCAAGCGCGGCAGGAACCTGAACTCCAATCACGTTCCCAAAAACGCCGAAACTCTCAACTACCGCCGTGCGACCGGGGTCGAGGCGCTGTTTGGGTATCTCTATCTCTCCGGCGAGACTGACAGGCTCTGCGAGCTGTTTGACGCCGTCTGGGAGGCTCCGCATAAAACGGCGACCTGATCGATCTTAGGAGGTCTTACCTTGAGTCTGTTCGACAACCATATAAAAACCGAGCACCCGCCGGAGGCTGCGCCGACGCCGGGAAGAAAAGCGCTTACCATTATCGTCGACGTGCTGTACGATATCGTCGGCTCAATACTCTATTCCTCCGGCGTCCACATCTTCACCGCCGCCAACAACATCGCGCCGGGCGGCGTCACCGGCATCGCGACTATAATCAACCACTTCACCAGGTTCCCAATCGGCCTTACCTCGCTGATAATCAACATTCCGCTGCTGATAATGGCGCTCGGCATCTGGGGCAAAAAGCTTGTTCTCAAGACGGTAAAGTCGGTCGTTATCCTCTCGCTGATAACCGATATCGTCGGCATTATCGTGCCATCCTACGACGGGAACCCGCTGCTGGCGGCGCTGTTTGGCGGCGTCTGCCTCGGCTCCGGGCTGGCGCTGGTGTTCATGCGCGGCTCCACGACCGGCGGCACCGATATAGTCGGTCGCCTGCTGCAAAAGATATTTCCGGGCATCCAGACCGGACGCGCCATCCTCGTCATCGACTTCATGGTGCTGCTCTCGTCCGCCATTGCCTATCGGAACATCGAGACCTTCCTATACGGCATGGTTGCAATGTTCACCTCCTCCCGCGTGCTTGACGCGATTCTCTACGGCGCGGACAACGGCAAGGTGGCGCTCATAATCTCCGACAAAAAGGACGAGATAGGACGCACCATCATAAGCGAGATGGGGCGCGGCTGCACCTTCCTCAGGGCGGTCGGCGCCTATACCAGCGAGGAGCACAACGTCATTCTCTGCGCGGTGCGACGCCATCAGTTCCTGTATCTCAAGCGCCTTGCGTTCCGCATCGATCCCTCCGCCTTCTTTATCGCGCTGAGCGCCGACGAGATAATCGGCTACGGCTTCAAGGAGCACCGCGACAGCAACGACCCCTGATGGATAAGACCTTAGTTTTTGTCCTGCTTTAGCTACTAATGTAACCCCCATCGCTATTGTTTTTTTGTGGCGGCGTGATATAATTAATTTATCGCACCGGTATTTTTTGCGCCGGAATCTGCGCGACGAAAGGGAACCGCAACATGATAACACTACCAGCCATATTTTCCGCAGGGGCGCTGTATCAGCACAGCAGCGCGCTGACCCTCCGGGGAAACGCCTCCGGCGAAGTGGAGGCGTCGATAATCTGCGGAGACAAAACCGTATTTGACCGCGCCTCAGCCGCTGCGGATGCGGCAGGCAGCTTCTCCTTAACGCTGAAAACCCCTGACGCCTCGCCGGAAAGCTACAGCATCGTTTTGCGCGATGCGGATGGCGAGCTTGTTCTCGACGATATCCTCTTCGGTGAGCTGTGGCTTGCCTCGGGACAGTCCAATATGGAGTTCAACAACGACGAGATGCCCTGTCACAGCAAATACCTGGCGGAGCTGAAGGACGCGCCGGTACGCGTATACTGCCAGAATGTGCTGGCGAACAAGACCTTCGAGATGGACGACCTCGGGCTGAATATGCCCATCGAGCCCGTGGACGGCCTTGAGGGCGTATGGGGCGCGCTTGGCGATTACAGCGTTTCGAGAGTGGCCTCCGCGGTGGGCACGGCGTTCGCAAGGCGGCTCCATGCGCGCTATAAGCAGTCCGGACGAGAGATACCGGTGGGCTTTGTAAGCTGTAGCATGGGCGGCACGCTCATCGAGGGCTGGCTTCCCTGTTCCGACCTCGACGAGGACGACGAGACCGCCGTCGGATACACGAAGCGTCCCGACCCCGCCACCTGGAACAGCTTTGGAAACGAAAATTTTATGCAGTGCACAGCGCTCTATAACCTCAAGATATATCCGCTGCGCGGCCTCAGGTTCAACGGAATCATATGGTATCAGGGCGAATCCAACATCTGCCGGGAGGGCTGCTGCGAGCGCTACAGGCGCTATCTCATGCGCTATTACGAGACCTACCGCAGCCTCTTTGCCGCGAACGACAGCTTTCGCATCGTTATGTCGCTGCTGTTCCCGTTCTCCTACGGCGACAACAGCGAGTGCCGCATGAGCTGCGTCAACAACGCGATGTCGGAGCTTGCACACGACGAGCCGGAGCACTTCACCGCTGTGCCGATATACGATCTGCCGCCGGTGTGGGGCTATGAGCCGTTCACCCATCCGATACATCCTTCCAACAAATATCCCGTCGGCGAGCGCATGGCGGACACTTTTTTGCTGGGCGTCACCGCGCCGACACTCTCGTCGGCCGTGCGCGACGGGAATCGTATCCTTCTCAGTTTCGATAATCTCGGCGGAGCGCTGCGCATTTGCGGCAAGCGGCTCTACGGGCTGTACATACGCGGTGACGACACACCGTATATGGAGGCTGACGGCGAGATATTGGACGGAGGCGTCCTTGCGGTCTCACATCCGTACCTCGAACGCCCGATACACGTCGCATATCAGCTCTCGTCGCTTGCAAACGACGGCAATCTTTACGGCGAGCATCTGCCGGTGGCGCAGTTCTGCACCGAGGATCCGTGGGATGTGGTCATCGAGCGCAAGCCGTGGCTGTTCACCGAAAAGACCTCCGCATGGTTCGGCGACTGCCGCACCGATCTGCCGGATCTCGGCTATTGGGACTACGCCATGCACCCGACGTGGATGCCGCTCGCCGGAAGCGAGGTCTGCACCGATCCGGTGTTCAAAAAGCACATCTCGTCTCTGCGCGTGAACGGCGAGACTAACATCTTTGGAGCATACTTCAAGCGCCGCCGCTATAACGAGCTGGATCTCCAAAGCTACGCCGGGCTGCGCTTCGAGCTGTTCAACGCGAACGCCGTGAGCAAAAACGGCGGCTCCGTGCGGCTGGAGCTATGCTTTGAAAGCGCTGACGGCGAAAAACGCGTCGTCACACGATACGCCTCCCGCATCTCCGAGCCGGATTACGGCTGGGCGGAGTTTGCACTGCCCTTCGGCGAGCTGCCGGAGGAAAGGATAATCAGCGCCGCATTTGTGTTCGATGTCGGGAGCTGCCGCTCACACTTTGTAAATGTAGACGGGCTGCGGCTGGTTCCGAAAGGCGTTGCAATGCCGGTAACGGCTGTCTGCGTCTGTAAGGACGAGTAATCCTCGTCCGATGTGTAGGCTCTGCCGCCGTCCGGCAACCGAGCCTATTGAAATTTTCGTCCGACGTGGTATAATATATATGCCACGTCGGATTTTTGCAGTCATACGGCATTTCCGGCACACTTTAACAGTGAAAACACGGAGAAAAGGATGTATAAAATATGGCTTCAAGAGAAAAAGGATCATCCGCGCCGCTGCTGATAGCGGTAATAGCGGCGGTCGCGATACTCGTCGTCGCAATGCTGCTGCTGATAAAAAGGCCCGGCAGAAGCTCCGTGCCTGAGAGCCTGCCGGAATCGTCCGCCGCTGAAATATCGGAGGAATCGAGCGAGTCGGAGAGCTCCAGCGAGGAGGAGAGCTCCGGTACACCGGAAAGCTCCGGCGAGCCTGAGGAATCGAGCGAGACAGAAAGCTCCGGTGCGCCTGAAAGCTCCGGAGAGCCGGAGGAATCGAGTGCTCCAGCGGAATCCGGCGGATCGGAGACATCGAGCGAGCCGGAGGTCTCCGCGCCTGACTACGGCAAGGTTGATTCGTCTGGCTATACCTATCCCGACCGCGTCCCGGCATCGGCCGAGGCGGATGAGTCGTGGTTTGACGACGCGCTTTTTATCGGCGACTCCATCACCGAGGGCATCAAGGCATACAACCTGCTTGGCAACGCCACGGTCGTTTCCAACGTCGGAATCAGCCTCTACAACATCGAGACAAAGGAGTGCATCAACACCGGAGACGGCACCCGCATCACCATTCCGCAAGCGGTGGCGCAGTATCCGAACAAGACCAGAATATACATCCAGCTCGGCGTCAACGGCATGGGCATGACCATCGACCAGTTCAAGAAGGCGTATACCGGCTTTATCTCTACCCTTCGCAAAAGCCATCCCGACGCGTCGATATATCTCGTCTCGATCTTCCCGATAAGCGAGCAGAAATTTTACAACAACGGCTATCCCCGCAGCATCACAAACAAAAAGATTGACGAGTTCAACAACGCTATAATGGAGGTTGCAACGGCCAACGACGCGTACTTCCTCTATGTCTCCGAGTGCATCAAGCAGCCGGACGGTTCGCTTGACCCGAATGTTACCGGCGACGGTATGCACATCGGCCCCGCCTATTACGAGCGCTGGTTCAAATACATGCGCACACATGCGGCGTCCTGACAGGAACAGGTTGCCTGAAAAGAGCGTTTTGGCAGCAAATTTTTTGAGTTTTTTAAAACATTTGTTTGCAATATTGCGCAGAATGTGCTATAATTAAGGCAGAGATGATTTCTTGCAGAAAAACGCCATTTTTTTGAAAGGAGTGGGGAGCATATGGAGCTCAGCAAGAACGCTGAAAAAGTGCTGACCTATCTCAGAGAACGCGACGATAACGGTATCCCCCCCTCCTTCAGGGATATCTGCCGTGATCTCGGGATAAAATCCACCTCGTCGGTCTATCGCTATCTCTCCGAGCTTGAGGACAAGGGCTATATCTACAAGACGCAGGGCATCAACCGCTCGATAAGGCTGACAAACACCAACGTTACGAGGATACCGCTGGTCGGAAGCGTCGCCGCCGGGGCGCCGATAACCGCCATCGAGGCCATCGAGGATTATATCCCGTTCTCGGCGTATCACGGCTATCCCAGCTCGGAGCTTTTTGCGCTGCGCGTCAAGGGCGAGAGCATGATAAACATCGGCATATTCGACGGGGATATCGTCGTCATCCACCAGACGCCGAACGCCGAAAACGGCGAGGTTGTCGTCGCGATGGTGGACGGCGAGGCGACTGTCAAGCGCTTCTACCGCGAGAACGGTCACTACCGCCTTCAGCCGGAAAACGACGGCATGGCTCCGATAATCGTCGACCACGCCGAGGTAATCGGCAAGGTTGTGGCGCTGCTGAGATATTTTTAAACTGAATTTGTAAGGGATCAGAAAAGGCTCCGGGACGTTGCGGTCCGGAGCCTTTTCGTGTAAACGCTCGATAAAACGCTCTGCTCATAATATTTGAAGCATCCTCTCGAACGCCGCATGGAAAATTTCGACGGCGGTTGACCGTCAGCTCATTGCCTGACGGCACGTCGCCGTTGGAAAACAGCTCGGGGAATAAGCTTCGGCGCAGGCGGCACGCCTGTCCGGCCGTTTTTTGCGGTCAAGCACGGGGCGGAGTCCGGGCGGGACTCGGGCATCCATTGCCAAAGCTGCTCACCGAAAAATGCCCTGCCGCAGGCCAAAGCCGCCTCGTTTCGACGCTGACGCAGCTTTTGCCGGAGGGATGAGCTCTTTTGTGCGAAAAGCTTTGCTTTCACAGGCAGCCTCGGCTCAAGCCGCTCTGCACGGATGTACCGGGTGGCGGAATCAAAGCCCGAACAGCCGTCCGAGCTGGAACACCCAGAAGGAGACAAACCACGCCACTCCGATTTGGAAGAAGAGCATCGCGGCGGCACCCTTGAAGGAGCCAAATTCGCGGCGCGCGGCGTTGAGTGCAGCGACGCAGGGGGTATAGAGCAGCGTAAAAACGAGGAACGCCGCCGCGGAAAGAGGCGTAAATATGCTCGCGAGCATCGGGACAAGCTGCTCCTGTCCGCTTGCGCCAAGCAGCACTGCAAGAGTGCTGATGACCATCTCCTTGGCGGTGAGCCCTGTCACGAGCGCGGACGCCGCACGCCAGTCGCCGAAGCCGAGCGGCTCGAAGATGGGCGCCAAAAAGCTTCCGAACGCGGCAAGGATGCTGGAGGAGGCGTCGTCCACCATGCAGAGGCGGAAATCGAAGTTTTGCAGGAACCAGATGACGACGGTCGCCGCTAAAATGACGGTGAACGCCTTGTGCAGAAAGTCCTTGCCCTTCTCCCACATGTGCAGCAGCAGCGATTTGGGCGAGGGCAGCCGGTAGGCGGGCAGCTCGAGCACAAAGGTGTCAGGGCGGCCGGAGAAGGCGGTCCTGCCAAGCAGCAGCGCACAGAGAACGCCTATCAGCATGCCGAAAAGGTATAGGATTATCATCACGAGCGCCGGACATTTCGGAAAGAACGCGGCGGCAAACACCGCATAGATGGGCAGCTTGGCGCTGCACGACATGAACGGGATGAGCAGGATTGTCAGCTTGCGGTCGCGGCTGCTTGGAAGCGTGCGAGTCGCCATGATTGCGGGAACGGAGCAGCCGAAGCCGATGAGCATCGGCACGAGCGACCGACCGGAAAGCCCTATCTTTCGCAGCAGCTTGTCCATGACAAACGCAACGCGCGCTATGTATCCACTGTCCTCAAGCAGCGAGAGGAAGAAGAACAGCACGACGATTATCGGCAGGAAGGTGACGACGCTGCCGACGCCGGCAAAGACGCCGTCGATAATCAGCGAATGAA
>CANNTZ010000018.1 GCA_947522735.1 uncultured Oscillospiraceae bacterium | reverse complement strand
GTATAACACCGTCTGGGCCATCATCCTCCCCGGCGTCAGCATTTGGAACATCATCCTGTGCAAGACGTTCCTTTCCTCCATTCCCAACGATCTTTCCGAGGCGGCGTACATCGACGGCGCCACCAACACCCAGGTTATGCTGAAAATCTTCGTTCCTCTTGCCAAGCCGGTGCTGGCCGTTATCTCCATCTACACCATCGTCGGCATCTGGAACTCCTGGTTCGGCTCCATGCTGTACCAGACCCGCACGGAGCTGCACCCCGTGCAGATGTATCTGCAACGGGTGCTGATACAGCAGAGCGTGAACATGGAGCAGCTTGTCAAGCAGGGCGCGACCAAGGAAATGCTGGAAGCGGCGGCGGAGACCGCCAAGCTGGCCAGACAGATGAAATTCTCCATGATCGTGCTGGTCACGATGCCGATTCTTCTGGTATATCCAATGTTCCAGAAGCACTTTGTCAAGGGCGTTATGCTGGGCTCACTTAAAGGGTGATACCGGCTCAACTCGTCAATATATTATTCAATCCAAAAGGAGGCTCCACTAATGAAATCGAGCAAAATCCTCTTACGCGTCTCATCCGTGCTTTTGGCCGTCCTGATTGCCCTTTCCGCAGGCGCGTGTGCAAAAGGCGGGGGACAGTCCGACAGCTCCGGTTCTTCGGAGGTAATCGAATCCTCCGGCTCTGTTGACTCCTCTGTCCCTGAGCAAGCAGTCGAGCCACGTGTCATCACCTGCATAGGCATGGATTATACCAATGCGTCCCGGCCTTGGAGGAACGTTGAAAGCTGCTGGGACTGGCCTGCCGGTAAAGCTTTTACGGAAAAACTGAAGGAACTGAACATAGATTTGCAGTATGAGTTTATTTCCACTGAGCAGTATTCAGACACCATGAAAGCCCGCATGGCCAGCTTCATGGACATCCCGGACATTACTCGGGCCCCCGGCGGCACCACAGATTATATGGAATATGCTAAAAGCGGCAACTTCTGGAACGTTACCGAGCTGCTGGAAACCCACGACGGCGGCGCAAATATTATGGACTTTCTGAAAACCAACTGCCCCACCACTCTGTCTACCATAACCGATAAAAACGGCAATCTCTGGTGGTTCCCCTACTGCTATCGCGTCCTGAACTCAACGGGCTCCGCTTTCATGCTGGAACTACGCACCGACTGGATGGACGCTTTGGGCATCGAATTTAAGAATTTCTACACTCTCGACGAGCTATACGACATTCTGGCAGCCTTCCGTGAAAAGGACGCCAACGGCAACGGCGTTGCCGACGAGGTTTTGAGCTTCGACCCCTCCGGCGAGTGGGAACCCATTTCCGCCGGCTTCGGCATGGGGCCAAAGTATATCTATGCCCTCAACGACGGCAAGGGCGTCCGCGCCAAGATCGACCACGAGAACTTCCCGGACTTCATCCGCTATTGCCAGAGGCTCTATCAGGCCGGAATCTTCTCCACCGAGATTCTCAACAAGGACAACCAGATCGAATCCGGCAACCGCGCCTCCGCCATTTTTAACTACAACGCCCAAGCTTGGGTCGATAGGGCAGTCGTCGGTTATGAGGACACCGCCGAGTATGCCGGTATTGTCATCGACGACGACGGCGGCGTCAACGGCTACACTTTGTCTGCACGCGACAACACCGACTCCTGCTCCATGGCATGGATGATAAGCAAGAGCGCCAAAGAGCCTCAGGCGATCGTGGATCTTATGGAGTACATTTACAGCACCCAGGGCTATATCGACAGCTACTTCGGTGTGGAAGGAGTTGGCCTGGAATGGGATGAAGAATACAACCTGCCCCAACTGATCAGGAGCTTTAACCTCATGACCGAGGAAAACGTCCATGAGTACGGCCTGTTCGGCGTTGTATTCCAGAACCTTATCCCCGCCGCCTACATCAACGACTACGGCTCTTTGGAAAGAGACATTAAGACATCCTACGTCGAAGGCTATGACTACAAGAACACGTCTATGGATGTTCTGGCCGACGCCCTGACCCGCGTTGGCAAAGACGTATGCTGGTATAATCAAACCCAGCCCCTGGCCCTTCCTACCGATGAGGAAACGAAGGTTATCAAGGATAAATCCAACGAGCTCAGCACCTATATGCACGAGCTGTTCCTCGACCTCATCCTCGGCAACAAGTCTCTCGACGACCTGCCCGCCTATCGTGAGGAGCTCAAAAACCTTGGCCTCGACGAAATGCTTGAGGTGTATCAGGCCCGCTACGACCGTTACATGGCGGCTCAAAAATAACCCTCCCCCCAAAAAACGGCTTTCTCTCCCGGCCATGACGGCGCTCCGGAAGGCTGTAAGGCCCGTTATGTCCGCCGCAGCGCTCCCATGACGCGTCTCCCGTACAGCCTGTCGGCCCGGCCCATCTCACAGGGCCGGGCTCACGGAGGGCTGGTTTTCCGGAAAAACCCCGTGGAATCGATTCATAGCATTGACTTTTTCCTGAAAATCGCTTACGATTAAACTGTATTGCATGTGCAATCAAATTACATTAACGGATGTGGCTAATTATGAAAATTCGTATGGATTCTCCCATTGTGTTGAAGATCAAATCCATGTATCCCGGCCTGAAGCCCTCGGAAAAAAAGGCCGCGGACTACATACTCATGCATACGGAGGAATTTATTTACGGAAATCTGGCGTCCTCCTCCAAGGCGGCCGGTATCAGCGAGGCGTCTCTGGTTCGCTTTGCAAAGTGCCTCGGCTACGGAGGCTATCGTGATCTGCACATTGCCGTCGCCTCCGCCAAGCAGGAGCCGGCTGACGCCATTGTCTCCGACCTGGAGGTCAGCGACACCACACCCTTCTCCGAAATCCCGGAAATCGTCATCAGCCGCACCATCTGTGCCCTGAGCAACATGCGGCAGACCATTGACCAGAAGGATTTCTCCAAGGCCGTGGACGCCTTGGAAAAGGCCCGTCGAGTCTGCATTTTCGGCGCGGGAAACTCCGCCTTCGTCGGGCAGGATCTGGCCGGAAAGCTCATGCGGCTGGGAAAAGCGGTGCAAGCCTCCAGCGATCCCCACGCCCAGACCATGAGCGCCGTCTCCATGAACTCCCGGGACGTGGCCGTAATCATAACCCACTCCGGCAAAACCAATCAGACCGTGGAGATGCTGCTTCTTGCCAAAAGACAGGGCGCAAAAACCATCAGCATCACCAATTTTGAATCCAGCCCCGCCGCCAATCTGGCGGATATCTTTCTTCTTACGGCAAGCCACGAGAAGCTTTTTTCCAGCGAAAACCTGATGTCCTGTCTTTCCCAGCTTGCCCTCATCGACATGCTGTATCTCGGCCTCGTGCAGAAAAATTACAGCCGGTACGCACCCATAATCGAAAAGCAGATCCAAACGGTGGCCCCGCTGTTCTTCCAGTCCAAGGATTGACCGCCGCACAGTGAGCCTCCCGCGGGCCTCGACTGCGATTGTGCAATCTGCCCCGGCTGTCGCGCTCCTGACAGGCGGACGCGGCCAACCGTTTTTTTAATTATAACATAACAGGAGAATATAACAATGGGATTCATTTCTTTTGATAAACAGGGCCGTCTGCTGGACTCCTCCGGCAAGCCCATACATCTCGTCGGCATCAACTACGTCGCCAGCTACATCTGCTCCAACTTTTGGGCGGATTGGCGTCCCGACGTCATCGAAAGCGACCTGAGGCGCATTTCCGAAATGGGGCTTCAGGCAATTCGTATTCCTTGGCACTGGGGCTTCATGGAGCCGGAACCGGGCAAATACAATCCCGTTTTCGAGAAGGAATTTGCCGAGTTCATGGATATGGCCAGAAGGTACGGCCTCTATGTCATGCCATGGATGCTCATCGGCATAGCCACTCGGGATTACGATGTGCCCTTCCGCAACGGCCGCTCCTTCTTCGGCGAGGAGATGACCGAAATCGCCGTGAATCACATCAGGCACTTCATCGTTCCCTATAAGGACGACGAAAGCATACTGTACTGGGATCTCTGCGACGAAATCGAGTGGCACTCCCGCTTTCCGGGCACAGATAAGCTGCCCTACGACCGTCTGAAGGTTCTCCGCTGGGTTCAGGCCATATATGACGCGGCTCGCTCCGTGGATCCCAACCACATGATCACCCTCGGCTTTGGCCACATCGGCAACCAGCACTACGGCATGGATGTCCGGGATATGGCAAAGATTCTGGATCTGATGGCCGTCACCGCCTACCCCGACGCCGCACATGAAGGGCTTGACACCCTCCGGAACAGCTACACCGTGCCCTACCATGTGAAGATCAACAAGCGCGGCGTCAACGTTTTCACCTGCGAGGCCCCCGGAATGTCCTCCATCCATGATTCGGAGGACTGCATAGGCCGGTACTTCAGAACCTCTCTGCACAGCAATGCGGTCAACGGCAGCACCGGCGTCATGCCATGGGTCTATGCGGACTTCAAAGAGGAGCTCTGGCACTCGGTTCCCTTTGACAAATACTGCATCGAGCCCTGCTTCGGCATATTCACAGCCGACGGCCGCATGAAGCCCTCCGGCAAGGAGCTTCGGGACTTTGCAGCCTTCGCCAAAAAAGCGGAGCTTGGCAAATATCTCCCGCAAAAAGCCAAGGTCGGCATCGTAATCCCGGAGGGCTACTACAGCCGGGAGGTCGGCAACGTCTATCGGAAAGTCATGGCAACCCTCCAGTACGTCAAGGGCTCCGGTCTGGATGCGGACCTTGTCTGGATCAACGAGGATTTCTCCCCCTATCAGGTGCTGATGCTCCCCGCTACCGCGGGCTGGAGCGTCACCACTCCCGACTGGGATAAGCTTCGCCGCTTCGTGGAGGCCGGCGGAACCCTCTACCACGTCAACGACGGCGGCCAGAACGGCTACTTCAACCGGCTCTTTGGCGTGGAGGTGCAGTGCAGCGACAGCGTCAACTACGACCAGAGCCGCATGATTGCTCAGCAGGATTGGGGTCAGTGGAGGAAGGGCGACGTTGTGGACGTCGACCGGGCCGTAGATAAACGCCCCTTAGTGACCGTCACACCAAAGGAAGCCTGCGTTCTCTTCGCACTGGAGGACGGGATACCTCTTCTGCTCCGGAATCGCTACGGCAGGGGCACCTGCTACCTGATGACGCTTCCACTGGACTCCGACGCCATGCAGATACCCTACAGGAAGTATCTGGATCACATATCATTCCGCCTTGTACGGGCCATTCTGGAGGACGCGGGCATCCGCTCCATCGCCCGGGTTCACAACATCGCCATGGAAACCGGCTGCATGAAAGACTGCGAGACCGGCAAGCTGCTGCTGTTCCTCATCAACCACGACAACGCGCCCGTGGACGCCAAGGTCACCGTAGATGTCGCCCAAATCCCTGCGGGCTGGAGCATCCGGGAGTTTGAAACCGGCAAGAGGGTGGAGCTGGACGGCGCTACCCTGCACCTTGACGCCGCCGGCGTCCGCGTCTACACCGTCGAACCCGAAAACGCATAAGCAACAGGAGCTGCCATGAGAGCCTTGCCCGAAACCACAAAACCCTCAATGCCGCGAAAAGCCGTCGTCGGCTTCGATGGCTACATTGACGAGATGTTCCGCGTTGTTCTGACGGAAGGCGGAACCAACGGCCCCACCTTCTATCAGGACATCCCCACTTTTGCCGCCCGTGTGGCGGCAGCGGCGGGAAAGAGCGCTGATATGGAGCTTGTTCCAACCGATAAAAAGCTGGGAGGAAACGCTCCCATTATGGCCAATGCCCTGGCGCGGCTGGGGGTGGAGACCGTCTGCATCGGCGCCATGGGGTATCCGGAGCTGAATCCCGCCTTTGCCGAAATGGCAGAGCGCTGCACCTGCATCAGCCTGTGCGACCCGGCGCCCACCATTGCTCTGGAATTTTCCGACGGCAAGGTGATGTTCGCCAACACCCAGCCCTTGAATCATCTCAACTGGAGCCGGATCAAGGAACAGCCGGGTCTGGAGCGGCTCCGAGAGCTGTTCCGCACGGCGGATCTGGCCGCTCTGGTAAATTGGAGCGGCGTCCCCAACACCGACGCCATCTGGGCGGGCATCCTCCGCGAGGTGTTGCCCTCTCTGGGCGGCTCAAAACGGATCTTCTTCTTCGACCTGGCGGATCCCACCAAAAAGTCCCGGGAGGAGATCGAGGCTGTGCTGGAGCTGATCGGCTCCTACAGCGCCTACGGACGGGTGATTCTGGGGCTGAACGAAAACGAGGCGTGGAAGCTTCACGCCGCACTGGACGGGCGGGAGAGCAGCCTCAACGAGGTGGCTCGGCGCCTGTATCAGAGGCTGCAAATCTACGCTCTGCTCATTCATCCAATAGACCGCTGTATTGCAGCCACAGAGGACGGACTGTGCGTCGAATACGGCGTCGTTGTGGAAAAGCCCCGGCTTTCCACCGGCGGCGGCGACAATTTCAACGCCGGCTTCTGCATGGGGCAATTGCTGGGATGGAGTATCCGGGACTCCATGGCTCTTGGAATGAGGGTCTCCGGTTTTTACGTGGGAAACGGCTATAGCCCCATGCTTGCGCAACTGAATGAAACGAAAAGCTAAGCTCAGAGGCGGACGGGCCTCTCTCGGTCCCGAATATCAGACGACCGGCGCATCCGTACAGCGGTTTCTTGAAAATCGAAAAGCCTGTATGAGTGAGCCGGTCTTTTTGCGCTTATTTTGCCAAAGTCACAACTGATGGAGGAGTTGTAATGAAATTTCTGCTTTTTTCCGACCTGCATTATCTCCCCGGCGTGTTTCCGTCGGACTGGTCTCATCTGCACAGCCTTCAGCGGCGAGCGGAGGAGAACGGCTGCGAGATGATCATCCACGCCGGAGACTTCTGTCACGGCGGCGAGGCCTCATGGAGCTATGCGGACGCCTACAACAGCTTTCACATCCCATCCTACCACTGTCTGGGCAACCACGACAGCGACAACGCTTCTCTGGAGGAGACGCTGAAGCGTTACCGGATGCCCGCAGACCATTATTTCTTCGACCGGAGCGGCTACCGCTTCATCGTCCTCTCCACCAACTACTATAAGGACGGGGATCGCTACGTCGCCTACAGCCGGAGCAATCAATACGGCCAGATCCATGACAACATGGATCCTGCCTGTGAGCTGGACTACGTCCCTCCGGAGCAGCTTGCCTGGCTGGAAAAAACCATCGCAGAATCCACGCTGCCGTGTGTCCTGTTCAGCCACCAGTCCTTTGAGCGCTGTGACGGCGCGAAAAACCGGAAGGAGGTTAGAAAAATAATTGACGCCGCCAACCAGCGGAAGAAATTCAGCGTCCTGATGTGCGTCAACGGTCATTGGCATGTAGATCACGCCCGTGTCTGGAACGACGTCCTTTATTTGGATGTCAACGCCGTGGCCTATCACTACATCGGAAAGCTTCACCACCATTTCCCCGAGTCCTATCTCAAGCAGAACAAAGGCATGGAGGCCTCCATTGGATACAACGATCCCCTGTCCGCCGTCGTCACCCTGATCGGTAGCACCATCCGGGTGGAGGGCGTAAGCTCCTCCCTGTATATGGGCGTCACCAAGGTAATGACGGGCGGCCGCGCCTCGGACAACGCCGGCCGGGAGGCTCTCCCGGAAATTCAGTCCTTTACCGTCACCCTGGGTCACTGAAGTGCCCTTGAAGCAATAAATTATTGGAGTATTCATTATGAACGAGCTGATTAAAAACATATGTGAACAGCCGGAGGAGCTCCGGCGCGTGCTTGCCCATCTGGCGGATGCCACACAGGTCGCCCGGGTGGCGGAGGAGCTGAACGCCGCCCAAAAGATCGTTCTGACCTCCATGGGCAGCGCCTATTACTCCCTTCTGCCAATGTATTACGCACTGGATCGGAGAGGGAAAAACGTGCGTATCGTGGAGACCTCTGAGCTTCTGCAAAACGAGGATCGTCTTTCCGCCGATGCCCTTTATGTCTTGATGTCCCGTTCCGGCGAAAGCTACGAGGTTGCGGCCCTTCCGCCGATGCTGGCGAAAAAGGGGGCCCGTTCCGTAGCCATCACCATGACGCCGGACAGCACCATGGCCAAGGGCTGCTCTCTGGTGCTCTACGACCCCAGCAGCTACGACGCCATGGTCTGCACCAAGGCCTACACCAGCATGGCCCTCTGCGGCCTGATCTGCGTAAGCTACGCCGAAAAAAACTCCATCCCACAGGAGCTGCTCAACGAGCTGGATCGGATGTTCCGGTGGATGGATAGCTCCAAGGAGCAGATTCTGTCCCAATTTGAAGCCCTGGACTATCTGGGAGACACCCCAAGCTTCTATTTCCTGTCCCGGGGCTGCGGCATGGGCGTGGTGCAGAGCGCCTCTCTTTGGCTGGAGGAGGAATCCAAAAAGTGCAGCGGTATCCTGTCCTTGGACAACTTTTATCATGGCCCGGTGGAGGTGGTCAGCGCCTCCACGCTGCCGGTATACCTGGACGTCTGCACCAATCCCCGGGCGGAGGCCATCTGGAGTAGAATATGTACCGTCGCACGCCACGCAATTTATCTCGGGCCGGAAGGAAGCGTTCCCTCCGGCTGCGACGTGATAAACTACCCCCGCTTCGAGCTGGAGGAGGAATACCTGATGCTGCTCCTTGCCATGTATTTCCAGTTCTTCGCCTATCAGTGCGCCAAGAGCGCAGGCGTCGTCCCCGGGGAGTTTCGGGTGCTCCGCGACTGGGTGGTAAAATAACGCTGTTTTCATGCTCAAGGCGGAAAACGGCCCAAAAGCAACAATTTACCGCCGAAGCCGTATTCCGTGGTGCAGCGGTTGAGCAGAAAGCCTGACCCGTCTGCGTAGCCACTGCACCTCTGCTTGCCCCTTGGCGGCGGCCTTACGGCGGAATGCTTTTCGATACGCGCCGTCCCACTGAGCAGCGTGCCGGCAAGAATTGAAAACCATTGAATTTATACAATTCAAGGAGGAGCCAATATGCAGGGTAGAAAGGAATTCTTTTTGTCTGCCGACGTTGTGGTCATCGGCGGCGGTCTGGCGGGAATGTGCGCCGCCATCTCCGCTGCCAGAGGCGGCGTCGCCGTGATTCTTATACAGGATCGGCCTGTGCTGGGAGGAAATATGTCCAGCGAGATGCAGGTGGGCATCTGCGGCGCGGACGTTTCCAGCACCTCACAGGCCCGCTATGTGCGGGAAACCGGTCTGCTGGAGGAGATCTGGCTGGAGCACATGCACCGGACGCCGGTGTACGGCAGCGGCTTTCACATGGGGGACGTGGTTTTCTGGAACGCCGTGACCCGGGAAAAGAACATCCGCCTGCTTCTGAACACCAGCGCGCTGTCTGCCGTTATGGCGGACGACGGCAGCATCGCCGCCGTAACGGCCGTGCAGCCCACCACTGAAAAGAAATTCACTATTCAGGGCAAAATCTTTATCGATGCCTCCGGCGACAGCCGTATTGCGGCCAGTGCCGGGGCGGAGTTCCGTCAGGGCCGGGAGGGCAAGGCGGAATTTGGCGAAAGCATGGCCCCGGATCAGGGCGACAGCGGCACCATGGGTAGCTCAATCTTCTTCACCGTCAAGCGTATGGATCGCCCTGTCCCCTTTACGCCGCCGAAGTGGGCCTACGATTTCCCGCGGGACGAGGATCTTCCCTTCCGCAGCATGGTGCTGGAGGATCTGGGTGTTTCGGGCCAGTCCACAGGGTTCTGGTGGCTGGAATACGGCGGGACTCTGGACACCATCAGCGACAGCGAGGCTATCCGGGACGAGCTTTATAAAATTGTTTTCGGCGTCTGGAATCACATGAAAAATCATGGCGACCACGGTGTGGAGAATTACGACATCGTCTGGATGAACACCCTTCCGGCCAAGCGGGAATCCCGGCGGCTGGTGGGCGACTACATGGTCAATGAAAACGACGTGCGGAACGCCACCCTCTTTGAGGACAGGGTGGCTTACGGCGGCTGGCCAATCGACGTGCATCCGCCGGAGGGAATCTTTTCAAAGGAGCCTCCCTGCACCGCAGAACGGCTCTCCGACGTCTGGAGCATCCCCTTCCGGAGCCTTTATTCCCGGAATATCCCCAACCTGATGATGGCGGGGCGGAATCTCAGTGCGACCCACATCGCCCTTGGCAGCGCCCGTGTCATGGCCACCTGCGCCCTGATGGGCCAGGCGGTGGGCACTGCGGCCCGAATCTGCATCCGCCGGGGCCTGCATCCCCGTGACGTTGCCGTCTCTCATATCCGGGAGCTTCAGCAGGACCTGCTGCGTGACGATTGCTACATCAAGGAAATGAGTAACGAAGATACCGCGGATCTTGCACGGACGGCGAAATTCCACGGCTCCAGTCAGGCGCTCCTTTCTCTGGACGGCCCCGGCGAGCTTTTGCCGGTGGAAATTTCCGCCCAACTGCTGCCGGTGTCCGGCGGAAGGCTGGACTATGTCCAACTGCTCCTCAGGGCTGATCGTGACGCCGGCGTGACACTGCGGCTGATCCGTGCCGACAAAATCAACGCCTCCCCGGCGGAGGGGACGCTGCTGAAGGAGGTCTCCGCCACGCTTCGGAGAGGCGGGCCGGCATGGGTGCCCTTCGATTTCCACGTAAATCTGGGCAAAGACGCGCTGCTCTGGGTGGAGCTGGACGCTTCGGAGGGCGTAAGCTGGCTCCAACGGACGGAACAGCCGCCGGTCGGCACCCGGAGGATGCTTCGGAACCCTGCGGACAAGAACTGGCTACGGGAAAAGGGCTGGCGTCACGAAAATGGCAGCTTCGCCGTCCGAATTTTCCCGGAAAGCCGTCCCTACTCCGGAGAAAACGCCGGAAACGGCGTGGCCCGCCCAGAAAGATGGACCAACCTGTGGATATCCGACCCCCGCGAGGCGTTGCCCCAATATCTGGAGCTGAGCTTTCCCCGGGTGACAAAGCTCAACACCGTCCGCCTGACCTTTGATACCAATCTGGACGCCAATATCTACCTGCCCTCTTATTACGGCGGCGTTTTCGGCATCGGCGAAATGCCCACCTGCGTCAGGGATTACGACGTCCTGGGGCTCTGCAACGGGGAGTGGACCGTTTTGTGTCGGGAGCGCGGAAACTATCAGCGGCATAAGGTTCACCGTTTTCCGGAGGTGTCTGCGGAGAAGCTCCGCATCTCCGTTTTAGGCACCAACGGCGACCCCTCTGCAAGAATCTACGAGGTTCGATGCTATCTGGAGGAAAATTAGCGGGCGGCTATTGCAATGCAGGGCGTTCTTACTCCTGATTTATCTCATGCACATAAAAAAACCGGCAGCGATAAGCGAGCTTCATCGATAAGCTCTTCGCTGCCGGTCTGTCTCCAAAGCCTTTTTGCGTCGTTTTCAAGCCATTGTTTCGAGCATCTTCATCGTCACCTCGTACCGACAGGGCTGACCGGCGGCGTAACGCTCGTATTCTTCGAGCATGAACTCCGCCATTCGGCGCACCTCGTCGCCGCTGCTCCCGGCGATATGCGGGGTGAGGAAGCAGTTTGGCAGAGAGTAGAAGGGATGTCCGGCAGGCTCCGGCTCCGGCCAGGTGACGTCGAGCATCGCGGTGAGGTCGGGACGCTCGGTCAGTATGCGAACAAGGTCAGGCTCAACGATCTGCGCGCCGCGCCCGGTGTTGATGAAGGTGGCATAGGGCCGCATACGGCGGAAAAGGTCATATCCGATCATGCCCTGCGTCTGCTCGTTGTTGGCAAGATGGTTGGAGACGACCTGACACTCGGAGAACAGCTCCTCAAGCGGGCATTTGCGCACGCCAAGCGCCGTCGCCGTCTCATCCGACAGGAACGGGTCGAACGCCAGCACCTCCAGCCGGTAGCTTTTCAGCATGCTTATGACCAGCTTGCCGATCATCCCCGCGCCGATAACGCCCACCTTTTCGCCAAAGTTTCCGGGAAAGTGCCGGTTCTCGCCGGCGGCTGTCATGTCTCCGGCGCTGAATTTTCGCATAAGCGGCAGAAAGCCCTTTCCGGCAAGTATGATCTGCGCAACAGTGAACTCCGCGACGGGGACACCGTTCGCTCCCCACGCGCTGAACACCTTCACGCCACATTCAAGGAACGGCCTTGCAAAATCCTGCACCGAGCCTGCGGCATAAAAGACGCCGTCAAGCCCCGGGAATGCGGCGCGGATCTCTTCGCCGGTGAACGAGGGAAAATTCCAGGTGGTGAAGATATAGCGCACATCGTGGAAGCTCTCCGGCGCAGCAACAATATCGGCGTGTGTATAAATGTTGCAGTCTATATCGAGCAGCTCCGAAAGGCGCATGCGTGATTTCTCGGAATACACCCAGTTAATCAAGGATTTATTGTCGTTTACATAAATTGCTCTCATGAAAAATCCTCCTGATAATATTGTTGCAGCGCCTCAGCACGCTGCAATTTTTTTCAGCGCGTCCGCCTCGCGCGGGAGCGTCGCCGGGTCGTCGTCCGGCATGAACTCCAGCAGCAGGCAGCGGTCTCCGCGGAACCGAGCGAGATATTCCCGCCAAAGCTCCACGCCCTCGCCGAGCGGATATCGTCGGTCGCCCTCCCAGTTGAATACGTGCAGGTGCGTCGTATATGGCGCTATCGCCTGCGCGTAGCGCAGGTTTTCCGCAGCAGAGCGGTACTGATCCGGCTGCCAATGCATACGCAGCGACGGCGAATCGACCTCGCGCATAAGCGTGAGCGCTCCTTCGAGCGTGTCGGTGAAGGTGTTCTGATGACATTCGAGCGAGAGCACGACGCCGCTGCCTTCGGCGATACCGGCGGCGGAGCGGCATTCGTCAAAGAAGCGCGCGCGCTCCTCCGCGGAAAAATCGTCACTGCCCCCTGCGCCCGCCCAGACGCGTAGGATTCCGGTTCCGAGCAGCCTTGCCGCGCAGATATAGTCCGCCAGCTCCGACAACGGATTTTTGCCGATGACAAAATAGCTGCCGTAGGAGCAGATGTCGATATTTTCGGCGGCGCAGCGTGCGGCAATGTGAAGCAGACGCCTCTTATCGCCGCATGGCGCGTGGACGTCGCTGCCCCATTCGATACAGGAAAGCCCCGCGTCCTTTACGGCGTCTATAATCCTGTCCGCGTCAAGGCCGCGAAAGCTGACCGAAGCAAGTCCGAGCTTATACATAATCACACCTCTAAAATAATGAATATTGGCTTTGTCAGTATATATTTTTGTTCTCGCGATATTGCCGCCAGACATTTTCAAAAAATCCGCCGCTGTCCGGGATTGGCCGCGCGTCGCGCCAGTATGCCCGGAGCTTGCCGTTTTCAAGGATGAGCTGCTGTATCTGTCCGTTCAGACCGCCGTCGTCCGGCACGAAGCGGAACAGCTCGTCCAGCCCGTCGCACAGACGACCATCCTTATTATAATACAGCGCGGAGCCGCGCGTAAAGCCGGAGCGCTCCGAAAAGTCGAGCATTGCCGTCAGCATCGCAAGCTGAACCGTCAGAGCGTCGCGCAGCCTGTAGGCCGTGGCGAGCTCGCGCGGTGAGGCTGCGCCGAAACGGGAATCAAACCCGGAAAGCTCGGACTCCGTCTCGTTCCGGCATCGCTCCATCGCGCTTTTTTCGCGTATCGCCGCGCCGCAGCCGCTCATGCGCCTCCGCGCTTTGCCAAGGGCCTCCGCGGCATTTGCGGGGTTTGCGAGCATCCTCTCTGCAAACTCGCAGTGCCGTGCGAGCGTGGCACAGGCTATCCGCTCAAACGCGGCGGCTGTGGGAGCCGGACGCGGATGCGCGCAGATGAACTGCGCCGCGCGAAGCGAGCCCGTCTGCCCGGCGTTGAGCGCCGAGCCGCCCGGACGAGTGACGCCGTGCGTTCCGGCGCATTCTCCAACGGCGAACAATCCCGGAACGCCGCTCTGCCACCAGAGATCGACCGAGACGCCGCCGTTGCAGTGCTGCGCACAAAGCGCAATTTCGAGCGGCTCCCGCGAAAGCTCAACGCCCTTACCGCGGTAAAGCTCGACTGCGGGTGCATTCATCAGCTCAAGTCGCTCGAACGGCGTACCAAAGCAGGCCCCGGCGCTTTCAAGATATCCTCGGGCCTCGTCGGAGAGCCGGGAAAATTCGAGCCTGTCCAGCCCGAACGGGTTTTTGGAATAATCGAGCCACACGCGTCTGCCGCGCAGCACGCGCTCGCGGTAGACCAAAAGATCGACAAGCGACGAGCCCTCCGCCGCCTTGCGGCTGTCGAACGGCCACTGATAGCCCTTGAGAAATACGGCGTCAAGCGCCCTGTATTCGTCGCCGAAATGGTCGAGCAAAAACTCGCGCTCGGAGCCGTCCGCGCCGGTTGAAACAAAGCGTGGCAGCGCCTGCATGTAGGTTCCGGAGACGTTCCAGCGCGGCGAAACCGACGCAAGGCCATATTGCCATTCGGTGATGCCTTGCAGCGCGGCTCCGGCGTTTATCGCAAGGGAGGTCGAGCCTGTGTGGCATTCGGGATAGACGCTGTCGGCGTAGACGCCGGCGGGGCCGCCCGTCGCAAGAACGACGCTGCCGCAGCAAAACAGGTCGAACGCGTCTGCGCCGCCTGTCTCCGCGTCCAGCCGCAGGCAGATAAGTCCGCAGACTCCGCCGGTGCCGCGCAGGATCTCCACGGCGAGCCGCCGGTCAAAAACCGGAACGGAGAGCTCCCTTGCGCGCCGTTGCAGCGCCTCGGTCATGTATTTTGAGGTCAGCGGGCCTGCGGAGGTCGCGCGGGCAAACGGATCGTGGTCTGTTTTGTAGCCGACATATTCGCCGAAGCGGTTGACCGGAAATTCAACGCCAAGCTCACATAGCGCGAAGAAGCAGCGCGCAGAGAGCGCCGCCTCGCAAAGCGCCGTATCGCCGTCGACTCCGCCGCAGTCGAACAGATCTCTCGCCATCCGGCGGACGCTGTCGGGTGTGTCGCCGCCAAGCCCCAGCTTGTAATAGGTCTGCTTGTCGCTTCCGGTGTTGCGCGAGGTGCCGCAGCACACGCCCTCTGTGACAAGCGCCGTGCGCGTGCCGCCCTCGGTCAGCCGTATCGCGGCGTTATAGCCCGCCGCACCGGTGCCTATGACGATGCAGTCAAAATCGGTTATGCTCATGGCGTCTCACAGTCTGCGGATGTGGAATCCGCCGTCAATATCGATGGATTGTCCGGTCATATATGGCAACGAGCCGTTGCAGAGCGCCCAGACGGCGCAGGCGACGTCCTCGGGCTGGCCCCAGCGCCTGACAGGCAGCAGTCCGCCCTCGATGAGCGCGTCGTATTTTTCACGAACCTTCTCGGTCATGCCGGTGGCTATTATACCGGGGCGAATCTCGTTGACCATGATGCCGTATTCGGCGAGGCGGTCGGCGAATAGGGTGGTTATCATCGAGACGCCCGCCTTGGAGATGCAATATTCGCCGCGGTTGACCGAGCTCGCGTAGGCCGAGAGGGAGGAGATGTTGACAATGATGCCGGGCGCGCCTCCGGGGTGAGCGATCATCATATTGGCGGCCAACTGCGTGAGAAACAGCGTGCCGCGGGTGTTGATGCCGGTCACGTAGTCATAGCTCTCCTCGGTCATTTCCAGAAGATCGGCGCGAAGCTTCGGCGCGACTCCGGCGACGTTGACGAGGATATCGATGTGCCCGAAGCGCTCCATCGCGGCGTTGACGAGCCTCTCGCGGTCCGCCTTTACGCCTATGTCGCCGCGCACATAGGTGAACTCCCCCTCAAGCGGCTCCGGCAGCGCCTCGCGGCGGCCCATTCCAAGGACTGCAACGCCGTTTTCCAGCAACTTTTTCGCCGTGGCAAAGCCGATCCCACCGGTCACGCCGGTGACGAGGGCGACCCGTTTATTACAGCAATTTTCCATTATACGGTCATCCTTTCGCGCAGTATTTCTTATATATTGGCAGATAGACACCGCCATCACGCACAACGCAGCCGGGAGTGCCTCCGGAGCGCATAATCTCGGTGCATTTCGAGCAGGCAAGACAGCATTTTTCACGTTTCAATTCACCGGCTTTTACAATGTCGCTCGCAAAATCCGGATAGGCGAGAATCATCCGGCCAAAGCCGGCAAGGTCGAAGCCGCCGTCTTTCACAAACGCCGCTGCAACGTGCGGTGCGGCGACGCCGAGATAGGTGAGCGCTGAGCAGATAAAAGCAACCTCCGGAACCGCCCTTTTAAGCAGCGCCGTGCCGTGCAGCATACGCGCGACGCCGTCGATCGGAGCCTCAGGCGGCTCGTATGAGCCGGAGGCGAACGGGCGGTTGACATGCGGATTGAAATACGGGTTGCCCATCGTGATGTCAACGAGCTTAACACCGGCCCCGGCAAGCTTTTTCAGCAGCCAGACAGGCTCTGCCGGGTCAAACTCAACGCCGCCGCCCTCGCGCACGCCGAAGCCGTAGGGATAGGGGAAGCCGTCGTAGGCGTTCAGGCGGGTCGTGACGACGAAGCCGCTACGGCAGGACTGTATTGCACCGGAAACGCTCTCGCGCAGCAGACGGGTGCGGTTTTCAAGCGAGCCGCCGTAGCGTCCGCCGCGCTCGAAAGCGGAGAGCAGCTCGCAGTTGAGATAGCGGTGACAGCATTTTATGTCGACACCGTCGAATCCGGCGCGCTCTGCAAGCAGCGCCGCGTTCACAAGCGCCTCCCGCACGCGGTCTATATATTCGTCAGAGACGATGCAGTCTGACGAAATCGGAGCGTTTTTCTCGAAAACCGGATTGTTATAGGCGATAAGCGGGGCGGGAGCTCCATTCGGCCTGCTGTAGCGCCCGGAATGGGTCGCCTGCATGATGACGGCGGGAACGTGGCCGCAGGAGCTGCGCGCCGCCTCGCGTATCGCGTCCACCTGCCTTTTGAAGGCGTCGAGGTTGTCCTCGGTTATCCAAAGCTGACGTGGATTGGCGCGCGCCTCCGGCAGAACGGCGGTCGCCTCGAACCAGATCAGTCCCGCGCCGCCGCGCGCCAGACGGTCATAGCGCCGCGCGGTAAGCTCTCCCGGCGTGCCGTCCGGATTTCCGTCGCACCCCTCCATAGCCTGACAGACGAGGCGGTTTGGCAGAGCTTTGCCGTCGAACGCAAACGGCTCTGCAAGAGCCTTGGTATCCTCCGAAAACGGCAGCGGGGACACAGAAAGGCTGTTTTGTCTTTGAAAATCTTCAATAGTAAGACATGCTTTTTTTATCAATTTGCATCACTCCACCATCAATTGTACCTCAGTGCACGAAAAATTGATATGTAAGGTCTGCGTTGTTTTATGTAAATCTTGCTTTTTTTCTCAAAGGTCGCTATAATAAAAACGAACGGAGGCGGCGAAGATGAAAGAGCTTGTCACATCGGTGGAGTTTTCGAGAGGCGCAGGCGGCAAACCGGTTCATTACCACGATTGCCACCAGATAATATACGTGTCGTCCGGAGAGGCGCACGTCACCGTCAGCGGGCGTGGCTACACGGCGGGCGCGGGAACGCTGCTTCTCATCAGCCGCTTTGAGCAGCACGCCATAGAGCCGGAGAGCGGCTGCGAGAGATATGTGCTCAGCATCGCTCCGGAGCGCTGCGTCGGGATATCGGAGGATGAGACGTGGCTGCTGTCGGCGCTGGTGAACCGCCCGGACAGCTTCCGCCACGCTGTCACGCTCGACTGCCCGGAGGAGGCGCAGCGGCTGCTCGCACGGATAACGGCGGAGAAAAACACGCGTGAGCCGGCGAAGCTTGCCGGGTACCTGACAGGACTGCTGCTGATGGAGCTGTTCGTTGCGGTACACCGCAGCGCACCGGAGATATTTGCGCTCACGCGCCGGGAAAACGTCGAGACGGTGCGGCGGCTACAGGGCCGGTTTGAGCGCGATTTTGCCCTGAGCTACACCGTCGAGGGGCTGGCGCAGGAGGAGCATATGAGCGCCTCGCACCTCTCGCACATCTTCAAGAGGGTGGCAGGCGTTTCTGTGATGGAATATCTCAAGGCCTGCCGGCTCGCGGCAGCGAAGGGGTTTTTGGCGCAGACACGGCTGCCGGTCGGCGAGATAGTGGAGCGCTGCGGCTTCAGCGACAGCAGCAACTTCAGCCGCACCTTCCGGGCGCACACCGGGCTGTCGCCGTCGGATTTCAGAAAAAAGTATCGCGAATGACGTAATAAAAGGCACCGCTGTGGCTGCCGCCGTGTTCGCCGCCGGCCGGAGCACGGCGATGGAAAATTTTTAGGGATGCTCAACGACGCTTGCTACGGAATACGTATTTCAAATGAATTTCTCGCATCGGAAAGAGGCTGAACAAGCCGCGACAGCGACAGCGTATGTGTAATTCTGCGAGCATGAGCGTATCGACCTGAAAAAACGGCCTCACTCCGTTTGAGCTCCGGAGCGAGGCCGCATGCTTCGCCGCTATTCTGCGACAGGGGCTTTTTTATTTGTCCGCTTGTCAAGGAGCGGCTCTAACAGACCCCGTAAGGACGTTGCCTTTTTTATGGGTGTCGTCATTCCGCGGAGTAGAGTATCAGCTCGCTTGTGAGCGCGCTGCCAAGCCGGACGCGCAGGCCGTTCTGCACAAGCGCAAAGCCGCTGACGAGCGTCTGTGCTCCGGAATTGTCGAAGGTCACGCGATATGTCTTAGACTGATCTACGCCGCGCGGAAAAACAGTCGTCTCCTCCTTCTCCGGCTCCGCAAGACGGAATATTCCTATCATGCCGCGGCTCGCGTCCTTCGCCGCAAGCTCGAGCACACCAAAGCCGTCGCACGCCCCGGAAAGCTCAGGCGTGTGGTGATACAGGCGGGAATCGAGGTGCATGGGGCGCACGAAGCTTTTGTAAAGCTCGACGTTGTGCCGCACCGTCTCCGTCTGCTCCGGGTTCGCGCCGATATAAGCCGGCTGTATCGCGTTGATGGTCGGGCGCGCAAAAAGCTGGTTGCGCAGCATCGTGCGCAGCTCGGCGGTGAGATAACCTGCCTGCCCGCTCACAAGGCGATCCACGCACTCTGGCGGCAGCGCCATCGTCATGCCGTTGGTTATGGCGAATGCGCGCGGATTTATCTGATAATCGGTCACCCATGTGTGGGTGAAGCAGGAGACCATCCCAAGGTCTGAGCGCCCGCCACCACCCGCGCAGTTTTCGAAGATGACACCGGGATAGTCGCGCCGCAGACGCTTATAGACGGCGTAGACGTTGTCGTAGTAGCGCGCAAAGATGTTTTCGAGATAGCCGTCGCGCTCGTTATACGCTATTGCGGAGCGTGCGCCGACGTTGTAGTCGAGCCGGAACATATCCGCCCTATAATTGTCCAGCAGGAAGCGTATCTCCCCCTCCATCCAATTTACGACGTCGTCCTCAGCAAGGTTGAGCAGCCCGTTTTCATTGCGCTTGCCGTTGTAGCTTTTCGCCAACCAGTCTCCGTGCTCCCGCCAGATACGGCTCTCAGAGCCAATCCGGTCGGCGTCCATCCACATGCCGAACAGCAGTCCCTTTGCATGTGCCGCCTCGCGCACCTCGTCGAGGCCGTTCGGATAGCGCTCGCGGTCGTAGCGCCAGTCGCCGCAGCGCTTCCACCACTCGGCGTTTTCGCGGCCGGGCGAGACGTACCACCCGGCGTCGATGTAAAAGACCTCGGAGCCGATGCTGTGCGCGTGGTCGATTGCGCGTAGGGTCGCTTCGAGACTCATATCGCACTCTGCGCCTATCCCGGACTCTATCCAGCCGGTGACGCCGCGCGTGGGCGGCAGCAGCACGCTTTTGCGGACATGGTCGTGCATCTCCTGCACGGCCGGATCCAGTCCGCCGAATACGACGCCGATATGCACTCTCGGGCTATCGTAGCCCTCGCCGGGGCCGAGGATGCGCAGCGGCGCAGGCGCGTCGAGCGCGATATCGAAAGAGAGGTTGGCCGTGCCGGGCGTCCCGCGGTCAAGATCAAAGGTGAAGGCGTAGCCGCCGGACCATGCGAGCTGCACGATAAAGGTCTCGCCGGTCAGTCTGTTCTCAAGCAGGAACATCGGATGGCGGAAACGGTCGCGGCGATAGCGTCCGGCGACGGTGAATATCTCGTCCGGCAGCGGCTCCCAATGAAAGTCGCCTTCGCCGCCCCAGCCGGTGCTCTTCATGTATCCCACGCGGTAGAGCTCTCCGGAGACGTCAAGGCGATTCTTCTCAAGACCCGTCTGCTGAACCGCTCCGGAGAGCGGCGAGAGCGCCGCCAGCGCCATCGGTTTTTCGCCCGTGTTGACGACCTCGACGCTGCGCTGTAGCACCGCGGTGCCGTCGAGCAGC
The DNA here is from genome assembly GCA_947522735.1 of uncultured Oscillospiraceae bacterium. Classification (GTDB taxonomy): domain Bacteria; phylum Bacillota; class Clostridia; order Oscillospirales; family Ruminococcaceae; genus SIG526. The sequence continues at coordinate 15,938 of CANNTZ010000018.1, read as the reverse complement.
GTGTGGACGAGCACGCGCACCGGGCGGATGGCGTGTTCAAGGATGACGCAGGCGGTCGTTTTGTCCTCGGCGCGTTTGACCTCGGCGTCCACAAAGCGCCAATGGGAATCCAGATCCTGACCGTCCGCGTTGACGCGGAACGACTGCGGACGCGAAAACTGCTCTATCCTCATAAACGTCGGCGCCGGGCGGTCGTTCGCCGCCATCAGGTAGCCGTTCGCGCTGTACGAAAGCGCCACCCAGCGCCCGTCGCGAAGTCCCTCCTCAAACACCGTCAGCCCGGTGCGGTAGGATATCGTTATCTCCGGCTCTCTGCAAATGACAACATCGCTGAACATGGTGGTTGCCTCCCTGTTTTTTTCAGTGCGCCTTCAGCGTCGGTATTAAGAATTTTAGCACGCCTGCCTGCAAACGTCAATGGGGCTTTTACAATATTTTTCAGTTCTGGTTGGACGCCATTACGCAATCTATCGCCAGCACCACCGCGAGCGCTATCAGCTCGTCAGCGTCGTCCGCTATTTCCAGCTCGTAGCAGTCGCCCCAGGTCATCCACTGCTTATGTATGGCGACGACCGGACGCCCGTTTGCCGTGATATCATAGTTGTGCGCCCAGAAGTCGCCGTCAACCTCCCATCCCAAGCCCTCGACGCTGTAATGCGGACAGATGAGCGAAAACCTCTTTACAATCTCCGCCACCTGCGCACCGCCCGCGTATACGAAATAGCGCGGCAGGAAGCTGAACACCTTCTCGCGGATGAAAGCCGCCTCGCGGCCCGCATCGTCGTAGACATGCAGCTTTTTGCCGAAGGTGAACAGCTCTCCCTCGACAAAATAGCGGTCACAGCCGCTCTCGTCCTTAACGGTGAAGCGGTCGCGCCAGGAAAACACCTTCTGTTTTATATAAAGCCTCATCTCGTTTCCTCCACGTCTTTTTGCTTTTATTATAGCATATACGCGAAGCTTGAGCAACCTGCTTTTGCGACGCACGCAGCCGCGCCCTCCCTCTCGGAAAAGACGCGGCTGCAATATCAGGTCATGCTTTTATTTTCCGGCACGTTCCTTGACCCTTGCCCAATCCGCCTCCCAATACTCGCGCGCGGTCTCCGCGCCGAGCTTGTTCATGGCTTCGATCATGCTTGCCTTGACCGCCTTGAAAGCGGCTTCGTCAGCGGCGGTTATTGCGTTGGGATAGATCTCTCTGAAGTAGTTGTCCAGAGCCTCCTCGATCCTCGCGATATCCTCGGTGGACTCGGAGAGCGCCAAGCCAGACGCCTTGGTAAGGTCGCCCGCCATGCTTCCGTTGGCTACGGCGTTTTTCAACACCTCAACGGGATAATCCACGTTATAGTATCTGCAAAAATCCACAAAGCCCGGAAGCATCGGCTGTTTCTCGATGTAGTCGTTGCCATATCTGAGGCCGACGGGGCTGCCGTCCGGAGTGATGGTGCCTCCCTGTATGCCGACCCAGTTCGCAAGGCAGGTGGGCCCGCTGTAGGGTGGCTCGGCGTCGAGCTTTGCGGCCTCCTCATAGAAGCGGTCGGTGAAAACCGCGACTCCGTCGTCGTTATATTCCCAATCGACGCCCTGCGCGCCGCTCCAGCCAAGGCGGCTGCCCTCATAGCTGAACAGATAGCCGAGCAGCCTCATCGCCGCGTCCGGGCGCTCGCACTTGGAGTTTATCGCCATGCAGAAGGCAAGCCCCCAGCCGTTGCTGTTCAGATTCTGGTAGACGTAGGTGCCCTCGACGGGGAGGGCCACAAGCACCGCCTCGCTCGACGGATCGGCGGCATACATATTCTGCGCAAAGCTCATGTTCGTGGCGGGATCAGTGTTGCTGACGAGGATCTGCCCTGTGGCCACCTTGGCGTTGTAATCCTCCGTCGAATGGGTGAAGCAGTCGGGATCGAGCAGACCGCGGCGATACGCCTTGTTGAAAAACTCCAATCCTCTCCACAGCGGGCTGTCCTCGGCGGTATACTCATAGCACAGCGAGCCGTCCGAGAGCCGCTCGGATATATGGCCACCCAGCTTGTCGAAATATCCGTAGGTCGCCTGGAAGCACTGACTGATGCCAAGTCCGGCACCGGGCAGGAAGCTCACTCCGTAAACCCTTCGTCCGTCGGCGGTCTGCGGCTGAAGCTCCAGCATCTGCTCGAGCACGTCAAGGTAGCTGTCCTCATCGGTGATCTTGGGATAATCGAGCTGCTTGTAGAGATCCCAGCGAACGATGAAAAGCTGACGGTCGGGATAGCTGTTGTAGCCGCTGTTTCCGCAGTTTACCGGGAGAACGTAGGCGACACCCGGCTCGGCATTCACGGCGTTGCACGCCCAATCCCAGCGCCCCGGGAAATCGTCCCTGATGTGCGGCGCGTACCGGTCAACAAGATCGTTCAGCGGTATGATCTGCTCGTTGGTGTAAAGCACGTTGAGATCGTCTGCGCTGCCGATTATCTGGATGATATCGCCCAGCTCCTTGGAGGCTATGCGTATCTGCGACTGTTCGCCGTCAAAGCCCTCGACCCGAAAATCCACGTTGGTCTTTTCAAGTATTTCGTCGTAGATGGCGGTTCCCTTGACGGTGTTGTTGTAGTCGTCCTCCCAGAAAGAAAAGCCGAGGGAGGTAAGCGTGATGGTGACGGGAGGCTCCGGCTCCTCCTCCGACGACCGGCTTTCCTGTGACTGCACGCCGGAGCTTTCATTCGCGCCGGAGCTTGCCGTGCTCGGCTGTAATCCCTGCTTTGAGCAGCCTGCGAACGCCGCCAGCAGCAGGAGCGCCGTCAGAAGAAGCGCCAACGCTTTCTTTTGCTTGCTTTTGTACATAGCTGTTCTCTCCTTAAACAGTTTTTTATTTCAGGAAGCGCCGCCGGAATCGGAGCGCTCCTCAAATACCGCCTGTCAGCCCTTGACGGCTCCCATCATTATGCCCTTGACGAAGTATCTTTGCAGCCATGGGTAGACAAAGAGTATCGGCACCGTTACCACCGCCGTTATCGTCAACCGCAGCGAACGGCTCGTCGGCTTTATCGTAATGCTGGTGCGCGCCATTCCGCTGATCCTTCGCAGCATCTCCTCCTCCTTTATCGAGGACAGATAGCGTTGCAGCAGATATTGCAGCGGCCAGAGCCGCTCGTTGGTAATGTAGATTTGCGCGTCGAACCATGCGTTCCAGTGGGCGACTGCGGCGAACACCGCGGTGGTCGCGAGTATCGGGATTGTGAGAGGCAGGATTATCGCCCACCAGCAGCGTATCGGTCCCGCGCCGTCCAGCCTTGCGCTCTCCTCAAGCGACACGGGAATCTGCTCGACATAGGTCTTGACAAGTATGACGAAATAGACCGAAACCAGTCCCGGGACGATGTAGACGAGAAACGTATTATAGAAGCCGTAGGCGCGCATGACAAGGTAGGTCGGGATGAGTCCCGCGCTGACATACTGCGAGAAGACAGCCAAGCGATAGATGAATCTTCTGCCGTACATCTCCTGCTTGGTCATCAGATAGCCGAAGAAGGAGGATACAAGCACCGCCGAGACCGTGCCGGTGACGGTTCGCAGCACCGATATTACCGCCGCCTGACCTATGCCCTCCAGCAGAAAGACAGACCGGAAGTTCCCGAGGGTGAAAGCCACCGGCCAAAGCACCACAAAGTCTGCCTTTTGCGGGTTTGAAAATGCATAGACGAAAATGTAGTAGAAGGGATAGATGCACATGAAGCAGAAAATTGTCATTAGCACAGCGTTGGCCGTGTCAAATATTATATCCGCGGCGCTCCGCTTCCGTTTCATATCAGGCCCTCTCCTCTCACCTTTTTCGCCATCAGGTTCGCCAAGCTCATCAGTATGATGCTGACAATGGAGCGCAGAATACCTATCGCCGTCGCAAAGGAGTAGTCCTGCGATATGAGTCCGATCCGGTAGGTCAGCAGGTCGAGAACCATCAGCTTTGTCTGGTTCATCGAGTTCGAGAACAGCATGTACTGTTCAAAGCCGACCGAGAGCAGGTTCCCGATGCTCAGCAGAAGCAGCACCAGAGCCGTGGGCAGCACGCCCGGCACCGTTATGTACCACATGCAGTCAAAGCGGTTTGCGCCGTCCACGTACGCTGCCTCATACAGCGTGCCGTCGATGCCGGCTATTGCGGCAAGATAGATTATCGACGACCAGCCCAGCCCTTTCCAAACGCCGAGCAGCGTCATGAGGCTCCACGCAACCCTCGCATTTGTGAGCAGCTGTGTCGGCTCGTTTATCAGCCCGAGATTTTCCAGCACCATGTTGACGACGCCGTTGGAGGAGAAAAGCCCGAAGCAGACGGCCGAGACGATGACCCAGCTTACGAAATTCGGCAACGTGACTATGGTCTGGACGAGCTTTTTGGAGAATGGCCGCCGCAGCTCGTTGAGCATTATTGCGAAGATTATCGGCAGCGGAAACAGCGCCAGACCCATCAGGGAAAGCATCAGCGTATTGCGCAGTGCGTTCAGTATGCGCTCCCAGTAGTTTCCGATCAAAAGAAAATACTTTAACCCAACAAACTCAAGCTTGTTAAACGACAGCCCCGGACGGTAGTTCGTAAACGCCAGCCCCCAGCCGAACAGCGGAACATACGAAAACATTATCGTGAAAACAAGAAACGGCAGAGCCAACAGCGTAAGCTTTAGCCGCTCCGGCTTAATCCTTTTCAGCGGCTTGCGTGATTCTTTTGTCAATTGCACAGCATAACCCCCCTTATATCCGGCCATCATCTTCGTTTTCTGTTGTATATATTATAAATCCGTAATAATTTTTAATAAATAGTAAATATCATCACTTTATACTCCTATTCCTCCCCTTTGCCCCGTTCAATAGTCGTTTCCGGCACTTTGCAGCACGAAGCCGCACTCAGCCGTCATAATATACCGGCAAAACGAGCATTACGCGCAGCCCGCGCTCTCTGCCGGGCAAAAGCGTTATGCCGTATTCCTCGCCATATTTCAGAGAGATGCGCCTGCTCACGTTCATCATACCGACGCCGCCTCCGCCGCTTCCCTCCCTGAGCATGTCGTTCCTCCGGCGTATCTCCTCCACGGACATGCCGTCGCCGTCGTCCTCGACGCAGAGATACAGCACGCCCTCCCGCTCAAAGCCGCTGATTGTGATGCAGCCGCTGTAGTCGCGCAGGGTGAAGCCGTGCCTGATGGAGTTCTCGACGATGGGCTGAAGCACCAGACGCAGAATGTTCGTCTCCAGCAGGCTCTCCGGCACCTCGAAGCGTGAGCTGATGCGCCCGTTATAGCGGATGTTCATTATCTTCAGATAGTTTTGCACATTGTCAAGCTCCTCCCGCAGCGGCCATACCGAGCTGTCGTTTCTGTATAGCGGCACGAGCATATTGCCGAGAGCCAGCGCGCACTCCGAGATGCGCGAGTTGCCCTCCAGCTCGGCGAGGCACTTGATGGTGTTGAGCGAATTGTAAAGGAAGTGCGGATTGATCTGGTTGCGCAGATGCCTCAGCTCACTTTCCCGCAGCTCCCTCGCCGCCTGCTCCTGTCGCTCGGTCAGGTGCTTCAGGCGGCGCAGCATCTCGTTGTGGCTGTCGATCAGCAGCTCTATCTCGGCTCCTCCGCGGGCCTCGACAAATCCGTCGTAATCGCCGCGCCCGGCGCGCTGCATGCTGCGGCTCAGCTCCGTCACAGGCGACAGCGTCCGATCAACCCAAACGCAATAGAGCAGCGTCACCGTCACGTCGCCGCACAGAAACGCCACTGCCATACAGCCTACTATCGTCAGCAGCTCGCGTCTGTACACGGACACAAGCGTCTCGCTCACCAGCACCATTCCCCCGCCGGTCGGACGCCACGTCACAAGCCTGCCGTCAAGCTGCGCTTCTCCCGGCTCCTCGAGCGAGAGCTTCTCCGAAAGAGCATACCTCGAACCGATCCTCTCCTTGTCCGTGGACGACAGCACCACGCCGCCGCTGTCCACGATGAGATATTCTTTTACGCCCTGCCTGCACAGCGCCTCGTAAAGCCCGCACACCTCCGCTTCGTTCAGAGCAATGACGCAGGTGACACTGCGGCTGCGATAGACGCCGTTCTTGCAGCAGAGCAATAGCTGCCGCTCCTCCGTGACGCGGTTGTCGTATAACGGGAAATCGCTGAAATATGCGTCCCCAACCACTCCAAACCGGGACGACGCCTGATGAACGGCGCGCTCCGCGTTGCCGGAGAGCATCAGCTCCGGCTGTAAAAACATGCGCGTGTTGGTTCTGGTGAAGCCCATCAGCAGATCACCGCGCACCGGCACCCAGACCGAATCTATGCACGGCATATATTTCATCCGCGTGCGCAGCTCTTTCACAAGATCATTTATGATCTTGGTCTGCTCGGCGGCAGACAGCTTTCCCCTATCGGCAAGCTTGGCGCAATTGCTCATGGTGATATCCATCATGCGCTCCGCCTCGTCGAGCATCTGCACGATGCTGTTTGAGAGGTGATCCATCTCCAGCCCGGCAATGCTGTCGTTTAGTCTCCTCAGCGCCCTGTCGGTCATAACGCTGACAACCGGCAGCACGATTATCAGCGTCAGACACATGCACACAACCATATACAGCAGCAGTCTCCTTCGGATGCTGCAAAACGATCCTCTAATCTTCTCCGCCAGCCCTTTCATGCCTTTCTTCCCTCCAAGCTCAAAAATGCGGAGACGCCGTTGCTCGTCTCCGCAATGCTGTCTGTGCATTTGTTCACGGCTCGCCGCGTTCGGCACGGCTCCGGTATTCGCCGGGGGTCATGCCCTCGATACGGCGGAAAATACGTATAAAATAGCTCGTGCTTATAAAGCCCGTCTGCTCCGCCACCTCATAGATGCGCCCGCCTGCCGCCAGCAGCTTTTTTGCCTCCTGCACCCGCCGCAGATTCAGGCGCTCGGTAAAGGTCCCCAGCTCGCAGCGTGCAAACAGCTTGCCAAGGTAGCTCGACGAGATGTTAAGCCTGTCTGCCGCATCGCATATCCCGATATTCTCCGCGTAGTGCTCGTCGATGAAGCGCAGCGCGCACACAAGCTTTGGTGGCAGTCCGTCCTCCGTGCCGCACTGCGCGTCGTGCGCGGCACTGTTTTTATCCAGCCAGCTCACCGCCTTGACAAGCTCGTTTTCGATATCCGGTATCCGGAATTGCAGCTTCATGATATAGCTGGTCACGTCGTAGCCTATGGCCTGCCGCGCCAGCTCGAACTCGTCAAGACAGGTGAGTATCAGTATCCTTGTTTTCTGCGACAGCCTGCGTATCTCGCCGATCATCGATATCCCGTCCATAACCGGCATACGCAGGTCGGTCATGACTATATCCGGCCTCAGGACGGAGTAAAGCTCCAAGCCCTTGCGGCCGTTTGAGGCATGTCCCGCCACCTCCAGTCCCAGCCGCTCCCAATCCACCTTCTGCCTTATCCACTCCGCCACAAGATATTCATCCTCGACGATGAGCACCTTATACGTAATAAGCACCCCCCTACGGAATCATGAGCCGCCGCATCACCGGAAGAACGCCTCGAAGAAATCATCGGAGCTTCCGTCATATATCGCCTGCGCGATATACGCGAAGCCGAGCTGGTTGCCGACATTGTAGCTGATGACGGTCTTGCCCTTGTAGTCGCACAGGTCGTAGTCGGAATCGCAGACCGCGAAGGCTGTGGCTATCTTCTCCCGCAGCTCGTCGTCTATATCGTGCGCCTCCGGCGATATTTTGCGGTCGTCGTTGTCCGGCATCATTATCGGATTGTACAGCCCCGTCTCCCATGTCTTGAAGTCCTTGGTGCGGAATATATAGCTGCCGAAGCGCTCGCATGGCAGCAGCAGGCCCACTATGAGATAATACCAGCCGCGAGAATAGCGCATGAACGGTGCGCCTGTATAGCGTTCCTTCGAGAATCCAAGCTCATCGGGCAGGAAGCTCCAATCCCGCAGGTTCTTCGACGAGGCAAAAAATACGGTATAGGGATAAGGTCCGACCGCCTCCTCCGGCTCGCTTGCCTCCAGCGCCAGCATATATCCGTCCGGCCCCTTGGCGAGCGACGTGTTGTAATAAAGCCATCCCGGGCGCTTTAGCAGCGAGCGCCCCCGCCAGTTGACAAGATCGCGGCTCTCGAAGATCATGATCTCGCTGCTTGAGGTGCCGCAGGGAGCGTTGGTGCAAAGCACGTAGGCGACGCCGTTTTCCTGATAGAACGAGAAGTAGTAGCAGCCCTCGCCGACCCGCGAGAGTATCCTTCCGCTTTCGCAGTCGCGAATTATCGCATAGGATTTTTCGGCGAAGCCGGTGCGGATCGAGCGGTCGTACAGCTCAAGGCGCATCAGCCGCTCACCGTCCTCAAAGCGCCACACAAAGGGCGAGGACTCGCAGTTCGGGCTGACAGCCCCCTGCTTGCGGATGACAGGATAGCCGCCATACATTTTTGTATTGGCGTCATAATTGATTTCCATAATACCTTCTCCTTTATTCACGATTATTTCAACGCCGCGCGGAGCTGCTCCGCAGTCAATCGCCGCTGCGGTGCAAATGTCTTCGACATTGCGTAGTTGACGAGACTTTTCAGCAGATATTTCACTGCGATATCGCCCATATCGGCCCGCGAGTGGTTGAACGAGCAGACAAGCAGCTTTCCCTTGCCGAGCGCGAGCTGGAAGAGATACGCCGTGCGTTCGAGCCTTGTGTTCACGCCGTAGACGAGCGGCTCAACCTCCAGTCCGAGCGCGTCGAGGTTGACGGCAGGCGCCTGCTCCACCGCGCCGAAGATATCCAGCCTCCACGCGCCGGTATACGGCAGCATTGCCGTGGCTGGGTGTGGCTCTATCACACATGATATCTGGGAGTTGTTGGTGTGGTTGAGATACCATATCTCGCCCGGATCCCACCAGGGGGTCTTGAAGCTGTTGTGCAGCACTGTCTCGCGGAAGGTGTCGGCACCGGCAAGCAGCAGCATCGCCGCGCCGTTTTCCACCGCCTCAAGCATCCCGCCGAAGATTTCTCCTGCGACGATAAGCTCTCCCTCGCCGATAGGCTGCGGGATGGTGAAGTGCCGCACCGGGACGCAGGCGTCCTCAAAAATGTGGCGCGATAGATAGTGTATGTATATCTCACGCTCCCGGCCAAGCTCCACCTCCGGCACGGCAAAGACGCTCCAACCATTGCGTATCTCGCCGCCCTCATGCCTTAGCACGGCGTCCAGCGTATATTCGCGCTCACCTGCCGCCGCCGGGAGCGTCACCTCAAGCTGCGCTGCGTCCAGCACGCCGTGGCCCTCCAGCCGGAGACGCACGTTCACGTCTCCAAGCACCGTCCCGCCGTCGCAGAGCGATGCCGTCAGCGTGCCGTCGAGCGGCTTTTCCGAGCCGTATTTAGAGAGCTTTATCACGAAGCGCGCACGCTCTCCCGCGCGGAAAACGCAGCTCTCCGTGTCCCACAGCAGCACGAGCTGGCTGTTGATGAGCGAAAACTCCTCCGGCGAAAACGCCTTGTCCTCATAGAAGGAGTTGAGCAGCCCCTGCGTCGTCTCGTAGTAGTCGATCAGCGTCCAGAGATGATAGCCGCAGAAATACGGCGAGAGGCGCGCCCTCTCGATATTGAGCTTGTGGCAGAGCTTTTGCAGCGCGAGCGAGTTCTCATACGCCAGCTCGTAGAGCGCCGCGCAGCCCTTTTCCCGGATTATCCGCTCAAGCTCCTCCGTCCGCCGCGAGCCGGTTCGGGAGCGCTCAAAGCGCGGCAGATCCTTTATCGCAAAAACGGTAGTGTAGTTGCCCATTTCATGGACGACCTGCGGCTTTCCGCACCGGTCGCGCGTGAACATGCAGCCAAGCTCGCGATACGGCAGGTAATCCGTATACTCTGCCGGAACGATCCCGGCGAAGTCAAAGGAGCCGTCCACATCGCACGCCATGAAGTTGCCGTCGGTGGACGCGACCGGGCGATAGGGGTCGAGCCGCTTTGCCTCGGCGTAAAGCTCCCCGCTGAAGCGATAGCCCCACTCCATCTCGTTGCCTCCGCACCACGCCGCAATGCATGGGTGGCGGCGATACGCCATTATCAGCGCGCGCCATTCCTCCAAAAACGGTGCGGAGCTTTTCTCGTTCAGCCATTCCCGCGGCAGATTCGCCAGCGCCAGCTCCGGCTGTATCAGCAGCCCAAGCTCGTCGGCGGCGTCGAGATACGCCTCGAACGGAAAGTGGCTGTGATGCCGCGCAAAATTGAAGCCGTAATCCTTTGCCCGGCGGATGCCGTGATGATAGTAGCCGCTGTCGTCCGCTGGCGGCAACCCGTCCGGAAAGACGAAGTCGTCGCCGTAGCCGAGCAGGTAGTACGGCTCGCCATTGAGGTAAAAATCGGTTCCGCGTGCCTCAAAGAGCTTGAAGCCGGTTCTTGTCCGGAGCACGTCGCTTTTCCCGTCCACCTCAAGCTCCGCCGCAACGTCGTAGAGCGCCGGGTGCTCCGGGCTCCACAGCTCAAACGGCTGAAGCGGCAGCTCGAGCCGCAGCTCGCCGCAGTTTTTTTGCAGCAGCGCGTCAAGCTCGCCGTAATATACGCGTTTTCCGCCGCGCGCCACCTCAAGCCGCACGCGCGCCGCAGCATCCCGGTTCAGTCCGCTGCATGTGTCAAAGATGAAAAGCACGCGGCCCTTTTCAAGCTCGATTGGCGTATACAGGCCGGTAAGCGCCTCGGGCGCGCGCAGCTCCAGCGTCACCGGCCCGTAAAGTCCGTCAAAGCTCAGCGGAATCAGCTCGTATATGCTACAGAGGCCGAGAAGCTCGTCCTCCTGACGCCTGTTGTCCACATAAATTTCCAGCAGATTCGCGCCTGTCCGCACGGCCCCGGTCACATCCAGCTCGAACGGAGCCTGAAGCCCGCAGCGCCCACCGACGCGTCTGCCGTTCACCGCCGCCCACGCGCGACGGCACACACCGCCAAGCCGCAGCAGCACACGCTTTTCCGGCGGCGCAGCAAGCGTGAAGCTCCTGCGATAGCAGCAGATGCCCTCGTGCTTTTCAAGCCCCGCGACGTCCCTCCAGCCCCCGGGAACCCGCGCTTTATGTATCTCCCCCACACGCTCCGCCTTTTCGTTTACTATAAAAATTTCCCATTCTCCGCACAGCGACAGCTTTTCCATTCCGTCCTCCATTATCTTAATCTTGCCGCAGCTCCGGCTCTTTCCGTTTCATCTATAGATTATCACACCGATTTTAGGATGTAAATAAAAAAATTCCTGCCTTAGCAGTCGCTTTTTGTGCTATACGCCACTGTTTATCGACCTGAAAAGCAGTGAAACTTACAGAACCGCTTAATAGATCGTCATATATTCGATTCCGGCGCAATCACGAAAGCGGCATGGAGGAGCCGGGACAAAATCGGTTAAAATGATATTCTTCACCCATCCCGCCCCATTCCCCTGAAAAATATGATGTGCTGCGCCCATATCGTCCCGTGGAAGGCTTTGGCCGGCAATCGCAGACATATAATGCGCGGACGCCTTGCAAAAAAGGCGTCCGCGTTGATTTTTTATGCACTTTTCTGTCATTCAGCCGGGCTTTTCGCTGTCATTCGCCGCCGTCAAGGTAGTCTCGCAGCATTTGAGCCGCCGCGCGCGTCATTCCCTTGACGTCCGCCAGCTCCTCCACGCTCGCGCCTTTAATCGCGCTCAGTGTTTTAAAGCTTCCAAGCAGCGCCCTTGCTCGCGCGGGGCCTATCCCCGGCGCCCTTGTCAGCGACGACTCCAGCGATTTTTTGGTGTGCGAGCTGTGCGCATAGGCTATCGCATAGCGGTGAGTCTCGTCCTGTATCCTGCTGACCAGCGTAAACGCCGCCCGCGACGAATTAATCGCTATCTCTCCGCCGCTTGCCGCTATTGCACGCGTCCGGTGCTTTTGATCCTTCACCATTCCGAACACCGGCGGCTCGAAACCGCTGCCCTCCATCACCGGCGCCACCGCCGAGACGTGACCCTCGCCGCCATCCAGCAATATAAGATCCGGCATACGCCCGAAGCCGGAGTCCTCGCCGCGCTCCCGTGCAGCAAAATATTCGCCCATTCTGCGGGAAATGACCTCTCGCATCGAGGCGTAATCGTCCGGAGCGCCGATGGTATCGCGGATGGAAAAGCGTCTGTAGGCCGAGCGCAGCGGCTTGCCGCCCTCGAACACCACCATACCGCCGACGATGGTCTGTCCGCCGATGTTGGATATGTCGTAGGACTCGATATATTCCGGCGGCGCGGAAAGCCCCAGAAGCTCTCCCAGCTCGTTGAGCGCCGCCACGTCGCGCCCGCTCCATTTTGAGTGGCCCTCCTGCCGCGTGCGCGTCGAAAGACTCTGCGCCGCGTTGTCATAGGCCATCGACGCAAACTTCATCGGCTCGCCGCGCTGTGCCTGCGACAGCTCCACCCGGCGTCCGGCGCGCTCGCTCAGCAGCTTTGCAAGCAGGGCGGCGTCCTCGCAGACGTCGTGCAGAATAACGCGCCGGGGAATGTCCGCCGGGTCGGAATAATACTGCGCGATGAAGCCCGAGAGCAGCGCCGAAGCCGACTCCGATTCATCGAAGAAGAAGTCCCGCTTATCCGAGAGCCGCTGCCCGCGGAAGATAAGCATCGATATGCAACAAACACCGCCGCCGCGCGCCACCGCTATAACGTCGGTATCCACGCCGCTCGAAAGCACTGCGCGCTGCTGCTCACCCGCGCGCTCGATCGCCCTTAGACGGTCGCGGAGCCGTGCGGCTTTCTCAAAATCCAGGCGCTCTGCGGCCTCGTTCATCTGCCGCGTCAGAGTATCAACCGCGGAGCTGCGTCCGTTTTTGATGAGCGCCACCGCCTGCTCAACCGATTCGCGGTACTCGGCAAGAGGTATGCGTCCGGTGCACACGCCGCAGCAGCGCTTTATATGGTGGTTCAGGCATGGGCGCTCCCTGCCCATGCTCTCCGGAAACGGACGGGTGCAGGTTGGGAGCAGAAAAGCCTGATTCACCTCGTCCACCGTCTCGCGGACGACGAAGGAGCTTGTGAACGGGCCGATATACTCCGCGCCGTCATCCCTTTTGCTCTTCTCCGCGGTGATGCGGCTCCATCCGTCCGGGTCGCTTATCCGGATATAGCTATACCCCTTTGCGTCCTTGAGAAGAATATTATATTTCGGTTTATACTGCTTTATCAGCGAGCACTCCAGCACAAGCGCTTCAAACTCGCTGCCGGTGACGATAAAGTTGAAATCCTCCACATGCTCAACCATCCTCGCCACCTTCGGCAGGTGCTTTTCGAGCGAGCGAAAATAGGACGAGACGCGGTTTTTTAGCAGCTTCGCCTTGCCAATATATATAATGTGTCCGCCCCTGTCTTTCATCAGATAGACGCCCGGCTGAAGCGGCAATGTTCTTGTCTTTTCGCGCAGTCGCTCGATGCGCTCGTCATATTTTTTCACGTCTTCCGTTTTCTCCGGCATATGCGTCCCTCCGCTGTGGAATGTATGATTTCATTATACCACATTTTTTGCCCTTCGGCGAGATTTAATCTATTTATATACAGCCTTGTCCCCGTTTTGTCTTTTTCCCTTGACGGCGGGCGCGGTTCCGGCTTTTCTGTAGCGGTTTTCCGTCCGACGGCAAGGAGCGGCCGGTCTCTTGCGTTGAGCTGCCCTCATGGAGGTTGGGCAGCGAGCCTTCGCCTCCCCCCGATTGCGGCGGAAAACGGAACAGCCGCACCGATGCGAGCATGGAAAATGCCGGGGGTTCGTATGAACGCTTCGGGCATTTTCCGTTGGTGCGTCTTGAAATCGATATTCATATTTCGGCATATGTGGGACAATATGCAAAGAAGCGGAGCTGACGAAGCTGCGGGCTTTATTGTGAGGTACGACAAAAAATGCCAGAGAGACTTATCTCTCTGGCATTTTCACTGTCAGGCCGAGCACGTTTTAAAGCAAAAGAGCTCGTGCCTGCGAGATTTGGTGACCCGTACGGGAATCGAACCCGTGTTACCGCCGTGAAAGGGCGGTGTCTTAGCCGCTTGACCAACGGGCCTTATCAAAAAACGGCGCAACCGCGATGTTACGCCGTCTATATGGCTGGTAGCGGCAGTCGGATTTGAACCAACGACACTTCGGGTATGAACCGAATGCTCTAGCCAACTGAGCTATGCCGCCATATGCCGTCCCATCAGGGACGAGAATTATTATATCATTGCGCGTCACAAATGTCAATAGGTAAATTCAAAAAACACAAAAATTTTGCCCGGAGCAGGCTCCAGTAAGCTCCGGGCAAAACCGGACGCGGTATTATTTATACTGGGGCAGCCAGTCGCGGTGAGCCTCGAAGAGGTCGTCGCACATGCTCCTTATCTCGTCCATCGTCAGCTCCGCCGCGGTGTGCGGATCCAGCATGGCCGCCATATAGATATACTCCTTCTCGCGGCGGTGCATCCCCTCAAGGGCGAGATTCTGGACGTTGATGTTGGTGCGGTTGATGGCTGCGCACTGCTCGGGCAGGTCGCCGACAAAGCAGGGATTGACGCCGTTGCGGTCGATCATGCAGGGCACCTCGACGCAGGCGTTGCGCGGCAGGTTGGTGATGAGGCTGCCGGTGTTCTGCACGTTGCCGTGCACACGGTAGGGCTTGTCGCTGAGCATAGCCTCGATGATATACGCGGCAAACTCGTGGGATTTTTTGTGCTCAAGCCTGTGGTCGAGAACGACCTCCTCGCGCTGCTTCTTCCATCCCTCGATCTGGTTGATGCAGCGGCGCGGATATTCGTCGAGCGGAATGTTGTAGCGCTCAATCAGCTCCGGGTGGGAGGACTTGATGAACCACGGGGTGTACTCGGAGGTGTGCTCGGAGGACTCGGTGATGTAGTAGCCAAAGCGCTGCATCATCTCGTTGCGGACGAGGTCGTGCTTGAAGAAGTCGCTGCCCGGCTCCATACTGCCGTCCATCATCAGCCGCGAGCGGCGCTTGATCTCCGGGTACAGGTCGTTGCCGTCAAGGTCGGTGATTTTCAGCAGCCACGCCTGATGGTTGATGCCCGCTATCTCCCACTTGCATTTGTCGATATACTCGCTCATGCCAAGCTGTGAGAGCAGGCCGCTTGCACAGCTCTGAACGCTGTGGCACAGGCCGATGGTCCTGATATCGGTATAGCGCTGCATGTATCCGGAGACCATGCACATCGGATTGGTGTAGTTGATGAACAGCGCGTCCGGACAGACCCTGTCCATGTCGCGCGCGAAGTCGTCGAGGACGGGAGCGGTGCGCATCGCGCGGAAGATGCCGCCGATGCCAAGGGTATCCGCGATGGTCTGGCGCAGGCCGTATTTCTTCGGAACCTCAAAATCGGTGATGGTGCAGGGGTCGTAGCCGCCAACCTGTATAGCGTTGACAACAAACTGTGCGTCCTTGAGCGCCTCAATGCGGTCGAGAGTCGCCGTGATCGTGACGTCGGTGCGTCCGGAGTTTGTCTTGATATTTTCAAGCATCATTCTTGAATCCTCAAGACGCTCCGGGTCGATGTCGTAGAGGAAGATGTGCAAATCCTCGATAGCCGGGGTAACTATGCAGTCGCCAAGCACA
Organism: uncultured Oscillospiraceae bacterium; assembly: GCA_947522735.1. Lineage (GTDB taxonomy): Bacteria > Bacillota > Clostridia > Oscillospirales > Ruminococcaceae > SIG526. The sequence goes on along the minus strand of CANNTZ010000018.1, from coordinate 369 downwards.
TTTTTGGCGAACACTGTGCTTCCTGCTCCCATAAATGTGACCTTTACCATGTTGTAACCTCATCCTTTCGCATTTTGCCCGGACTCTACGCCCGGCGCCTTGGTTACAGTATACCACCGTGCCGTCGTTTTGAAAAGGTGAAAATGTTGATGATAATAGCATAGATGTTTCCTGAGGCTCGCGCCACAAAATTTCTTCGGCTTTTTCGGAAACTTTTTTGCTTCAGGCGCTTGACAAACCGCAAAAAATCTGATAATATATATAAGCGTTGTCGGTGACAGGATGATTGTCATGCGGGTGTAGTTCAATGGCAGAATCCCAGCCTTCCAAGCTGGTCGTGTGGGTTCGATTCCCATCACCCGCTCCATT
>CANNTZ010000017.1 GCA_947522735.1 uncultured Oscillospiraceae bacterium | reverse complement strand
TGGGCTTCACGCCCAAATTGAAGTATTCGATGTTGAAATCCTTCAGCTCAAAAATAATGCCGATATTCCGGGTGTCTCCGGGATATACATTCGCAAGATACGGCTGTTCCGCAAATATCGTATTGATTTTTTCCTCCTGACTTTCCGCAGGCACCGCCTTGCCGGACAGTCGGATCATTTCCTTGAACCGGGTATAAGCGAGAATCTGCACCCGTCCATCGGTCAGGAGCTCGTCGCAGAACGCCTTGCCCCTTGCCGTGAAGAAATACAAGGAATCCGGTTCATAATGAATGGCGCTGATGCAGCGAATCTGTGGCGCACCGTTTTTATCTACGGTGGCAAAAGACAGCACTCCGCAGAGCTTCATTTTTTCCAAACAGATTTGTGCGTTCATTTTGCAGCACCTCCAATGCGGATCACGCGCCCCTCTTTTCTCGGCTTCGGGGTGGGGTGCTTGTCGCCCTCACGGGGATAGCCCAAAAGGAGCTGCATGACGGCATAGCGGTCGGTGGGAATGTTCCACTGCCGTAGAATCTCCTGCCCGTAAGGATCGTCAAAGGCCGTCCAGCCCTGACCGATATAGCAGGAGCCGATACCCAGAGCATCCGCCGCCAGCATCATATTTTCTGCGGCAACCGCACAGTCATCCACGGAGAACAGAAAATTCTTCGGTGCAAACATGGTGATAACAGTAGGCGCGTCATAAAAAGCGTTCGTCAGCTTGGGGTCGTCTGCTATGCTGGGCTGCTCACGGGAAACAAAGCTCGTTGCCGTTGCCATGCGGGGATTGGAATTTGCCCGCTTGATTTTGCCAAGCCGCTCATTCACTGTTCTGTCCTGGCAGACGGCAAAGATCACGCCCTGTCGACCGCCTGCGCTGGGCGCATACAAACCGGCCTGCAAAATCTGCTGCAAGGCGGCTTCTTCAATTTGCTTCGGCTCAAAGCGCCGGATAGAGCGGCGATGAAGAATGGTATTCATGACTTCGTTCATGGTTGTACCTCCGTATCAAATTTGTTTGTCAGTGTGTAGCTGCGATGGGGGAGACCGTCCGTAAAGGAATTGAACTCTGCCCACGCCTCGGTCAGATAATAGGCCACCACGACTTCTTTGTTATTGCCAAATTGCGAAGTCAGCACGGGGCTTTCCGCAAAGCAGCGATTTACAATGGCGGGGTCTTTCGTGAAATTAACTTTACCGCCCAGCCGCACATAGGTCATGGTTTCCGGGTCGCAGATACAGAGCTGGATATACGGGTGCGCCTGCAATTCGGCGTAGGACTCATAAAATTCTACGGTGTCAAAATACAAAACGCCGTCCTGCTCGAACTTGAACTCAATGGGGCGGATCTGCGGATTGCCGTCCAGCCCAAGGGTCGTACCATATTGCAGGGAGAAACGGTCAAAGGTTTTGGTGACAACGCTCAGACCGTCCTCATAATCCAACGACTGAAAAAACTCTAAATTCGTCATAGGCGCGTCCTCCTTTTGGGAAACTGCTGTGTAAAGGATAATGCCGATCAGAAAAATGCCGCACAGCACCAGCATGACTTTCTGCGTTGAGTCAATGGATTTTAGGAAACTCATACGATTTCCTTCCAGCACTGCGGATCGGCGGCATAGAAGTTCCCGTCTTTCCCGCTTGCCACAGCAGGACAGCCCCGGCAGAATGCCAGCAGCTCGCATTTGCTGCACTTCTCGAATTTCGTGTAGTCCCGGTACTGTTCCATCTGGCAGACCCAAACATCTGCCAGCCGGTCGGTGAACACATTGGCGACCTTGCTGTTCTGCACCCGGCGGCAGGCATACACATCCCCGGTGGGGAGGATCGTCAGGTGGCAGTTGCCGCAGTTGCAGCCGCCGTAGATCACACCGTCCTCCACGGTTTCGGGGATCTTGAATGCCCCGGTTTCGTACTCATACAGCGTCCACAGGTGATCTTTCTTGTTGAAGTAGGTCTGGCAGCCTGCGGCCTCATATTCCTTGAATTTCTTATCGCAGTCAGCGAGCAGCTTGCGGTAACGCAGCGGCTCGATGCCCACATCCTTTTCCTCGCTGGTGGGGCAATAACGGGCGAACGCAAAGACATTTGCACCCGCCGCCACAACGGCGTCGATGATGCCGGGAACCTCGTCAATGTTCGTGCCGGAAACGGTGGTCATCACCACGGAGCGGATGCCCGCTCGATTGATGCAGCCGATCTTCTCCAACGTAATATCAAAGCTGCCGGGTTTACGGAACCAGTCATGGGTTTCGCGCAGGCCGTCAATGGAAAGCTGATATTTTTCGCAGCCGTATTCTCTCAAGCGGCGGCAGACTTCATCCGTCAGATGGAAGGGGTTGCCCAGAATGGTGAAGGGGATGCGATGCTCCTTCATCAGCTCACACAGACGCCAGAAGTCCGGGTGCAAAATGGGATCGCCGCCGGTGATGTAGAAATACGGCAGACGGTCATAGACCTCGCAGAAGTCCAGGCAGTTGTAGAAGGTGTCCTGCATTTGCTGCCAGGACATGGCATCCAGCCTCTTGTTGCAGTTTTCAGAGAAAATGTAGCAGTGCTTGCACCGCTGGTCGCATTCATCGGTGATATGCCACTGGAAAGAAAAATACTGTTTCATGTTATCCTCCTTGTTATGATGGGACGCATTTCCGAAAGCGTAACCGCCGTTGCCCCCTCGGAAATACGCCCCAAGTTTTTTTCTTGGGGTGTATCCCTTAAATTTTACTGCTTGTCGCCAGCGCCGCAGGTAGAGCCGCAAGCGGCAGGCTTCTCAGCGGGCTTATCACCAGCGCCGCAGGCAGAGCCGCAAGCGGCGGGCTTCTCGGCGGGCTTGTCACCGGCACCGCAGGCAGAACCGCAAGCAGCGGGCTTCTCGGCGGGCTTGTCGCCGGCACCGCAGGCGGAGCCGCAAGCAGCGGGCTTCTCGGTGGGCTTGTCGCCGGCGCCGCAGGCAGTTGCGGGAGCGGATGCCTCCGCCTTCTTGTTCCAGCAAAAGAGATTGGAAAGAGCCATAATATTTACCTCCGATATAAATTCAGTGAGCATTTCGCTCTCTGTACTTTTCATTTTACTCGGATTTTTATCGGGCACAAGTACGCACTATTTTATTACTCAGTCACCTTTTTGTAACTCTTGCGTGTTTGCGGGCGATTTCGGGCAAAAAGAAATTTAAACTTTTTATGGACTTCACGCCTTCCCCCTTGATTATTTTTGAGTTCTGCACTATAATATGAGTGTAACATTCGGAAAGAGGTGCTGTATATGCTGACCAAAGAAGAACTGCCGGCTTGCCCGGTAGCCACCACAGTCCAGATGATCGGCAGCAAATGGAAACTGCTGATCATGCGAAACCTGTTGGCTCGTCCGTGGCGGTTCAATGAACTGAAAAAGGACTTGGATGGAATTAGCCAAAAGGTACTGACGGACAGCCTGCGCTCAATGGAAGCCGATGGGATCATTACCCGTACCGTCTATCCTGAAGTACCGCCGAGGGTGGAATACGCTCTGTCCGAGCTTGGCGAATCCATGCGCCCGATCATTAAGTCGATGGAGACATGGGGACTGGATTATAAAAAATCGAAGGAATAAAAAACATCAAGCCTGTCGAAGTGCTCCGATAGGCTTGATGTTTTCTTGCTTTTTATACCATTCCGAAGTGCTGCAATACCTCTGTAATTGCTTTTTCTTTATCCGGTGGGCATTGTGGCTGCTTGGCACCCTCTTTCTTGGACAGGTTATAGTTTTGCCCAACATCCAGCCCGCATTTCCGCTTCACCTGAGAAATATACAGGGAAGATACCTTTAGTCCGCTATGCTCCTGCACATACTCTTTGATCTGCGGATATGTTGCACCCTTCTGGAATCCGGACATATCCATATTCTCCAACGAGAACTCCACACGCACCTTTTTCGAGTCGATTTCTCCCTTGGAAAGAAGGACCACCGTCTCCACATGCCCGGTGCGTGGGAACATATCTACGACGGTCAGGCGCCGGGGGAGATAGCCGCGGGAGATGAAAAGTGCAGTGTCGCGGGCGGCAGTGGCGCTGTTGCAGGAAACCATGACGACACGACGCGGAGCCATGTTCGCGACGGCGTCGATGACTCCGGCGTCGCAGCCTGCGCGCGGAGGGTCGAGAACCACGACGTCAGGGCGTTCGCCGCGGCGCTCCAGCTCGCGGGCGGCATCAGTTGCGTCGGCAAGTATGAATTCAGCGTTGGCTATGCCGTTGCGAAGGGCGTTTGCACGCGCGTTTTCCACGGCGGACGGCACGATCTCGGCGCCGATAACGCGTCCGGCGCGCGAAGCCATGGAAAGTCCTATCGTGCCTGCGCCGCAGTAAAGGTCGATAAGCAGCCCACCCTCCGGCGCGGCATACTCGGCGGCAATACCGTAGAGCAGCTCCGCACCGCGGCGGTTGACCTGATAAAACGCCGTCGGTGCAATGTCGAAGCTGAGCCCGCACAGCTCATCGGTGACGACGCCCTTGCCCCAGACTGTGCGGCATTTTGGACCGAGCAGCGCGTTGCCGGAGGCGGTGTTGACATTTATCACAAGCCCGCTGACCTGCGGAAACCTTTGCAGTCGTTCGGCAAGCCTTTCCTCGCCGGAAATGCCGTCGCCGTTTACGACGAGACAGACCAACGTCTCGCCGCTCGCCTCGCCGTAGCGAAGGAATATGCTGCGGGCAAGCCCCTCGCCGCTTGTCTCATCGTAGATGGAGATGTGCTCGCATTGCAAAAAGGCCGAGATCTCCTTGACGATATCTCCAAAAAAAGCGGGATGCAGCGCGCACTCCGGGGTACCGGCGATGCGGTGGCTGTGGCGCGCGTAAAACCCGGCACGCACGTTGCCGTTCGGATCGAGCGCGAGCGGGTAAACGCCCTTGTTGCGGTAGCCCTCGGTGAGCGGCGAGGGCACGACGCGCTCCGCCGCAATCTCCACACCGCCGATGCGCCGGAAATTCTCCTCCACCCAGCGACGCTTCATATCCAGCTCCGCCTGATAGCTGACGTGCGGAAACATGCAGCCGCCGCAGGCCGGAAACGCATTGCAGCAGACGGCGACGCGGTTTTTTGAGGGGGATAGCAGCTCCTCGATGCGTCCGACACAGTATTTCTTGGTGCATTTGATTATCCGCGCGCGCAGCACATCGCCGGTGAATGCGCCGGGGACAAAGACTACCATCCCGCCGTCGCGGCCTACGCCGCTGCCCTCGGCGGTGGTATCGGTTATGTTGAGCTCGACAATATCATTTTTCCTCAAGTGTTACACTCTTTTCCGTGCGGATTTACAGTTTTTGTCACTGTATTTTCTACATAATTTAATATTTTCCATATCTATTAGAGATTAGCACAAAAAATGACTCTGAAATTCATGTCTATTATATCATGTATTTTAGGTTTACACAAGGGAAAAAATATTATATAATTATATATACGTGGAGATATATCTCCACAACAAAATAATTATGTTGCAGTAGAGGTAATCACATGTCGGCTGGCAAATACATAATGGCGCTTGACGCAGGCACGACCAGCGTGAGGTGCATACTGTTCGACAGCGCCGGGCGCATCGTCTCAGTTGCGCAGAAGGAGTTCACCCAATATTTTCCGAAGGACGGATGGGTGGAGCAGGACGCGGAGGAGATCTGGCACACACAGCTCATGACAATGCGCGAGGCGATGGCAAAGCTCGGCTGCGAAAGCGGCGATATATCCGCTATCGGCATCACAAACCAGCGCGAGACGGTGGTTGTTTGGGACAAACTGACAGGAGCGCCTGTTTGCCGGGCGATAGTCTGGCAGTGCCGCAGAACCGCCGGGCTCTGCGATAGGCTCAAGGCGGACGGGCTTGACGACTTTATCCGTGAGCGCACCGGGCTTGTGATTGACCCCTACTTTTCCGGGACAAAGCTGCGTTGGATACTTGAAAACGTCCCAGACGCACGCACGCGCGCCGAAAAAGGGGAGCTGCTGTTCGGCACGGTGGACAGTTGGCTCATATGGAGGCTCTCGGGCGGACGGCTGCATATCACCGATTACTCCAACGCCTCACGCACGATGCTCTATAATATACACACTCTCCGTTGGGATGAGGATATGCTGAGGCTGCTCGAAATACCGGAGGCGATGCTGCCGGAGGTTCACGCGTCAAGCGAATGCTATGGCTACACCGATCCGGCGCTGCTTGGCGGCGCGATACCTATCTGTGCGGCTGCGGGAGACCAGCAGGCGGCGCTGTTCGGTCAGGCGTGCTTCAACGTTGGCGACGTCAAGACCACCTACGGCACCGGCGGATTTCTGCTGATGAACACGGGCGAAACGCCTGCGCGCTCCGATACCGGGCTGCTCACTACGATAGCGTGGGGCGAGGGTGGCCGCGTAGAATATGCGCTTGAGGGCTCGGTGTTTGTGGCCGGTGCCGCGATAAAATGGCTGCGTGACGAGGTGCGGCTCATCGGCAGTGCGCGGGAGTGCGACGTTATCTCAGAGAGCGTCGAGGACTCCGGCGGCGTCTATCTTGTTCCGGCGTTTGTCGGGCTTGGCGCGCCGTATTGGGATCCCTACGCCCGCGGGATCCTCGTCGGATTGACGCGTGGCTCCGGGCGCACGCAGATAGTTCGGGCAACTCTTGATTCGCTGGCGTATCAGACGGAGGATGTGATATCGGCGATGATAGCGTCGTCCGGCGCGACGCCGGAGGTGATAAAGGCGGACGGAGGGGCGAGCGTAAGCGATGTGCTTCTGCGTTTTCAAGCGGATATCAGCCGGATACCGGTTGAGCGGCCTGTCTGCGTTGAGACAAGCGCGCTTGGCGCGGCGTATCTCGCAGGGCTTGCCGGCGGCTTCTGGAGCGGACGCGGAGACATTGTGAAAAATCGTGGAGTCGACAGGAGCTTTGTGCCGGAGATGCCGGAGGAGAGGCGTGAAAAACTGCTTTCCGGCTGGCGCAAGGCGGTTAAGCGCTCGCTTGGATGGGCGAATGAATGATGATTTGTACGCATCGGCGTTCAAATACAGAAAAATAATTTCGAGGAGGATTTATTAATGGCTTTTTGTGGAAATTGTGGTGCTAAAATCGAAGATGGGGAGAAGTTCTGCCCTGCATGTGGAACCCCGTTAGAAGCAGAAGCTGCGGTCAACGAAACCGCTGCGAATGAGCCTGGCGCGCAGGAGAATACATATCAGGCGCCCGAGGCTGCTCCGGCGGCTGACGGCAGCTTAACTTTCGACCGGGTGGACGTTGATAAGAACAAGGTAATTAGTGCGATCGGAAACGTGCCGTTCCTGTTCTGGCTCCCGCTCGTCTCCTGCAAGGAGAGTAAGTTCGGAAAATACAACGCAAACCGCGGTCTTGTCTACCTGATCGTATACGTCATTCTCGGCGTGGTGTTTTCCGGGATTCTTCCGTGGCTATTCGGACTTCTCGGCAGCATCAGCAGCGGCTTTGCGGTCGTCTTTGGAATACTCAGCGTGCTGCTCTCCATCGTGACATGGGTGCTTTATCTTGCCCTTTCCGCTGCGGTTATCCTCAGCTTTGTGTTCGCTATCACCGCTCAGGACGGTCAGATGAAGCCGGTTCCCGTAATCGGAGGCTTGATTGACAAGCTCCAGCTCATCAAGTGATAGCAGACGTTTTAGTGTTTGCCGTGCGGCACAGATCCGGAGAGGAGGATATTCATGTCATTTTTTGGAGATATTGAGAAGAAGCTGAACAGTCTCGCGGAAGATATCGACAGGAAGCTCTACGGCGAAGCGGAGACAGCCGATCCGGAGATCGACGCGATAAAGGCGGAGATCAACGGCTATTCCGCCGCTGTCAGTAAGGACATTGTCGAGCTGGGCAAGGCGGCGCTCGTCCGCTTTGAATCTGGCGAGACCCCGGACGAGGCGTCCGCGCCGATATACGAGCGTATCAAGACGAGCCGCGCCGCCGCTGAGGAGGCGGAAGCACGTCTTACAAAGCTCCGCGAGGAACGCGAGGCGGCCGAGCTGCTCAAGAAGGAGCGCATCTGCCCGAGCTGCGGTAAGACATGCCCGCCGGGCATGAGCTTCTGCGGATATTGCGGCGGCTCGCTTGCAGGCGCCGTTCCGGTGGAAAAGCCGGAGCCGGTGATAGAGGAGCCTGCGCCGACTGAGCCGGAGCCGGAAGCGCCTGTTATAGATGAGGCATCGCCGGAGCCTGTCGTTGTCGCCGCACCGGTTGCACCGGCCGCACCGGCCGAAAAGACCTGCCCGCGCTGCGGAGCCGCCGTTGCCGAGGGGCTGAAATTCTGCCGCGAATGCGGAGCGAAGATGGACGCCGCGCCCGTTGAGCCGGCCGCACCCGTCGCGCCCGTCGCACCGGCAGGAAAGACCTGCCCGCGCTGCGGAGCCGCCGTCGCCGAGGGACTGAAATTCTGCCGCGAATGCGGAGCGAGGATGGACGCCGCGCCCGTTGAACCGGCCGCGCCCGTCGCGCCCGTAGCACCGGCAGGAAAGACCTGCCCGCGCTGCGGAGCCGCCGTTGCCGAGGGGCTGAAATTCTGCCGCGAATGCGGAACGAGGATGGACGCCGCGCCCGTTGAGCCGGCCGCGCCCGTCGCGCCCGTCGCACCGGCAGGAAAGACCTGCCCGCGCTGCGGAGCCGCCGTCGCCGACGGACTCAGATTCTGCCGCGAGTGCGGGGCAAGGCTCGACGCTCCTGCCGCTCCCGCGCCTGCACCTGCACCTGCTGCACCGGCATATAAGATATGTCAGGGCTGCGGAGCACAGCTTGCGCCGGACAAGAAGTTTTGCAGCAAGTGCGGCACCAGACAGAGCTGAACCGACGGCTGAAAATAACAGCAAAAAACGAAGCCCTCTTCCGGTATGGAGGAGGGCTTCGGCGCGCTTTCACAGGTCAACCGATCTGACCGGCGTCCTCGGTGTAGTATTGAGCCTGCGCGGTCCAAAGCTCATGGTATTTGCCTGAGACGTCGGCGGCGAGCGTCTCGTGAGTACCCTGCTGGACGACTTGACCACCGTCGAAAACGGCGATCTCGTCGCAAAATTTGCAGGAGGAAAGGCGGTGGCTGATGTATATGGCGGTCTTATCGCCCGCGATCTCGTCAAATTTGGAGTATATCTCAGCCTCGGCGATGGGGTCGAGCGCGGCGGTCGGCTCGTCGAGGATGAGGAAGGGCGCGTCTTTATAGAGGGTGCGCGCAATGGCTATCTTCTGCGCCTCGCCGCCGGAAACTTCGACGCCGTCCTTGTCAAGCTTCTTGTAGAGAGAGGTGTCAAGACCGTCTGGCAGGCGGCTCAGACGCTCGGAGAAGCCGGATTTTTCAAGGCAGTCCCTGACGCGCCTTGCGTCATAGCGCACAGAGGAGGCGACGTTCTGTCCAAGCGGGAGCGCGAGCAACTGAAAATCCTGAAATACGACCGAGAAGATGCTTATATAGTCGTCGTAGCGATATTTGCGGATGTCTATGCCGTTGAGCAGTATCTGCCCCTCGGTCGGATCGTAGAGGCGGCAGAGCAGCTTGATAAAGGTGGTTTTGCCGCTGCCGTTCATGCCGACAACCGCAAGACGGCTGCCGACGCGGAACCTTATGTTGACGTGGCGCAGAGCATAACTCTCACAGCCTGGATATTTGAAGGAGACGTCCCGAAATTCGATATCGTACTGTCGGTCGGAGCGCTTTTCGGTTGTAAGGCTGCCCTGATACATGTTGTTCGGCGTGTCGAGTATCTCAAAGAACGGTTCGAGAAAGACGGCGTTTGCGCGCAGCTCAGCCAGCTTGCCGAGCATATCCGCGATGCCGGTGAAGAGGTTGGTGGTTGCGCCGACATACTGCGTGACCGCGCCGAGCCCGAACGCACCGGCATACGCCTTGAGGCAGACAAAGAGGTAGACGAAGCCGGTCAGCACGGCGGCGACACATTTGGAGAGCGCGATGAGTATGCCGCTCCTTCCCCTCGAAAGCCGTGCGAAGGCGGATTTGGGACCGAAGATATCGAACCGTGGGAGAAGCTTGTCAAGGATGTTCTCCTGCTGGCGGTATATCCGCATGTCCGGCGCACGCTTCTGATCATTGGAATAGTAGCCGACCATGCCGAAAACGCGGTTGCCGAGACGATTGTCCGCGGCGTGTTTAGCAAAACCCTGCTCGCCCAGATCGTCAAGGAAGGAGGAGAGCAGCGCCGCGCCGAGCATAAGCACGAGGACTATACCGGCGGCGAACGGACTGTTGAGAAAGGCGAGGTGTCCGTCGGCGCCCGCCGACGTGAACAGCGTGACGGTGAGCCCGACACCGCCGAGGATACGGAAAAGCGCGGAGGGCAGAGCGTCAAACAGATCCAGCGCAGGATAGATGCCTCTGCCGATGCTTGTGTTCTGGAGTATCAACGAGTACAGATCGTGTACGTGCTGACTGTCGGCGTCCACAAAATCCATGTCGAGCAGCTTGCTCATTAGCAGTCGGTTCCAGTGCCAGTAAAGGCTGTCGTTTTCTTCTGCGGCTTTCCAGCGGGTGAGCAGCGAGTTCAACAGCATGAGCCCGCCGGTTACGACGAGGATCCGGATCACGTCTGAGACAAGCCGCGCCGGATTGCGCGCGCCCGCAAGCTCGCTGACGAGCTGAGCCGAGAACCAGATGGTCGCATATGGCGTGAGCGCGGTGACGATCGAAGAGAGCAGCGAGACGGCAAATCTTCCGGGGCAGCGCTTCCACAGGAGCCGCCAAACCCGGGTATGGCTTTTGAATGCCGCGGTGAGCGTGACCTTTTTCTCCGCTTTTTCAGTCATTTTCCCGTACCTCCTTCCGGTAATACCGGCTCTGCACCTCAAACAGCTTCGAGTAGCCGCCGCCGAGACGCAGCAGAGACTCATGCGTTCCCTCTTCGGCGATAACGCCGTCGTCGAGGAAGATTATACGGTCGCAGAAGCGCGTTGAGGCGAGACGGTGGGAGATGAACAGCGCGGTCTTGCCGTGGGTCATCTCGTTGTATTTCATGTAGATGTCGTTTTCGGCTATAGGGTCGAGCGCGGCGGTCGGCTCGTCCAGCAGCAGCACCGGTGCGTTGCGGTAAAGTGCGCGCGCGAGCATCAGCCGCTGCGTCTGCCCGCCGGACAGCTCTGCTCCGTCCTCTAACACCTTGCGCCCGACAGGTGTGTCGAGCGACCTCGGCAGCGCCTTGACCGCCTCGGTAAGCCCTGCCTCGTCAAGGCATTTCCAGACGCGTGCGATATCTACGCCCTCCACGCTCTGCGCCACGTTCTCCGCAACGCTTACGTCAAGCACGGAGAAATCCTGAAAAACCGTGGAAAACAGAGTGTAATAATCGCGGCGGTTGAGGCTGCGGATATCCTTGCCGTTAAGCAGCACGCGTCCGCCGGTCGGATCGAGGAAGCCGCAGAGCAGCTTGACGAGCGTGGTTTTGCCTGCGCCGTTCAGTCCGACTATCGCCAGCTTTTCGCCGGGAGCGATGGTCAGGCTGATGTGCGAGAGGGTGTCGGTGTCCGCCGCGGGATAGCGAAAGGAGACGTTGTCAAGCCGCAGCTCGTAGCGCCCGTCCGCAGCGCGCGGAACAGGCTCGCCGTCCTCGAATTTAAACGGCTCGGGATATTCAAGAAACTCGCGCAGCATCGAAATCTCAAGGCTTTGTCTGTGCAGCGTCGAGAGCTGCTCCAATATTCCGGTCACCCATTGCGCAAAACCGCTTATCGCACCGAAATAGAGCAGGAAATGCGAGACGGATAGCCCGTTTTTCAGCGCGAGCGAGATGAGAAACGCATAGGCGACGCCGTTGCGCGCGACGGTGAGCAGGAGGTCGATTATGTTCGCCCAGATATAGACGTGCTCGCGCTTGGCGCAGAAGGCGCGGTAGAGCCGCATGGTGCTGCGCCAGATATCGTCGATCCATCCGCGCAGCCCGAATATGCGGATATCCTTTGCAAATTTTCCGTCGGTTGCAACGTCGTTGAGATAGGACAGCCTGTTTTCGTATTGCTCCTGCTCCTCGCGGTGGCGGTAGCCCCATTCGTTGATGCGCTTGCCCGCGAAGTAGCTTGCCGCCGAGGTTGCCGCGACAAGCAGCATCAGCCAGAGATTCAGTCCGGTGAGCAGCGCCAGATAGACCGCAAAGCCGATCAGATATGTCATCAGCAGGGTCAGGGTTGTCCAAACGGCCTCAGCAGCTCTGCTGTTTGCGCCGCAGATATGTGAGGCTTTCTGATAAAGCCCCAGAAAGTCGGTGTCAAGTGTGTTTGGATAGGAGGTCGAGGCGCGCTTGTGCGCTACGCGCAGCAAAATGCTCACTCGGACGGCGACGCGCCCGAAAAGCGTGTTGGAGTCGATATAGTCGCTGAGCCCCGCGAGCAGCAGCAATATCGCAGTGAACAGCGCGATGGTCGCGATAAGCCTCCCGGCGGGAGCGGAGGTTTCGAGCCTGTCGAGTATGACAGGGGCAACCAGCAGCTCGGCGACCGTCTTGCCCGCCGTTGTCAGCGCCAGCAGCACGCACAGCACAAGCACGCTTTTGCGCCGTTTCCATGCGGCGTCGATCATGAAGCCGACATTCTGCCACATGTTATATTTTGGCTTTTTTTCTTTTTCCATAAGCCGTCGTCCTTTCGCTGAATGTGAGCATATTATAGCACAAAAAATCGTCCCCGGCACGCTTCGGGGACGAATTGTCGTTTTCCGGGGACGAATTGCAAAGCGGACGCTATTCCTGCGGAATAAGTATCTCCGTCGTGAACGCGCCGTCCTCGGAGTTGCGGCTGAGATAGCCGTCGAGGCGCTCGACGATGCTGTCGATGCGCACAAGCCCGAAGCCGTGCCCTGCCCCCTTTGAGGTGAGAAAGCGCGTCTGCTTTTTAACGGCGGTGAGGTTGGTGAAGGAGATATAGAGCTGGGTGTTCTTCATGTCCATATAGACGCGGATGAGCCGATTTTCCGGGGGCAGCGGCATACTCGCCTCGATGGCGTTGTCGAACAGGTTGCCTATGATGCAGCAAAGGTCGAGCTCGGAGGTCTTGAGCTTAACGGGGATGTGCGCGTCCACATTGACCTCGATGCCTTTGGAGCGTGCCAGCGATATCTTGCTGTTGAGTATGGCGTCCGCCATTGCGTTGCCGGTCTTGACCGCAATATCTACGGTGCTCAGGTCGGTTTCGAGAAGATCGAGATAGGAGCGGATGCCGTCAAGGTCGCCGTGCTCGGCAAGGGCCTTCATGAGCTGGATGTGGTTACGGTAGTCATGCCGCCAGCCGCGAATCTGGCGGTACATGTTATCCACCTCGCGGTAGTGCGTCTCGATAAGCTCGCGCTGATAGGCGGCGATCCGGCGGTCGATCAGCTTGGAGAGCAGCTTCATATTACGTCTCCTTTTGTCGGAGTATCAGGTGCGCGCGATTATCGCACGGTTGAGCGGCTCGTATATGCCGCGCGGAAGCGGCAGGGTAGAGCCGTCGTCAAGGTGGACGTCGGTGCGTGTGACGCGGCGGATACGCCGCAGATTCACGATGATCGCACGTCCGGCGCGGAAAAAGCCGTCGCCAAGCTCGCGTTCAAAGTCGCCGAGGGTGCGCCTGACGGTATAGTCCTCTCCGGCGTGGACGGTGACATAGTTCTGGCGCACGGCGAGATAGCGTATCTCGTGGAGCGGTATGCGCACGGCGCCGTCGGGCAGCTCAAGAGTGAGGCAGCGCTCGCTCTGCCGCAGCTTCTCAATAGCGCGGTCGAGCACCGTGAACAGCTTGACGGGATCGACCGGCTTCATCAGGTAATGCAGCGCCGCCACGTCGTAGCCGTCCGCGATATAGTCGGAATAGCCGGTGACGAAGATTATCTGTATGCTCCCGTTGACAGCGCGCAGCTTTTTCGCCATAGTCACGCCGTCCATGCCGGTCATCTCGATGTCGAGCAGCAATATGTCAAAGCCGGGGTCGTCCTCATAGCGGAAGAGAAAGCTCTCTGCGGAGGGGAAGATATCTGCGGCGGCGGTGATATTGCGGGAGAGTGCCCACTGGAGCAGTAGGCCGTTTATGTAGCCGGAATCCACGGGGGAGTCGTCACAGATGGCAACTCGGCAGGAGGGCATAAAAAGGCTCCTTTCGGGTCGGGTCAGTCCTGTGCGGCGGGCTGGCAGAGCATATCGGGGATATCTCCGACGCCGTTGAGCACAAGGCGCGGACGATAGGGGAAGCGTTTGATATCGCTGCGAGTGGTCACGCCTGAGAGCACCAGTACGGTGTCAAGGCCGCTCTCTATGCCGGCGACCATGTCGGTGTCCATGCGGTCGCCGATCATAACCGCGTCCTCGGAGTGGACGCCGAGGATGCGCAGGCCGGTGCGCATCATCAGAGGGTTCGGCTTGCCGATAAAGTAGGCGTTTTGGCCGGTCGCCATCTCGATGGGAGCTATCATCGCGCGGCAGGCGGGGATGATGCCCTCCTCGGAGGGGCCGGTGAGGTCGCTGTTGGTGCCGATGAGCTTGGCGCCGCGCATGACCAGACGCACCGCCTTGAGGATGTTCTCGTAATTATAGGTGTTGCCCTCGCCGATGATGACGTAGTCCGGGTCGATATCGTTCATGGTTATCCCCTTGTCGTGCAGAGCCATGATAAGGCCTGCGCCGCCGATGACATAGGCGCTGCATCCGGGCGCCTGCGAGCTGATGAACCGTGCGGTTGCGAGCGCGCTGGTGTAAAAATGGTTCTCATCCACCTCAAGTCCCATACGCTTGAGCTTCTGCTGAAGCTCTTTCGGCGAGCGCTCCGACGAATTTGTCAAAAACAGAAAGTGTTTCTCCTCTTTATATAGCCATTCGACGAACTCTTTTACGCCGGGCAGCAGCTTGTTGCCGTGATAGATCACGCCGTCCATATCGCATATGAAGCCCTTTTTACTCCTCAATTCCTCCATTTTTCCATTTCCTCCCGTTTTTATTTGGATATGCAAATGCGGCTCTCATTGCTGGGAGCCTGCATTTATGCTTATTATACGATTTTGTCGGCCGGCTCCCGCCTGCTTGGAGCGTCGTAAGCCGGAAATTCAACGCGTATCGACGTGCCCTTGCCGGGGGAGCTTTGCAGCTTGAGCTTTCCGCCGTGATACTGCACCGCGTGCTTGACTATCGACAGCCCGAGCCCGGTGCCGCCGGATGCCTTGGAGCGGCTCTTGTCCACGCGGAAGAAGCGCTCGAATATGCGGCTCTGATATTCCGGCGCAATGCCGATGCCGTCGTCGCTGACGGTGACCGCCGCCGTACCGTCGCCCGCTTCAACGCGGATATCGGCGCGTCCGCCCGGATGATCGTACTTTATCGCGTTGTCGACAAGGTTGTAGATTGTCTCATATATCAGGCGGCGCACGCCGGTCATCATGACCGGGGCGCCGGAGACGCTCAGCGTTACGTTTTTCTTCTCCGCTCCGGCACGCAGATCGTTCGCGGCTTCGTCTGCGACGTCGAGCAGGTCGAATGTCTCGCACGGCATGTCTATGCCCTCGTCAAGCTGCGAGAGGCGTATGATATCGCCTATCAGCGTGACCATTCGCTGTGCCTCGCGGCGGATATGCCCAACGAAGCGGGGGATGTCCTCCGGCTTTGCCATGCCGCTTTCGATGAGCTCGGCGCTTCCGATAATGCCTTGGAGCGGAGTTTTCAGCTCGTGGGAGACGTTGGCGGTGAACTCGCGGCGGCTCTGCTCGGCGTTCTCCTGTTCGGTGATATCGAACGTGAGGATGACCGCGCCGATAGCGTTTCCGGCCGAGTCGATGCGGCTGATGTTGAAGCGGTAGATTAGCCCCGCGCGTTCGGCACGCAGCTCGCTGTGGCCGTCCTTCATCGCGTGACGGATAGCCGCGCTCATATCGTGGCTGCGATCCACCGTGAGAAAGTCGCACCCGGTGCAGGAGGCGTCGGTGCCGAACAGCTTTTGTGCCGCCGGGTTGATGCTGAGCACGCAGCCCTTGTTGTCGAGCAGCACAAGGCCCTCGCGCATGTTGCGGATGATGTGGTCGAATTCATCCGTCTTGCGTTGCAGCTCGCGAAGCTGTGCGGTGATCTGCTTGTGCTGGCGGTTTATGCGTCCAAGCAGCGGGGAAAGCTCCTCGTAGGCCTCGTTGTCAAGCGGATGGTCAAGATCAAGGCTGTTGAGCGGCGCGACGATTCTGCGTGAAAGGCGGCTCGCAAGCAGCGCGGAGAGCGCGAACGCGACCGCAAGCACCGTCAGCACCGGCCAGAGCATCCCCAGCAGCAGCACGCCCACCGACGCACGGCCGACCGATATGCGCAGCACCGTTCCGTCGTCCAGCCTTTTGGCACAGTACATCGTCTTTTCAAGCAGCGTTGAGGAATAGCGTACGCTCTTGCCGTCGCCGTGTTCAAGCGCCTCTCTGATTTCGTCGCGCCCGGCGTGGTTGTCGAGCGTTCCGGCGTCGGCGCTGGTGTCGTAAATGACGCTGCCGTCGGCGGCAATCCAGGTCAGGCGGTAGCGGTCGGAATCTATTCGGCTGAGATAATCGGTACCGCCCTCGCTGACGGATACCGCTGCAAGAGCAAGCTCGTCGCGGATCTGGCTTTCCTGCAAGCTTCCGAAGTATGCATACAGGCAGCCCATGATTATCACAAAGCTTGCGAGAAGCACGCTGCCCGCCGCAAGAAATATCGATCTGAATATCTTTTTCGTCATGTCAAGCCTTCGCCTCCAAACGGTAGCCGACGCCGCGGACGGTCTCGATGAGGCCGCCGTAGCCGCCGAGCTTCTGGCGCAGAGTTTTGATGTGCATATCCACCGTGCGCGTTTCGCCGCAATAATCGGTGCCCCAGACGTTTTCCATGAGCTGCTCGCGGGTGAACGCGGCGCCGGGATGGGAGAGAAACAGCCGCAGCAGCTCAAATTCCTTGAGAGTGAGCGCAACGCGTGCGCCGTCCACGGTGACGGTGTGCTCGTCAAGATTGACGGCAAGGCCGCCTGTGGCCAGCAGCTTTTCCGGCTTCCGGGGCGAACAGCGGCGCAGCACTGCCTTGACGCAGGAGACAAGCTCCATCACGCCGAACGGCTTGACAAGGTAGTAGTCCGCGCCGAGATCAAGTCCCTTTATCCTGTCGTATTCCGCGCCTCTTGCCGTCGCCATGACGACGGGTATGGCTGAAAGGCGCGCCGACGCTCTGATGCGGCGAAGCAGCTCTATTCCGTCGATGCCGGGAAGCATGACGTCCAGCACGATGAGCTCCGGAGCTTCGCCCTGAAGCGCCTCCCAGCACCCGGCGCCGTCCGCAAAGCCGCGCGCCTCAAAGCCGGTTGCCTGTAAGGCGTAGACCTCGATATCGCGTATGCTGACGTCGTCCTCAACGCACCAGATCATGCTCAGCCCTCCTTATGTGTGCCGGTCACCGAGAAGATGACCCATTCCGCAAGATTCACCGCGTGGTCGCCGATGCGCTCGAAATATTTCGCTATCATCAGGATGTCCAGCGCATATTCTCCGTCGCCGGGGTTTTCGGAAATCTTCCTTATCAGGCTGCGCTTGACCTGATCGAAGTAGCCGTCCACCGTGTCGTCCCCGGCGACGACCTGCTCTGCTAATATTATATCACGTTTTACGTAAGCGTCAACGCTTTGTGTGACCATATTTATTGTGGCGCGTGCCATTTCGCGCAGAATGTCGTCGTTTTCGGCGCTGCGGCCGTTGAGAAAGGCGACTATCTCCGCAATATCCTCCGCCTGGTCGCCGATACGCTCCATGTCGGTTATCATCTTGAGCGCCGCCGATATCTGACGCAGATCCTTTGCGACCGGCTGCTGCTGCAAAAGCAGCTTGAGGCACATGGATTCGATGTTGCGTTCCTTCTGGTCTATCTCGGCGTCCAGCGGCGCCACCCTTGCTGCGAGCGTGACGTCGCCCTCAGTCAACGCCTTGGAGGCAAGCGCTATGGCCTCCTCGCACAGCGCGCCCATCTCGATCATCTCGCGGTTTAGCTGGGCGAGCTGCTCGTCAAAACGGCTTCTCATTATCCGAACCTCCCTGTAATATAATCCTCGGTACGCCTGTCTCGCGGCTGCGAGAACAGCTTCTCGGTGTCGCCGTATTCCACTAACTCGCCGAGCAGGAAGAACGCGGTGTTGTCCGATATGCGAACCGCCTGCTGCATGTTGTGTGTGACGATGACGATGGTGTAGCTCTCCTTGAGCTGCATCGCAAGCTCCTCAATTTTTGAGGTGGAGATCGGGTCGAGCGCGCTTGTCGGCTCGTCCATCAGAAGCACATCAGGCTTGACGGCGAGGGCGCGCGCAATGCACAGCCTCTGCTGCTGACCTCCGGACAGCCCAAGCGCGTTTTTGCGCAGCCTGTCCTTGACCTCGTCCCAAATGGCAGCATCGCGCAGCGAGCGCTCGACGATATCGTCCAGCTTTGCCTTGCCGCGAACGCCATGGGTGCGCGGGCCGTAGGCGATGTTGTCATAGATGCTCATCGGGAACGGGTTTGGCTTCTGGAACACCATGCCGACACGACGGCGCAGCTCGTTTACGTCGGTCGAGGGCGCAAAGATGTTCATGCCGTCGTAATCGACCCGGCCGGTGATTTTCACACCGGGAATGAGGTCGTTCATGCGGTCGAGCGTCTTGAGAAAGGTGGATTTGCCGCAGCCTGACGGGCCGATCAGCGCGGTTATGCTCTTTTCCGGAATATCTATGGTTATATTTTTCAGCGCCTGATGATTGCCGTACCACAGGCAGAGGTCGTGAACGGAGATAATATTTCTCATAGCTTTTTTCTCCTCTTGAAATATCTTGAGACCAGATCCGCCGCAAGGTTTATCAGCAGCGTCAGCGCCATCAGTATCGCGGCTATCGCAAACGCCACGCTGAACTCGCCCTGCTCCTTGGCATACATATAGAGCGCGACGGTCAGCGTCGCTCCGGAACTGCGAAGGCCCTTGAACAGCCCGTTGAGCGTGTGCGCAAAGCCTGCCGTGAACAGCAGCGCCGCCGATTCGCCGAGGATACGGCCTATCGAGAGGATGCAGCCGGTGATTACGCCGTCAATGCAGCCGGGCAGCACGACTGTTCGTATGACGCGCCACTTGCCCGCGCCCAGTCCGAACGCACCCTCGCGGTAGCTCTGCGGGACAGTTTTAAGGCTCTCCTGGGTGGTGCGCATGATGGTTGGCAGATTCATTATCACAAGCGTCAGCGCGCCTGCCAGCAGAGAGGTGCCCATTTGCATGAACTCGCAGAAGAACAGCATCCCGACAAGGCCGTATATTATCGACGGGATGCCGGAGAGCGTCTCGGCGGCGTATTCTATCACTCCGACCAGCCGCTTGTTCCGGGCGTATTCGTTGAGATAGACGGCCGCTCCGGCGCCCAGCGGCACAACGATCACGACGGCGGCGAGAACGATATAGAGCGTGTTGAGGATGTCCGGCAGGATGCCGATTTCATCGGTGAGATAGCTTGGCGAGCCGGAGATCAGCTTCCATGAGATGCTCGGGAGGCCGCGCGCCATTACGTAGCAGATGAGAAACAGCACCAGCGCAAAGGTCAGCCCGGACGATATGAGCATCAGCGCTTTCATGACGGCAGCGTAGGTGCGGCGCTTTGCGGAAAGACTTTTGTTTTGCATCGTCAATCCTCCCGGTCACGCTTGAGGAAGAAGTTCAGCGTGGCGTTTATCAGCATGATGAACAGGAACAGCACCAGCGCTATCGAGAACAACGCCTGCTGCTGGAGTCCGCTGGAATAGGACATTTCGCTCGCGACGGCGGTTGTCAGGAAGCGCACGCTCTCGAAGAGCCGCGGCATATTCGCCGCATTGCCGGAGACCATCATGACCGCCATCGCCTCGCCTATCGCGCGTCCGACGCCGAGCACGACCGCAGCCGCTATCCCGCTTTTCGCCGCCGGAACCGATACCCGGAAGTAGGTCTCGACCGGCGTTGCGCCGAGCGCCAGCGACGCGTCCTCGTATTCTTTCGGCACCGCCTCGAGAGCCGTGATTGACACCTTGATTATCGACGGCAGTATCATTATCGCAAGGACGATAATCGCCGCAAGCAGGCTTGCGCCGTCCGGAATATTGAACAACCGCCTGATGCCCGGAACCAGCACCAGCATACCGACAAGGCCGTAGACCACAGAGGGGATGCCGGCCAGCAGGTTTATCGCCGCCTGCATGACCGCCTTGACCCTTGGCGGCGCAACCTTTGCAAGAAAGACCGCCGTCAAAAATCCGACCGGCACGCCGAGCACAATGGCTCCGGCGGTGCCGTAGACGCTTGTCAGGATGAACGGGAGGATGCCGTAGGACGGCTCGGTGGTTTTGGCGGTGGAGGCCCACACCTTTCCGAACAGGAACGGTACGAGGCCGATCTCGCGTATCGCCGGTATACCGGAGATTATCAGGTAGACAGTTATCAGCAGCACGAAGCCCACGGTTATCAGCCCGAGCAGCAGAAAGAGCGCATGGACGGCAAATTCAAAGAGCCTTCTTCTGCGCCGGAGCGACTGTGCTTTGTTTTTTTTCTTCATAGCCATTCCTCTGATACAAGTTTGTTTGCTTCGCTCAAACAGTCCGGCAGGAGACGCGTTGCTCCTGCCGGTTCGGACGGTTTTTTCAGTTGGCGGCTACGGCTCCGGCCTTTGCGATTATCTCGGAGGCCTCGGAGGAGGTGGCGTAATCGAAGAATTTCTGTGCGGGCTGGGAGAGCGTCACGCCC
Organism: uncultured Oscillospiraceae bacterium; assembly: GCA_947522735.1. Taxonomy (GTDB): domain Bacteria; phylum Bacillota; class Clostridia; order Oscillospirales; family Ruminococcaceae; genus SIG526. The sequence goes on along the minus strand of CANNTZ010000017.1, from coordinate 18,019 downwards.
TCCTTCGTCACCAGCACGAAAGGACGCTGGATAACGTAGCTGCCGTCCTTGACGGTGTCCTCGGTGGGGGCGACGCCGCCGACGGTGAGCGCCTTGACGGTGTCCTTTATGGCCGCGAGGGAGGCGTAGCCGATGGCGTCGGGGTTCTGCGACACGGTTGCTATGACGTCGCCGGTGGAGGTCAGCTCCTGACGGTATTTGCAGGCATCCTGCGTGCCGGTGATGGATTCAAAGCCGTCCCGGGTGCCGCTGCCCGCCTCGCGTCCGATCAGTACGATCTGAGCGTCGTTGCCGCCAAGCTCTTTCCAGTTGACAATCTCGCCTGTGTATATGGCGCTGAGCTGCTCGAGAGTCAGATCGGATACGGGGTTGTCCGGGTTGACGATGATGGCAATGCCGTCGTAGGCAAGGACGGTCTCCTTTAGGCCCTTTGCCTTTTCCTCATTCTTGAGGCTCCTGCTCGAAAGCCCGATGTCGCAGCGTCCCTCGGCAACCGCGTTGATCCCGGAGCCGGAGCCGGTGGGATTATAGGTGAAGGTAACGCCGCTGTTGTTTTGCATGAAGGCCTCGCCGAGCGCGCCGATCACCTTTTCCATGGAGGTCGAGCCGTCGGTCGAGACGGTGCCGCTCTTTGAGCAGCCTGCGAACAGCGCGATGGTCATAACGAGTGCAAGTGCGATAACAATAAGCTTTTTCATGGTTGAGATCTCCTTTCGATCCTCTGCTTTTATTCCTTTTGTTCTTGCACTTATATAATATCCCGGCCATGTAAAATCCAAAACCGTCCTAATGTAAAATCCGCGTCAAATCCGCAGAGAATGCAAAAGCATATGTAAAAGCGCATGAAGCGCCGCGTTTTGGCGTCTCATGCGCTGAGAGTCAGAGATATAGCCGCAGCCCGGCGGCGAGCTTATCCTCGAGGTTGACGAGCCTTCCGCACGCCTGCCGCGCCTCGCCCTCGGCGTTTTTGCATTGGTTCAGCCGCTTGCAGAGCGTTTTTATGCCCATGTTGCAGCCGTCGGTGACAAATTCGGCGACAGCGCGGTCGGTTTGCTCGCTCATGCCGATTTTTATGCTGCTTTTCATCTGCGCCATAAGCCTTGCCATCTGCGGGGCGTCCTTTTCACGTGCGCCTTTTTTGGCGAGCAGCCCTCCGATCTCGCCGCCAAGCTCGCCGTGCTCACGCTTGCTCTGCGTCAGCAGGTGGCGGAGAGCCTCGTTGCCGGTCTTGCCGGTTACGCTGTCAAGCGAGGCGAGCGCCATTTTTATCCCGGCGTCGCACTCGCGCAGCAGGTCTACGGTATCGTTTTCCATCACAAAGTCCCCTCCCGTCGTTATTGTTGGACTTATTATCTGCGCCGCGCTGTAAAATTATGCGCCCGCCGCGTTCCAAAAACGAAACGCGGCGGGCGCTTGCATATGGGTCGGGAGAAAGGCTTACCTTGAGCTTCTGCGGCGGCGCTTTTTGCCGAGAAGCACCGCGGCGGTGATGCCTGCGGCGGCGAGCAGCGCTCCTGAAACGAGGAGATGCGTGCTGTCGCCGGTGCTGATGTTGGGCTTCTGGGAAAGATGGTTTGTGATGACGTAGCTGTTATAGGCGGTTGAGGTGACGATAGCGTGGTAGCCGGTGGGCACGTCGCGTTCCTCAACGGTCCAGCGCTGCTTTGCGTCAAGCTCGCGCCAGGTCCAGGTCCAGTTGTTGGCTGCGCTCAGCTCAACTCTGGAGAGGATGACGCCGTTGCGGCAGAGCCAGACGGTGACGCTGCTCGGGCGCTTGCCCTCCTTGTTGTTGTTGTCGTCCCATCTCTTGGTCACGGTGACGGAGGTGGTCTTTTCAATGGGATGATTGCGGGTGTTTGTCACGGTGACCTCTGCTGTGGGCTTGTTCAGTGTGAGTGTCCCGGTTCGGTTGGTGTAGGTCACGGTGTAGTCCTTGGAATCGGTCTCGGTCACGGTGTAGAGAATACCTAACCTGATGCCGTAGATCATAATGGACTCACCGCCCTTGAGGGTGAAGGCAGCCCCAAGCTCCCCTCTGTCGACGAGATTCCCATTGGCGTCGTACTTGGTATAGGTTAGGGTGAGCGGGGGGATATTGGGGGGATAGCTGAGCGCAAACCTGAAGGTGAACTCGTCGTTCGGATTCACATTGTCGCCGCTGAGCTGCTTTGAGATAAGCACAACACCAGTTTTGTCGTTCTTATAGGTGTTGACAAACTTAATGCTCTTGAATGCTGGATAAGCTTGGCTGTTCAACTCAATCCGGTAATTAAGAGCCTCGTCGTCATACGTGGCATAGATGTGGTAGATCTTGTCGATATCATAGGTCCAGTCCTGGCCGATGCCGGTGTCGTTCTCCCGGATGATGAAATAGGCGTTATATTCTATCAGCATCTCAAACTCATCGGGAGTGCCCTTGATGACGATATTGCCGGAGGCTTGGCCGGCTCCGTTTATGGTGACCATGAAGTCGCCCTTGGAGGGGTCGTTGCTCTTTTTGAAGTCGCCGGTGACGCTGACGTCAAACGGCAACGTCGTGGCGGGAGATCTGTCTGTGGGGCCGGTTTTGAAAATTTCAACGTCGAAATAGAACGTGCGGTCGCCCGTTGGGGAGTTGAGGCTGGCGTCGGCCGTGACAAGCTTTTCGATCGGATGCACAAGGGATATCTGCTTCTGTCTGGTGTAGGTGTTGGTCACGGAGACGTTCGCGGTCTGGTTTGCGGCGACAGTCACTGTTCCGCCGGTGGGCGCGTAGGCGACGGCGAGGTCATAGTTGAACAGCTCGGCGTACTCTTCTTCCACGGTGTAGCTGCCCGGCTCAAGCTTATCGACGGTTGCAACCCATTTTGCAGGCGCCGTTTCGGTTGCGGGGACGAAAACGGGGACAATACCGTGTTCGACGGGAGTGTTGTCCTTATAGAGCGTAAAGGTAAAGAGGAAGGTGCTGGGGATAATCGTGCCGTCTTGCGCGACGAGCTGGCCCTCCTTGTTGACGCTCAAATCGCCGGCGAGGTATTTGGTGATGGTCAGGCGACCGTTCTGCTGGCCCGGCTGCTCGGAGTAGACGTTGTTGACGGTGAGCGATATGCGTTTGCCCTTGTCGTTCGCGGTGACGGTGAACATCATGCCGTTCTGTGTCTGGCCGTTTGCCATCAGCGTGGTGGCAAGGTCGTATCCGTTAACATCCGCGCCGGTCTCCTCCACGATATAGGCGCCGGGGGAGAAGAGGGCGGTGAGATAGAGGGTGTCGCCATTGGCGTCAAGCATGCCGGTGAAGAGAGCGTTTCCGGTCTTGTTGCCCTGAGCGTCGAGAGCATAGATGCTGACGGTCGGGTTGGGATACCGACTGCCCTGAGGAAGTCCTGACGCCGTTTTGTTGACGTTGACGCCGGTCTGCTCGGAGAGTTTGGTGTTGGTGAAGTTCGCGACCGGAATGTTGGCGTCGTCCTTGTTGACCACGACGTAGTCCTTGCTGTAGCTGGTGGTGCTCGCCTGCCCGTCGATGTCACGGATGATATAGCCGTCCTTCTGCGTCTCGGTCACGGTATAGATACCGGCGGGGAGCCCGGTCAGTGACAGGTGCTGTCCGTTCCTGACCTTGACGACGCTGGTGGCGCCCGCCGCGGCGGAGTTGGCGGTGTAGACGTTGTTCACGAAGTATACCGGAGCGCCGTTGTGGGTGAGGGTGTATTCGAACTCGGCGGCGTCGTTTTCGAGGAACGTGCCGTTTTCGTCCACAACCTTTTTCTCGATGCCAAGCTTACCCTTGGTCAGTATGGTCATACCGGTTACGTTGATATACAGGTCAAGCCCGGTCGGCGTTCCGGTATTGCCCTCGCTTCTCATGCCGTTGCCGCCGGTGCACTCCTGAACGCCGTCATACCTGTGGTTGGCCAGCGTCACAGAATAGCTGTCGTCCGCTTCGAGGGTGAGGTGCGGCTTGAGATCTGCGGGAACGACGTTAGCAGGAAAGATGATCTTCATGCTGACGTAGACGTTGGTGGGCTTATAGGTGCCCGCCATCCAGGTCAGGCCAAGGGCCTGCGGGGAGGTAGCGGTGATTTTGCGGGTAAACTCGTAGTGCGAGACCTCCTGCTGCGGGGACTGGCTGAAGCCTGAGTATGTGGTGTTGCCAATCCGGACGGTGATGCTGGACGCTACGACCGAACCGGTTATAGCTCCGGGAACGCCGTCGATGGAGAAGCTGTATAGGGCGTCGGTCTTCACATCGATATGGTTATACCTCGAACCGTAGTCGATGCTTTGTGGCTTGGCGTCACGCTGGGGTGCTTGTTTGGCTCCGGCGCCGGACGTATCGGCAAGCGCTACGACGGACGTCAGAGACAGGATCATCAAAACGGATAAAATGATCGCAAATAGCTTCCTCATGTTCTTTCTCCTTTGCAAATTTACACAGATTGCTTTTTATGGTAAGGCGAGGCGCGGCGAATGGAAAAATTTCCAGTTTTTAATGCTCCCCACAATATCATACAATTTAAATTATAAGAGATATTCTGAGTGAAATCAAGAGTGCATTTTTGAATTTTTGCATTGCGATATATATAATGTATTGACTAAAAAGGGGGTTAATGATGGGGGGAAATTATGAATAAATGACGAGGCGCAATTTTAAAATCCGGAGCGCTGCGCAGCAAAGCCTTAAATCTCTACAATATATAAGTGTCTTGTGGAAAAATTTTTGCTGCACAGTTTTTTCTCTATAATAATTATATCATCGGAGCGGGAAAAAGTATATATGCGGAGGCGTATAAAAAAATGGAAATTTCGTGGTTGATTTTCCCATGTGAAAGGTGTGCTCCGCCGCTGAAAAAACGCCTCTGCCGCGTCGCGCCGGAAGGAGAGAGTTGACCGCCGGCGGGTTTCGTGGTATGATTAATGAGACGGAGCTTCCGTATTTTTGAGGTGAAAGGATTGATCGGCGTGACAGAGGTCGCGGCAGCATACATACGCGGCGGCAGCCGCTTCCTGATCTGCCAGCGCCCGGCGGACAAAAAGAGGGGTCTGCTGTGGGAGTTCGCGGGAGGAAAGCTGGAGCCGGGAGAAACGGCTGAGGAGGCCCTTGTTCGCGAGTGCCGGGAGGAGCTTGCCGTGACGGTCGAGCCGCTGGGCATTTTCGCGGAGGTAATTCACGAATATCCCGATATCACGGTGCATGTGACGCTGTTTGACGCCCGCATTGCCGCCGGAGAGCCGCGAGCGCTTGAGCACAACGATATCCGCTGGATACTCCCGGAGGAGATACCGCGATACAGCTTCTGTCCGGCGGACAGGATAATACTTGAAAAGCTTATTACGGAGCATGATGATAATATGAACGAGGTATACGATTTTTTAAAGCGGTGCGGGACCTATTATCTTGCGACCGTAGACGAGGACGGCCAGCCGCGCGTGCGGCCCTTTGGCACGATAGACATTTTTGAGAACGCGCTGTATATCCAGACGGGCCGCAAAAAGGCTGTATCGGCGCAGCTTCATAAAAATCCGAGGCTGGAGCTGTGCGCGTTCAGCGGCGGCGAATGGCTGCGCGTCAGTGCCACCGCCACGCCGGACGAGCGTATCGAGCCGCAGAAGCACCTGCTCGACGCCTATCCCGAGCTGAGCTCCATGTATCGGCCCGGTGACGGCAACAACGAGGTTTTCCGCCTGAGCGACGTTTCCGCAACCTTCTCGTCCTTCACCGCGCCCTCGCGCACCGTGCGCTTTTGAGCGAAGACGGTATTGCGCAGCAGGCGCACTGCTTGCGGTGCGTCTGAAAAAATGTAAAAATAAAACAGAAAAGGAAATTGAAATATGTGGTTCTGGTTGGCACTTATTGCGCTGCTCTGCTGGAGCGGCTCCGACCTCTTCTCCAAAATCGGCTGCAAGGAGAAGGACGACAAGCTAAGCCACCTCAAGATGGTGACGGCGGTCGGCATCGTGATGGGGCTGCACTGCGCCTATGAGATCTTTATCGGCGGCGTGGAGCTTAATTTTGACATAATACTCACCTATCTGCCGGTGTCGGCGCTGTACATCCTCTCAATGGCGATAGGCTATCTCGGCCTGCGCTACATCGAGCTGTCGATTTCCTCGCCGATCTGCAATTCCTCCGGCGCGCTTGTCGCCATATTGACGCTCATCACCGCCGGACGCGGCGAGGTCAACAACTATCAGCTCATAGCGGTCGGGCTTGTCTGCGTGGGTGTCGTCGCTCTCGGCGTCGTCGAGGCCACGGAGGACGACGAGCTGCGGCTTGAGCGCCAGAAAAAGGGCAACAATATATACACCAAGTCGTTCATTGCGATAGCCATACCGGTCATATACTGTCTGCTTGACGCGCTTGGCACCTTCGCGGATTCGTTGGTGCTCCAGAAGATAGACGAGAGCTCGGCGAATGCGGCCTATGAGTTCACGTTTTTCGTCGTCGGCATGGTCTGCCTTGTCTATGTGCTGTTCATCCGCAAGGGACGGCTCACATTCAAGCAGGAGGCGCCCAAATTTATCGGCGCCGCCTTCGAGACCGCCGGCCAGTTCGCCTATATCTTCGCAATTGCGGACAAGGAGCACATCATGCTTTCTGCGCCGATAATTTCGGCGTACTGCGTTGCGTCGGTGATTTGGGGCCGCATTTTCCTCAAGGAGAAGCTCTCATGGAAGCACTATGCCTCCATTGCCGTCGTTGTTGTGGGAATTGTAATAATAGGTATCTACGATATTTGACCCGCCGGCGGACAACATCTGCGCGGAGGGCCGCGCCTTGCTATTGAGCGCTCATATTGTCGATTGCGCCGGTCTGTTCACGCGGCGGATGCGCGAGACACACCTTGACGCGCTCAAAAGCATAAGCCGCCGCACGCAGCGCGGAGACGCTCCGCAAGCTGCCTGAAAGCGAAAAGCCGCCAAGGAGAGAGGCAAGCCAGCCGCAAGGAGGCTTCCTGTCTCCTTGGCGCGTTTTTGTCTGTTTTCACACGTATCTGCGCGCGCTCCGGCAGGAGAGCGGGCCGACGGCAAAATTGACCATGCCTCGCCGTCCGGCAAAAACAGAGCGCGCTGCAAGCTGAAGCGAGCCGCCGCAGAAGAACGGACAAATACTGCGGGCACGCGCTGACAGGGCAGCGATGAGAAGCGCAAAAACACAAAAGCGAACATGAGGAAAAACGAGCATTTTGGAGGATAACTGCGCTGAACGGCAAAAAATTCGAGCAAAACACAGAAAAATTGCGAAAAATAAAGTTTTTTTCAAAAAAACCTTGACTTTTGCTGAATATATGATATAGTGTAAATTGTTCATTTTTGCATCTGTCGTGCGGGAAGGCTCCCGCGCACAACACGACCGGCGTATGTACCGTCTAAAACGGGCGGGGGCTGCGATAACGGCGGCGCCCTGTAACGATAGTAATACCGCTTCCAGAGCAGACGAAAGGACGGAGGAGCTCGGAGAGACAAGCGGTAAACAGCCTTTTGCGGGGAACGGTCAAAAGCCATCGTGGGCCGACAGGAATATGAATTAATTACTGTGGACTGAAATCCGCAAAGGGGGATGCAGAATTGGGTGATAATTACATCATCGAACTGAAAAACATTGTCGTCGATTTTGACGGCGAGCACGTGCTCAAGGGTATCGATCTGTCGATACACGATAAGGAGTTCGTGACGCTGCTCGGTCCGTCGGGGTGCGGCAAGACAACCACGCTGCGAATAATAGGCGGCTTTGTGGAGCCGACGCAGGGAGAGGTGTTTTTCGAGGGGAAAAAGATCAACGGTGTTCCCGCGTACAAGCGCGAGGTAAATACCGTTTTTCAGCGTTATGCGCTGTTCCCGCACCTCAACGTCTATGAAAACATTGCGTTTGGACTGAGGCTGAAAAAAATGCCGGAGAAGGAGATAAAGCGCCAGGTCCGCGAGATGCTTGAGATGGTCAACCTTGAGGGCTATGAGGAGCGCAGCGTGACCTATCTCTCCGGCGGCCAGCAGCAGCGCGTCGCCATTGCGAGGGCGCTTGTGAACCAGCCAAAGGTGCTGCTTCTTGACGAGCCGCTCGGCGCGCTCGACCTCAAGCTGCGCAAGGAGATGCAGATCGAGCTGAAAAGGATCCAGCAGAGCCTTGAGATAACCTTTATATATGTAACGCACGACCAGGAGGAGGCGCTGACGATGTCGGACACCGTCGTGGTGATGCGCGACGGCGAGATACTCCAGATGGGCGCGCCGCAGGATATCTATAACGAGCCGCAGAACGCCTTTATAGCGGACTTTATCGGCGAGAGCAACATTGTGGACGGCATCATGGTCAGGGATTTCCTCGTCGAGTTTGCCGGACGCGAGTTCGAGTGCGTGGACAGGGGCTTCGACGAGATGAGCCGCGTGGATGTCGTGATACGTCCCGAGGACATAAAGATTGTCGGCGCGGGCGAGGGCAAATTCAGCGGTGTCGTCGAATCGGTGATCTTCAAGGGCGTGCACTACGAGATGATCGTGGACGCCTGCGGATATAAATGGATGATCCATTCCACCGGCTTTGCGCCCGCAGGTTCGATTATCGGCATGGATCTCACACCTGAAGATATACACATAATGCACAAAATGGAAGATTAATATTGTGCGCACGTATGCTTAAAAGGAGTGTGAGACTGATAAAATGAAAAGCAAGATCACGGCGTTCCCGTATCTTATCTGGATGATAATCTTCATCGTTGTCCCGCTCGGCATGGTCGTGTATTTCGCCGTGACGGACGATACGGGCAGCTTTACGATAGCCAACATCTCGCGCGTGGGCGATTACGCGTCGGTCATTTTCCGCTCGCTGTGGCTGGCGGCGATAGCGACGGTAATCTGCCTCGTGACGTCCTATCCGTTCGCCTATATCATCTCCCGCAAGACCGGCCATCAGCAGCGTATGATGGTCATGCTCGTCATGCTGCCGATGTGGATGAACTTCCTGCTGCGCACCTATGCGTGGATGACGCTGCTGGAGAAGAACGGGCTTATCAACAAGCTTTTTGGGCTGATCGGGCTTGGGCCTTTCAACATGATAAACACACAGGGCGCGGTAATTTTGGGAATGGTATACAATTATATTCCCTATATGATACTACCGCTCTACACGATAATGACCAAGATAGACCAGCGCGTGATACATGCGGCGCAGGATCTCGGCGCAAACCCGCTGAACGTGTTCCTCAAGGTCATCCTGCCGTTGACGGTTCCGGGGATAACCTCAGGCATAACGATGGTGTTCGTGCCGTCTCTGAGCACCTTTATCATTTCGAGAATGCTGGGCGGCGGCTCCAATCTGCTCATCGGCGACCTCATAGACCTGCAATTCGTCGGAAACACCTATAATCCAAACCTCGGCGCGGCGATATCGCTCGTGCTCATGGTGCTCATCCTGCTGTGCATGAGCGTGTTCAACCAGTTTGGCGAGGAAGAGGAAGGAGGGCTGCTGCTGTGAAATGGCTTTCCAAGACCTACGTCTGGCTGATGATGGCGTTTCTGTATATGCCCATCGGCGTGCTGATCGCCTATTCCTTCAACCAGTCCAAGAGCCGCTCCTACTGGACCGGCTTCACACTCAAATGGTATAGGGATTTGTTCCAGAACGAGCAGATCCTCTCGTCGCTGCGCAATACGCTGATAATCGCGATAGTCGCAAGCGTGGCCGCCACCATAATCGGCACCGCCGCAGCGATAGGCATCGACAAATTCAATAAAAAGCTGCGCTCTCTGATAATAAACATCACCTACATCCCCATCATCAACCCGGAGATCGTCACCGGCGTTTCGCTGATGCTGTTGTTCGTGTTCCTGCGCTTTGAGTTCGGCTTTTCCACCCTCATCATCGCGCACATCACCTTCAACCTGCCCTATGTCATCCTAAACGTTCTGCCAAAGCTCAAGCAGATGGACAAGTTCATCTATGAGGCGGCGCTGGATCTGGGCTGCAATCCGTTCAAGGCATTCTTCAAGGTGGTCGTGCCGGAGATAATGCCGGGAATAATCTCCGGCTTCCTCATGGCGTTCACCTATTCGCTGGACGATTTCGTCATCAGCTATTTCAACACCGGCGCGGCGTCGCAGACGCTGTCAATAACCATCTTCTCGATGACCCGCAGAAAGGTCAGCCCGGAGATAAACGCGCTCTCGACGATAATTTTCATCGTGGTGCTCACGGTGCTGCTGATCGTTAACATCTACAATTCCCGCAAGGAAAAGAGCAGCATCCACGCGGCGAGAAAGGAGCGTGAGATATGAAAAGGCTTCTTTCGCTCGCGCTCGCGTTCGTCATGGCGCTGGCGCTGCTGCTGCCAACGCTGAGCGTTACCGCTCTCGCTTACACCGAGGTCGAGGTGGACGACGAGGAATACTACAGGAGGTACTACGGACAGGGCCTGAAGGTGTATGTCTACAACTGGGGCGAGTATATCTCCGACGGCTCTGACGATTCGCTGGATATCAACAAGGCGTTTGAGGAGCTGACAGGCATAAAGGTGGTCTATTCCACCTTCGCCTCCAATGAGGAGCTTTACGCAAAGCTGCGCGCAGGAAGCGTCAGCTACGACGTAATAATCCCGTCAGACTATATGATCGGCCGTATGCGGACGGAGGGGCTGCTGCAAAAGATAAACTTCGACAACGTCCCGAACTATCGCTATATCGACCCTAACTACACCTCCATGGTCTACGATCCGGACAACGAGTATTCGGTGCCGTACACGTGGGGAACCGTCGGCATAATCTATAACAAAAACATGGTGGACGCGAACGATGTTACGAGCTGGGACATCTTCTGGGACGCGCGTTATCTCGGCGAAATGCTGATGTTCGACAACTCGCGCGATGCGTTCGCAATCTCGCTCAAGCGGCTGGGCTATTCCTATAATACGACCGACGAGGACGAGCTGCGTCAGGCCGCCGACGAGCTGAAAAAGCAGAAGCCGCTGATACAGGGCTACGTCATGGACGAGATATTCGACAAGATGCTGGGCGAGGAGGCCGTGATAGCGCCGTACTACGCCGGCGACGCGGTGACGATGCTCGCAGATAATCCCAACCTCGGCTATGCAGTGCCGGAGGAGGGGACAAACCTGTTTGTGGACGCAATGTGCATACCGGCGGCGGCCAAAAACAAGGAGCTTGCCGAAATGTACATCAACTTCATGTGCGAGACGGAGGTTGCAGTGGCCACCTGCGAGTTCATCGGCTATTCCACGCCGCATATGGAGGCGCTGAAGGAGCTTGACCCGGAGATTTCCGGCAACGAGATAGCCTATCCGCCCCAGAAGGTGCTGGAAAAGGCGGAGGCGTTCCTCAGCCTGCCCACGGAGACCAACAAGCTGCTCGACATGCTCTGGACGGAGGTCAAGAGCGAGAACACCAACACCAATCCGTGGATAGTGCCGGTGATACTGGTGCTGATGCTGCTCACTGCGATAGGCATCAACGTCTACCGCAAGCTGCGCAATAAGCGGAAGATATATTGACCGACAGGTCTGTTGGCGAAACTTAACAAACAAAGCCCGCCGGAACCGGCCGGAGGGCACGAAGGGCGGCAGAGGTGCTCGTTATCCTCCGCCGCTTTTTTGCTGCAGACAGATTTTCTCCTGCAAAAAAATGCGTAAAGATAGCGGTTTCAGCTATTGCAATTTGCGTCATTTGTGTAGCTTATCCAAAAATTTCAGATTCCTTTTTATGCTCGTTAAACTATATTTTGTGGTTTTGCGCTTGCAAAAACTCAATATATAGTATATTATATTAGTGCACTGTTTTTTTGAGACTATATGTACCCGTTCATAGTCCCTTTGACCACAACGACTGCAACACAAGGAGGCTGACGTTTTTGAAGATCATCAAACGCAACGGCTCGGAGGTTGTCTTTGATATAACAAAGATAATCATCGCCATAACCAAAGCCAACGACTCCGTCGAGGAGCCGGACCGCATGACGCCGGTGCAGATACAACGCATCGCCGAATCGGTCGAGCTGCAATGCCAGAAGATGAACCGTGCGCCCACCGTCGAGGAGATACAGGATATGGTGGAGCACCAGATCATGGCTCACGGCGCGTTCGAGGTCGCAAAGCACTATATCACCTATCGCTACACCCGCTCGCTCGTCCGCAGATCAAACACCACCGACGACAAGATACTTGCACTCATCGAGTGCAACAACGAGGAGGCCAAGCAGGAAAATTCCAACAAGAATCCCGTCGTCAATTCCACCCAGCGCGACTATATGGCGGGCGAGGTATCGCGCGATATCACCAACCGCCTGCTGCTGCCCAGGGACATTGTGGAGGCGCACAACGAGGGAATCATCCACTTCCACGACGCCGATTATTTCGCGCAGCACATGCACAACTGCGACCTCGTCAACCTTGAGGACATGCTGCAAAACGGCACCGTCATCACAGGGACGCTCATCGAGCGCCCGCACAGCTTCTCCACCGCCTGCAACATCGCGACGCAGATTATCGCGCAGGTAGCCTCCAACCAGTATGGCGGCCAGTCCATCTCCCTGACCCACCTTGCGCCCTTCGTACAGGTCAGCCGCGAGAAGATACGCAAGACCGTAGCGGAGGAGCTGTATGCCATCGGCATCACGCCGGACGAAGCGCAGATTTCGGATATAACCGAAAAGCGGCTGCGCGAGGAGATACGCAAGGGCGTACAGACGATACAGTATCAGGTGGTGACGCTGCTGACCACCAACGGTCAGGCGCCGTTCGTCACCGTGTTCATGTATCTCGGCGAGGCCAAGGACGAGCAGGAGCGCAGCGACCTTGCGCTCATCATCGAGGAGACGCTGCTCCAGCGCTATCAGGGCGTCAAAAACGAGGCGGGCGTCTGGGTCACTCCGGCGTTCCCGAAGCTCATCTATGTCCTTGAGGAGGACAACATCCATGAGGACTCCAGATACTGGTATCTCACCAGGCTTGCCGCGAAGTGCACCGCCAAGCGGATGGTTCCGGATTACATCAGCGAGAAGAAAATGCTCGAGCTGAAGATAGACAAAAACGGTGAGGGGCACTGCTATCCCTGCATGGGCTGCCGCAGCTTTCTGACGCCGTATGTCGATGAAAACGGCAGACCGAAGTATTACGGACGCTTCAATCAGGGCGTCGTGACGCTCAATCTGCCGGATATCGCGTTGTCGTCGCACGGCAACATCGAAAAATTCTGGAAGATATTCGACGAGCGTCTCGAGCTGTGCCACCGCGCGCTGATGTGCCGCCACGAGCGTCTGAAGGGCACCCTCTCCGACGCGGCTCCGATACTCTGGCAGTACGGCGCCTGCTCCCGCCTGAAAAAGGGCGAGCCCATCGACAGGCTGCTCTACGGCGGATACTCCACCATCTCGCTGGGCTACGCCGGACTTTACGAGTGCGTCAAATATATGACCGGCAAATCCCACACCGAGCCGTCCGCAACGCCGTTTGCGCTTGACATAATGAAATACCTCAACGCCGCCTGCGCAAGGTGGAAGAAGCAGCACAACATAGATTTCAGCCTATACGGCACGCCGCTCGAATCCACTACCTACAAGTTTGCAAAGTGCCTCCAAAAGCGCTTTGGCGTCATCGAGGGCATCACCGACAAGGGCTATATCACCAACTCCTATCACGTCCACGTCACCGAGCCGATCGACGCATTCACCAAGCTTGAATTTGAGGCTCAGTTCCAGCATCTTTCACCCGGCGGCGCGATAAGCTACGTCGAGGTGCCGGATATGCAGAACAACCTCGACGCGGTGCTGGAGGTCATGAAGTTCATCTACGATCACATCATATACGCCGAGCTGAACACCAAGTCCGACTACTGCCAGGAGTGCGGCTGGGACGGCGAGATATCCATCGTCGAGGAGGACGGCAAGCTGGTTTGGAGGTGCCCGCAGTGCGGCAACACCGATCAGGACAAAATGAATGTGGCGCGCCGCACCTGCGGTTATATCGGAACGCAGTTCTGGAATCAGGGACGCACGCAGGAGATAAAGGATCGCGTGCTGCATCTGTGAGGATAATATTTGCGTGAATTATCGTATCGGCGGGGGCTTTGTCAGGACAAGGCTCCCGCCGGACGCTGACGGGGAATGTGAAGTATGTTTTACGGCGAGATAAAAAAATGCGATATCGCAAACGGCGCGGGCGTGCGGGTGACGCTGTTCGTCTCGGGCTGCACCAACCACTGTAGGGACTGCTTCCAGCCGCAGACATGGGATTTTTGCTACGGGAGGCCCTTCACTGCGGAGACGGAGCGCGAGATATTCGCGGAGCTGGACAAGCCGTTTGTGAACGGGCTGACGCTGCTTGGCGGAGAGCCGTTCGAGCCCGCGAACCAGCGCGACCTGCTCCCCTTTCTGCGCCGGGTGCGCGAGCGCTATCCCGACAGGAATGTCTGGTGCTTCACCGGCTTCCGGCTGGACGACGAGCTGCTGCGCGACGGCTCCTATCCGCGCTGCGAGGTGACGGACGATATGCTCGGCTGCATCGACATACTGGTTGACGGCCGCTTTGAGGCGGAGCAGAAGGACATCTCGCTGCAATTCCGCGGCTCGCGCAACCAACGGGTCATCGACCTGAAAAAGACGCTTGCGCGCGGCGAGATAGCGATATGGGACGAGCTGCGCCGCTGAGTGCTGAAAATGACGGCGAAAAAGCTCCCGGAGACTAAAACTCCGGGAGCTTGCCGTTTAACGGAGATAAATTCAATCCAGCGTATACCACGGGAAACGGGAGAGAATCCTGTCGCCGTTGCGGTAGAAGATGTTTAGGCGATCCTCGTCGGTGATGTCGGCGGAGAGAACCATGCCAGCGCCGTGCATCGTGGAGAACCACGGCAGGTCGGTGCCGAAAAGTATGCGCTCGCTGCCGCCTGCGGTCTCGACGATGTCCTCAAGACAGCCGCGCATGATGGGTACCGCGGTCAGCTCAAAGTAGACGTTCGGATACTGGAGGCACAGCTTGACGCCCTCCTTCTGGCGGCCAAAGAAGGTGTGCCCGGCGACGATGGTGATGTCGGGAAAGCTCTTCGCAATGTTCGCGACATTCTGCGCGCCGTTATAAGGGCTGCCGCCCCAGGTGTGGATGAGCAGGAGCAGCTTGTGGTCGTTGAGATATTTGTAAACGGGAAAGATGGAGGGGTCGTCGATGGGGAAGCTGCTGTAGTCGCCGAGTATCTTGCAGCCGATATACTTGTCGCCGTGCTCCTCGAGATCCCTGATTATGCCGTCGCAGTCGAGGTGGCGGGGGAGGATGATGTGGTAGGCGCGCAGGCGGTCGGGATATTTGGCGACGTTGTCGCGGTTGAAGTGTTCGCCGTACATCGGGTCGTCAAGCGCGAGATGGTTGCAGAAAAACAGCCAGCGGATGCCGAAGTTGTTCATCGAGCGCATCATGTCCTCCGCGGAGGGCGCGGGGAAGTAGATGGCGGGGTGCTCGTCCATGTGGGCGTGGAAGTCGAGGATCGGGCAGGGCAGCTTGCCGGTCTCCCAAAACTGCTTTGCGAGCTTGCTGTTAGAGTTTATCATTTCAAAACCTCCTGTCCGATTATCCTTTCAAGGTTTCCGCCGAAAATTTTTGCGCGATCCGCATCGCTTATCTCGGCGGCGCGTATCATCGCCATCATCGAGCCGGTGTAGCGCTCCGGGAAGGCGGTGCCGAAAACGAGACGCTCCGCGCCAAAATGCTTTGTCATGTCCTCAAGGCCCTGGTCGTCCATGACGTAGCTGAGGTCGAGGTAGAGGTTCTCGAAGGAATACGCAAGAGGATAGAGGCGGCGCGCGTTTGGCCAGCAGTAGGTGTCGCCGACGAGTGCGGTCAGCCTCGGATACATTTCCATAATGCTCGCGATCTGCTCCATCGAAACGCCGTAATAGGTGTTGAGGATGACGGGGATCCTGCGCTCCTCGGCCATCTTGAGGTAAGCGCCGATGGAAATGCGGTTCGGAACGTAGCGGTGGGAGGCCGGGTCGATATAGAGCGCGGCAATTTTGTGCTTTGCCATCTCGCCGGGCAGCTCGTCCGGAGAGGGTATCTCGCCCGTGTGCGGTGGCAGGATAGCCCAAACGCCCCACATGTCGAGGCCGCTGGCTTGGGCGCCGGCAATATCGGCGGCGACCATGTTGTTGCCGTATACTACGCCGACGGTGCTGGAATAGCCGCAGCGGATGAGGCCGCCGTCGATGCCGCAGGTCCGCATGGTGGAGCAAAGCTCCGCAAAGGTGTCGCAGTTCTTATACGGCTTGCCGTTCGGAGTTGCGCCATAGAAAATGTTGCAATCTAAAACCTTCATGCCATCAGTCCTTCTTTTAAAATTGTGAGTTTTTGCTGACAACGCCGCAGCGATGTGATATAATACAGCTATGGCGGCGGTTCGCTGTCAGATATTATTTATTATACAACTTATATATATTGAATACAAGTGGCAAAGGGGCATTTTCATGAAAAAAATTTATACGATTCGCAAATTTCCCTCTGGGGAAATCGAGAAAGAGGGCTTTTGGGAGAATGTCGAGCCGGCAAGGCTGGACGAGCGTCCGTGGAAGGAATACGGATACCAGCCGGCTTGCGAGGCAAGGCTTGTGATGAGCGAGAAGGGCTTTCACCTGCTGTTCTCGACGGAGGAGAGCTTCATCCGCGCAGAGGTGACGGAATATAACGGTCTGGTCTGCGCCGACAGTTGCGTGGAATTTTTCTTTGCGCCGCGTCCCGAGATCTCGATGAAATACATCAACCTCGAAATGAATCCGAGGGGCGTCTATCACTGCGGCGTGGGCGAGGGCAGATACGACCGGTATTTTCCGAGGGAGCGCCCGGAGGTTCGCGGGTGGACGCAATCCGGAAAGCTTGAATGCACCGCAGCGCCGCAGCGCTGGTTTGTCCGCGCAAACCTCACCTTCGACTATCTCGACGCTGTCTTTGGCAGGGGGGATTATTCCTCCGGCCGCGTGCTGCGCGGCAACTTTTACAAGTGCGGCGACGAAACCGTTCATCCGCACTACTGCTGCTGGAGCGGCGTCGGGCTGCCCGAACCGGACTATCACTGCCCGGACTGGTTCGGAGAGCTCGTGCTTGAATAGACCGCACCGCAAGACGCCCGGAGCAGAAGCCGCAGAGGCTCTGATCCGGGCGTCTGTCCGCATTTTCGGCGCGGCGCGCACATATAAATACCTGCGGACACTGTGAGAGGCGTGAAAATCGGAGATACGCTTTTTCGGTCAATGAGGCAATAAGATATGTCAATGTATTCAAAAATGCTGGTTTTAATTTGTGTAGTGAACTATAATTGTTGAAACATGATTAAAAATCGGAGATTTTCAATGGGAAATATTTGACATATGGGATAAGTAGTGGTATAATGATATACAAGAAAAAGACGGGAGCCGTCAAAAATCTTTGGCGAAAAAGGGCTGAGGGATGGATAAAGCAGGGATTCTGAGAGAATATTACGACGGCGTTTCCGGACGCGCCTACGAATACTTCGGCTGTCACCGCGACGGAGAGGGCTTTGTGTTCCGAGTGTTTGCGCCGAACGCGCGGAGCGTGCGGGTGGTCGGACGCTTCAACGGGTGGGACACGTCGGCGGAGCCGATGACGAAAAACGGCGCCGTATGGGAGCAAATCGTCCCGCAGGCAAGGCCGCTGGACGAATACAAATATTACATAGAGAGACGCGACGGCAGCTTCGTGTACAAAAGCGATCCCTACGGGTTTCACATGTGCACACGCCCGGACACCGCGTCCAAGATATACGAGCTGGACGGCTACGAATGGCGCGACGCGCGCTATCGCGAGAGCAAGCGGGAACGCAGCATGCTCGATTCCGCGATAAACATCTATGAGCTGCACGCGGGCTCGTGGCGGCGCTATAAGGACGGCAACTGCTTTTCCTACCGCGCGCTGGCGGACGACCTCGTGCCGTACCTGCGCGATATGGGCTATACCCATGTCGAGCTGCTTCCGGTGTCGGAATATCCGCTCGACGAGTCATGGGGATATCAGGTGATAGGCTATTTTGCGCCGAC
>CANNTZ010000016.1 GCA_947522735.1 uncultured Oscillospiraceae bacterium | reverse complement strand
CATGACCATAGCCCACCACATCAATCAGGCCATCAAGGCGCGCGGCGTCATGACCCGCGATATCGACTACGTCGTCAAGGACGGCGAGGTCATAATCGTCGATGAGTTCACCGGACGCCTCATGCTGGGCCGCCGCTACAACGAGGGGCTGCATCAGGCCATCGAGGCAAAAGAGAACGTCAAGGTGGAGCGCGAATCCAAGACGCTCGCGACCATCACCTTCCAGAACTACTTCCGCATGTATAAAAAGCTCTCCGGCATGACCGGCACAGCGATGACCGAGGAGGACGAATTTCGCGAGATATACGGGCTCGACGTCATCGAAATACCCACCAACAAGCCGGTCATCCGCATAGACTATCCCGACGTCATATATAAAACGGAGGCGGGCAAGTTCGATGCCGTAATCGACCAGATAATCGAGTGCCACGAGCATAATCAGCCGGTGCTGGTCGGCACGATATCCATCGAAAAATCCGAGCTGCTCTCGTCAATGCTCAAAAGGCGCGGCATAAAGCACGAGGTTCTCAACGCCAAATATCACGAAAAGGAAGCGGAGATCGTCGCGCAGGCGGGCAAGCCGGGCGCAGTCACCATCGCCACCAACATGGCCGGACGCGGCACCGATATCGTTCTCGGCGGCAACGCCGAATTTATGGCAAAGGCACAGATGCGCCGCGAGGACTTTTCCGACGAGCTGATAAGCGAAGCCGTCGGCCACGCCGACACCGGCGACAAGGAGATACTTGCCGCTCGCGCACGCTTCAGAGAGCTGCTCGACGAATACAAAAAGCAGGTGGAGCCGCTGGCCGACGAGGTGCGCCGCGCCGGTGGACTGTTCATCATCGGCACCGAGCGCCACGAGTCCCGCCGCATCGACAACCAGCTTCGCGGGCGCTCCGGACGTCAGGGAGACCCCGGCGCCTCCCGCTTCTATATCTCGCTCGAGGACGACCTCATGCGCCTGTTCGGCGGCGAGCGCCTTCAGCTTATAATGAACAGCCTCGGCGTGGACGACACCATGCCCATCGAAAACAAAATGCTCAGCAGCACAATCGAAAGCTCGCAGCGCAAGGTTGAGGGCCGCAACTTCGGCATACGCAAGAGCGTGCTGCAATTCGACGACGTCATGAACCGCCAGCGCGAGATCATATACAGCCAGCGCGAAAAGGTTCTGTGCGGCGAAAGCCTCAAGGACAGCATCTCCGGTATGATAGACGAGCTAATCGACGTCACCGTCGCGAACTATCTGCCCGAGGGCGTCGATAGGGAGCACTGGAACGTTGCCGGTCTGCGCGACTACTTCCTTGGCTGGCTGATCTCCAACGACGAGCTTGCCTTCGACCGCGCCCGCCTTGCCGCGATGAGCCGCGAGGAGATAACCGAAAAGCTCAAGGAGCACGCCCACGCCAAATACGCCGAACGCGAGCGCGAGCTTGGAGAGGAGATAATCCGCGAGGTGGAGCGTGTGGTGCTGCTCAAGAACGTGGATCGGATGTGGATGGACCATATCGACGCGATGGACGAGCTGAAAAAGGGCATCTACCTGCGCTCCTACGCACAAAAGGATCCCGTCGTCGAATACCGTCTCGAGGGCTTCGAGATGTTCGACCAGATGGTCGCGTCAATACGCGAGCAGACGGTCAAGGCGATGTTTGTCGTGCGGGTGCGCACCGGCAACGAGCCGAAGCGCGAGCAGGTGGCAAAGCCCTCCGAGCCCGCTGGCGACGGAACGCTCCGCCAGACCCCGAGACGGGCCTCCAAGCCCGGCCGCAACGACCCCTGCCCCTGCGGCTCCGGCAAGAAATATAAAAAGTGCTGCGGTGCCGGACGGAATGACGCTGGCTGAGCGGATGGGGGACAAAATGCGGCTGTTTATCGCGATAGAGCTGTGCGGCGGGATAAAGGACGCGCTGTGCGGCGTGGTTGAGGAATTGAAAACGGCCGGCTCACAGGGGCGCTTTTCGCGGCGCGAGAACCTGCACCTCACCCTCGCCTTTCTCGGCGAGACCGCCCCGAACAGACTCGGGCAGGTCAAGGCGGCGATGGATGCCGCCCGATTCGAGCCGTTCACGCTGACGCTGACCGCCCCCGGACGCTTCAAGCGCGTCGGCGGAGATATCCTTTGGTACGGCGCCGACGGCGGCGAGGCGCTTGCAGCTTTGCGGCGCGCGCTGACGGACGAGCTTGTCCGGCACGGCTTTTCGCCGGACGACAAGCCGTTTCGCCCTCATCTGACCCTCGCCCGCGATGCTATAAACGCCGGACGCGTCCCCGAAAGCGCGCGCGGCATGTCCCAGCGCGTCAAGAGCGTCGCGCTGATGAAATCCGAACGTGTTTCCGGCGCGCTTGTCTACACAAAGCTGTATGAGTCGCGCGGCATATAAATCCCGAAAGGCTGAAGCATATGAGAATAATCTACAACCCCTGCAATGATCCCGCATATAATCTGGCTATGGAGGAGGTCATGCTCTGCGGCGGCAGCACCGAGGATATCGCGATGCTGTGGCGCAACGCCCCAGCAGTGATAATCGGGCGCAATCAGAACGCCGTCGCCGAGATAGACCTCGACTTCGTCAAGCGCAACAACGTCTCGGTCATCCGGCGCATGACCGGTGGCGGCGCGGTGTTCCACGACCTTGGAAACATCAACTTCACCTTTATCGAAAAATGCGACGAGACGGCCTTCAACAACTACGACCGCTTCACACTGCCGGTGCGCGACTATCTGCGCTCCATCGGCGCGGAGTGCGAGCTTTCCGGCCGCAACGATCTTACGCTCGACGGCATGAAGATATCCGGCAACGCTCAGACAGTCAAAAACGGCCGCATCCTGCACCACGGCACGCTGCTGTTTGACGCCGACCTCGGCTGGCTCTCCGGCGCGCTGCGCGTGCGTGATATCAAGGTTGAGAGCAGAGGGATAAAATCCCACCGCTCCCGCGTGACGAACATCGGCGCGCATCTTGAAAACAGGCTTTCGCCGGTCGAATTTCTCGACGGCATGCTCGGCTATTTTGAACGGCACATGCCCGGCGCCTATCGCAAGGACGTGACCCCGGAGGAGGACGCTGCGGCAAAAAAGCTGGTCGCGGAGAAATACGGCCGCTGGGAGTGGAACTTCGGCGAATCTCCGGATTTCGACATGCACAACGCGGTCAAGTACGACTTCGGCGTTGTTGAGGCAAGCGTTTCGGTGAGTGACGGCGTTATCACGGCTCTCAGGCTCAGCGGAGACTTTTTTGGCAGAAAGGATGTCGCCGCACTTGAAGCGGCGCTTACCGGCGTGCGCCACGAACGCAAAAGCGTTTTGCAGGCGCTCGCAAGGGTCGATATAAACGTAAACGAATACATAAGCGGCATGACCGCGGACGAGCTTGCCGCGCTGATCGTCTGATGCCTTTACGACGCTTTTGAGAGGAGGCGCGCTTTTGAAACGCTTTACCGCAAAGATCCTCGCAATATTTCTGGCAGGACTGGCCGTATTCTGCGCCGGCTGCACGGGCCGTGGGACGCAGTCCCTCTCCAGCAGCTCCGGCTCTATCTCCGGCGACGTCATGATTAAGCCGGGCGCGCATGAGTCCGCGCCGGACGAAACGCTCAATATCGAGCTGCTACAGCTCGGCGAGCCACAGTCCGGCGATACCCTCGCCGTGATTAAGACGAGCGCGGGGGATATCACGGTGCGCTTCTTCCCGGAGGAAGCGCCGCTCGCCGTGGAAAACTTCCTCGCGCTTGCCGAGAACGGATATTACGACGGCGTCATCTTCCACAACGTGATCGCAGACTATCTCATCCAGTCGGGCGACCCGACCGGGACGGGGGCGGGCGGCGAGAGCAGCTTTCTGGGCAGCGGAGGAGAGCCTGTCGCGTTCGCGGACGAGTTTTCGCCTAACCTGTTCCATCTCAGCGGCGCGCTTGCAATGGCGAACCCCGGCACGCCGGACAGTAACGCGAGCCAGTTCTTTATTGTGGCGGACTGCACCGTCTCCACCGACGAGCTTGCGCGGCTGGAGGCGCTCGGATATCCCGCCGAGCTTATCAACGCCTACCGCATCTGCGGCGGGATCCCACAGTTCGATTACCGCTACACCGTGTTTGGCTGCGTGGTCGATGGGATGGACGTCGTGGACAAAATCTCACATACACATACCGCCGGCGCGGCGGGAGGACGTCCGACTGAGGACGTCACGATAGAATCGATAGAAATCACCTCCCGCTGACCGGGAGAAGGCTGCAAAAGGAGGAACGGCAAATGGTAACACGTTCAAACGATTTCAAGGTCACATTGAGAGAGCGGATGCGCGGCGGCGACGGCACGGTGAGGATAACCGAGCTGCTCGCGCCCGCGGAGCTGAACGGCCACGGGCGCATGTTCTCGCTGCTGACCCTTGAAAAGGGCTGCTCAATAGGCTATCACGTCCACGAGGGCGAGACCGAAACCTTCTATATCATCGAGGGGGAAGCGCTTTATAACGACAACGGCGTCGAGATCGAGGCCACCGCCGGAGACGTGCTGCACGTCAGAAACGGTGAGGGCCACGCAGTGGCGAACCGCGGGGACAAGCCTCTTGTGCTGCTCGCCGCCATTGTATACGCCTGAAAAAGCGCCCCTCCGGCGAGGGCTGCGGCACTCGCCGTAAAAGGAGCAAACACGTAAAATGATACTTTCAGCCGAAAATGTATATAAGAGCTTTGGTGTCAAGACCGTGCTTGAGGACGTCAGCTTGACTGTCGAGGAGGGCGACCGCATCGGCCTTATCGGCGTCAACGGCTGCGGAAAAACCACGCTTCTCGGGCTGCTGTATGGCGACGACACGCCGGACAAAGGCACTATTGCGCTGACAAACGGCAAAACCGTCGGCTTCCTGCGCCAGAACGGCGGGCTTGAGCACGGCAACAGCATAATCGAGGAGGTTCGCAGCGTGTTTGCGCCCGCCTATGAGGTGGAGCGCAAAATGCGCGAGACCGAGCTCAAAATAGCCGGGACAGAACGCTCCGGCGAGCTGTTCGACAGCCTCTCCGCCGAATACGAGGCGCTTCAGGACCGCTTTGCGAGTATGGACGGCTATATGATCGACGTGCGCATAAACACGGTGCTAAACGGCATGGGCTTCGGCTCCTTCGACGTTAACACGCCGGTGTCTACGCTCAGCGGCGGCGAGCGAACCCGCCTTTCGATCGCGAAGCTGCTGCTCGAACAGCCAGACCTGCTGATACTTGACGAGCCGACCAACCATCTTGACTTTAAAACGCTCTATTATCTCGAGGAATTCCTGCTCGGCTATCGCGGCGCGTTCCTTGTCGTCTCGCACGACCGCTATTTCCTCGACCGCGTCGTCAACTCGATCTGCGAGATAGAATGGCACAGGCTTTGCCGCTATAAGGGCAACTATTCCAAATATGTCGTCCTCAAGGAGGAAAAGCTGGCTCGCCAGCAGAAAGAATACGACGCGCAGATGGCGAAAATAGCCGAGCTTGAGGACTATGCACAGCGGAACATCGTGCGCGCGAGCACCTCAAACATGGCCAAGAGCCGTCTTGCTGCGCTTGCAAGGATGGAGCCGGTCGAACGGCCTCTGCCGCCCCCAAAGCCCCCCTGCTTTAGCTTTGAATATGAGCGCGAGCCGGTCAAGGACGTGCTTCACGCCGAGAATATACGGCTGGTAGCGGGCGAGGGCGCTGCGGAGCTCGAGCTGATGAAGTCGCTGACACTCGACGTCATGCGCTCGGACAAGGTCGCGATAATCGGCGCGAACGGCGTGGGCAAATCGACGCTGCTGCACGAGCTGCAATATCCGCGCCCGGAAAACGCCCGGAAAATCAAATGGGGCCGCAACGTCAAAATCGGCTTCTACTCCCAGCATATAGAGGGGCTGGACGAGAGCAAGAGCGTCCTGGGCGAAATCTGGGATCGCTATCCGCGGCTGACTGAGCTTGACATCCGCTCGCTGCTCGGCATGGTGCGCATCACCGGAGACAACGTGTTCAAGAAGATAGGCGTGCTCAGCGGCGGCGAGCGCGCAAAGGTCGCGCTGACCATCCTGATGCTCGAGCACCCGAACGTGCTAATCCTCGACGAGCCGACAAACCATCTCGACATCGCCGCGAAGGAGGCCATCGATACGGCTCTCAGCCGCTTCACCGGCACGATACTGATGGTCTCGCACGACCGTTATCTGCTCAACCGCGTGCCGGACCGCATAATCGAGATGACCGGGACGTCGTTGGAGGTCACCGAGGGCGGCTACGACGCCTATGTCGAGAGCCACATGAAGCGCGAAAAGGTCAGCCCCATCAGCGTGCAGACAAAGGAGCGCTTTGAGGTCGACCGCGGCCACACGGAGCCTGCAAAGCCGGCAAGGCTGCCCGAAGCCGACACCGGTCACCGCACCCGCAAGCAGCGAGCCGAACAACAAAAGCTCAAAAACGAGGTTAAGGCGCTCGAACAGGAGATTGAATTTACCGAAAACACGATACGCAGCGTGGAGGAGCAGTTGGCGCAGCCCGCGGAGGACTATCGCGACACGATGAAGCTGTGCGAACGGCTCGACGAGCTGCGCCGGGAGCTTGGCGAGCTGTATGACCGCTGGCTGGAGCTGAACGGCGAGGAATGACAAAAAATCACCATCCGGCAGAAAAACCGGATGGTGATCCATTTTTGTCGGCCCTGTTACTGCTTGAGGGAATCTACGACGGAGTTCGCCCACTCCTTGACCTTGGTTTTGTCGTCCTCGGTCGCCTTGCCGGTGCCGAAGATGGAATGCTTGACGGCGCACTCGAAGTTCTTCTCGATGACGTTCACGCCGGCCGCGCTGATGATGGACTTGAGGGAGTCAAAGCCCTTGTTTCCGTCCTTGGAGGCGGCGAAGAAAGCGACGTTCTTGACACGCGCCGGAGTCAGGGTCTTGCAGAAATCAACAATGTTCTTCGCGGGGGAGCCAAAGGACTCCATGCCGATGAAGATCACCTTTTCATTCTCGGGGGGATATGCCGGGGGGATGCTGTCACATTTGCACTGGAGCTCGGTGGATACGGCATAGGCAAGCTGCTGTGCAACGCCGTACTTGGAGAAGTAGAGAACCTGCATTTTCATTTTATACTACATTCCTTTCGGTAATATGGGTGCTAAATCAGTTCAGCCACGAACCTTCTGTTCCCTTATACGATATATAATTGTCCCATACAAATATAGAGAATTTATTAAAGAGTTGTAAATTTCATTCTTCTAAAGCAATTAAACGCATTTTACATCTTTTTTATCAACGTCACGCCGCGATATTATCTCATTTAACGACAATATTTTGCAAGTTTTTTTGTTGATTTTGACCTGTAATTTTTCAACCCGGCGGCACAATATGTCGCTCAGTCCGACACGGGAGACTCTCCGGCGGCATTATGTGGCACGGGCATTTTCCCGAATGACTCACCCGGAGCCGGAAGCGCATTGTGCAAAACCGGAAATACTGATTAACACAGATAATTTTTTTGAAAAGCCATAGCTTTTTCAGTGAAAAAGTGGTATTATATTAGTGTAGACAGTAGACGTCATGGCTGAAGCTCATGCAGTTGTGAGCTGCTGTAAATAAAACCGCCGCGGACCTCGCGCCCGCGGAGAACGGAGCAGTTATGAAGCTTGTACTTGCCATTGTGTCCAGCGACGACAGCAGCGCCGTATCGGCTGCGCTTACACAGGAGCGTTTCTCCGTGACCAAGCTCGCCACCACGGGAGGATTCCTGATGTCCGGAAACACCACCTTTCTCGTCGGCGTTGACGACGACGACGTGGACCGCGTGATCGAGACGGTCAGAAAGCACAGCAAAAAGCGCAAGCAGGTCGTTCCGAGCACTACATACGGCGTTGGGATGTATTCCTCCTTCCCGGTCGAGGTCACTGTCGGCGGCGGCACAATCTTTGTGCTGAGCGTCGATAAGTTCGAAAAGGTCTGACCGGAACGGAGCCCGACTTGAAAAGCCTGACCGGACGTGAGCTGGCCGTCTCGCTTGCTGCGGGCGGAAGAACTCACGCGATTATTATCGAGGGCGAGCGTGGCTGCGGCAAAAAGACGCTCGCCCGCGCAATGGCTGCGGCGATGCTCTGTCCTCATTTTGACGCCGCGGCAAACCGCGCCTGCGGGCGCTGTCCAAGCTGCCTGAAAGTGCTTGACGGCACGCACCCAGACGTCGCCTTCATCGGCGAGGGCTCAAGGACGATCACAGTAGACGAGATACGCGCGGTGCGCACGGCGGCCGGAGTGCGTCCAAACGAGGCGGATGTGCGGGTATTTGTCGTCTGCGACGGACAGAACATGACGGTGCAGGCGCAAAACGCGTTGCTCAAGGTGCTCGAGGAGCCGCCGCGCGGAGTGCGCTTCATTATCACATGCGACAACAGGAGCCGCATGCTTGAAACGATAGTCTCCCGAGCCGTTCCGGTGCGTATCGGCGGATTACCGGCCGGCGAATGTGCCGGGATACTGCGCGGACGCTTTCCGGATCAGCCGGAGGAGCGGCTGCGCGAGCTTGCGGAGCTGTTCGAGGGCAACCCGGGGCGCTGTATAGAGGCGCTCGACCCGCAGGAGGATTCCCGGACCGCCGAGCTGTTCGCCCTTTCCGAAAGAGCCCTTGCGGCGGCAAGCAGCTCGTCCGGCTGGGAGCTGATGGAGCTGCTTGCGCGCTTTGAAAAGGACAAGGACGGCTTTCTGCGCTTTCTCGAGCTGCTTCGGCTGCACTGCCGATGCGGTGCGGCAGGCAAAATGAGCCGGTCGGAGAGGCTGCGGAGGATATCGATGGCGCGCGCTATCGACCGCGCCGCCTCAGACGTCTTGAGAAACGTCTATTATCCGCTGGTGCTTGCGACCTTTTCGGCCGCGCTGCGCCGCGAGTAACATATATAAGTTAACAGGATGGTACTTTTATGGCAGAGGTTATCGGTGTCCGCTTCAAGGACGTCGGAAAGATATACTACTTTGACCCCAACGGAAAAAATCTCGCGACAGGCGACCGTGTCGTCGTCGAAACGGTTCGCGGCGTGGAGTGCGGCACCGTCGCGATGACAAACCGCACCATACCGGACGAGCGCATCGTCAAGCCGCTCAAAAAGCTGATCCGCATTGCGACAAAGGACGACCTTGAGGCGCTTAGGCGCAACGCCGATAAGGAGAAGCAGGCGTTCACCGTCTGTGAGCAGAAGATTGCGCACCACAAGCTGGCGATGAAGCTCGTCGATGTGGAATACGCCTTCGACGGCAGCAAAATATTGTTCTACTTCACCGCCGACGGCAGGGTGGATTTCCGCGAGCTTGTCAAGGATCTCGCGTCGGTGTTCCGCACGAGGATCGAGCTGCGGCAGATCGGCGTGCGCGACGAGACCAAGATGATGGGCGGTATCGGCGTATGCGGACGCCCTCTGTGCTGCTCAACCTTTCTCGGCGAGTTCCAGCCGGTCTCGATCAAGATGGCAAAGGAACAGGGCATCTCGCTTAATCCGACAAAGATATCGGGCGCGTGCGGCAGGCTGATGTGCTGCCTGAAATACGAGCAGGAGGCGTATGAGGAGCTGATCCGCACCACGCCGAAGCTCGGCGCATATGTGCAGACCCCGGACGGAAAGGGCGTCGTTACCGACCTCAATCTGCTGACGGGTATGCTTTCCGTGCGCCTTGACAAGAGCGGCGACGCCGCGGCGCGCCAGTATCACAAAAGCAAGCTCCGTCAGCTTCGCGACGCGCCGGCAACCGCCTCACGCGACGATGCGGACGACCTGAAGCATCTCGAATAGGCAGACTTCTTCCCGCGAGCAATTTTTTTAAATTTTGCACTTGAAATTTTTGCGGTATGTGTTACAATATTAGTAACTAATCTATGGAGGTGTATTTCAATGGCATATGTTATCAGTGACGAGTGCATCAGCTGCGGCGCCTGCGCAGCGGAATGTCCTGTCGATGCAATCTCTGAGGGCGACGGAAAGTATGTTATCAATGCAGATACCTGCCTCGAGTGCGGTGCCTGCGCGGATGTCTGCCCGGTAGGCGCTCCTTCCGCCCAGTAATCGTAAAATCATTGCGCAGCAAGGCGCCGCGAGTCTATCGCGGCGCTTTTGTGTGTTTTATTCGGAGGTGTCAAATGCGGCAGGATATACCGGGAATTGCGGAGGAGACGCTCGGGGGCGTCACGGCGTTCGTGTCGCGCAGCCATCGGTTCGGCACCGACGCCGTGCTGCTTTCCGACTTCGCGCTGCCTGAGGGCGCTCACATGCCGTCGCTCGCCTGCGACCTTGGCTCCGGCTGCGGGATAATCCCGCTGCTGTGGTTTGGCCGTGGCTGCGCACCAAAGCAGGTCTACGCGGTGGAAATACAGCCCGAGGGCGTTGAGCTCATGCGCATGAGCTCCGAAAAAAACGGCCTTTCGGGGTGCTTTCTCCCCCTCTGCGCCGACATGACCGCGCTAACTGCGGCGCAGCTTCCGCTTGGGCGCTTTGAGCTTGTCACCTGCAATCCGCCGTATAAGGCGGACGGAGCCGGCATAAAAAGCAGCGAGCCGTCTGCCCTGACCGCTCGCCACGAGGGAAGCTGCGATATCGGCTCTGTCTGCCGGGCGGCGGCGCGGCTGCTGCGTTTTGGCGGCCGGTTCTGCCTGTGCCTGCGCCCGGAGCGCCTTGCCGACGCAATCTGCGCCGCGCGGGAAAACAGGCTCGAGCCCAAGCGTCTGCGCTTCGTCTGCCAGCGCGACGGCGAAGAGCCGTGGCTTTTTCTGATGGAGGCGCGCCGCTCCGGCGGCGTCGGGCTGCGCGTCGGGCCGCCGCTTGTCATCGAGCGCGACGGCGGCTATTCCGACGAGCTGCGGCGCATCTACCGCCAGCTTTACGCCGAAAGCGCAGCGTCAAATCGCAATCCACAGCAGCGCTAATATCAGCCTCGGGTCGGCGTGCTCGTTCATCAGCAGCACCACCAGCAGCATTATTATCAGCCGGTCGCCCTCAAGCCCGAGCGATTTTGCCAGCCCCTCCAGCGATATTCCCTGACTGCGCGCCTGCTCCGGCGGAAGGTGCGGTCTATGCCCTGCCGGAGCCCTCTGCGGATTGACAGCGGGCGTCTCCGGCCTTGTCTCCGGCTGCGCGTAGCCCATGCGGCTGTTTGCCGAGCGTGTGACGTCGGCGGAGCGGCGGCGCATCTCCTCGACCCGCTGCTCCGCCTCGCGCTGCATCCGCGCTATCTCGTCGAGCGAATAGCTGCTTTTCTGCCACGCCATCATTTTTCGCCTCCAAATATCCCGCACTCCTTTAGCACCGGCAAAAGGCTCAGAAGCTGCAATATCCGTATCGCCTCGTCAAGCTTTTTCTGGTTGTGGATGTGCGGGCGCAGCGCCTTGAGCAGGCGGGTGTTGTCGTCGTCGCGGTTCATTCGCTGCATCAGCCCGGATATCTGCATCAACGCCTGCGGGTCGATTGGCGGAGCGCTTGGCTGAGCGGACTGGCTTTGCACGCCAGGTGCGCTCCCGGCGATATTTTCCGGCAGCTCCATCCCCAGCATCGACGCGACGCTCCGGAGGTTCTTTTTGCCCTCCTCGGTACCGAGTATATCGCTTATCGCCTTTGAAATATCGTCCATAGCCGATCCGTCCCTCCCGGAGTTATCCGTTGCCGCTGTGCTTGGACAGCGATTCGAGCAGCGCCCGCGCCTGCGGCGAATTCATAAGGCGTTCAAGCGCCTGCTTATCCGCGAGCACCCGGGCAAGCTGGCTGTTGCCGGAGGCGAGCGAGGATATATCGCCGCTTTGGAGCTTTTTCTCCAGCTCCTCCGGAGCCATACCCAGCCTTGACGCCGCAAGCGCCAGCATCTGCTTCTGCTCAGGCGTCGCCGCCGCGCCCCTTTTCTGACCGTTATTCATCTGATCACGCTCCGTCCGTATATTTGTGTACGCCATGCGTATATCACAATATATGCCGCAGCGGGGAACGATGTGCCCTTAACACCATAATATTACAGACGGCGTCCGGCTATTCCGGACGTCGGCGATTTGAGAGGAAAAGCATGAACGATTCTCTGAAGCTAATCGTATTTTCGGACAGCCACGGCGATTTTGCCGCGCTCGACTCCGTCGTCAGGCGTCATCTCGCCGAGCCGGGCGTATTCATCCACCTTGGCGACGGCGCCCGCGAGGTCGAGGAGCTCCGTATGCTCTATCCCAATATCGACCTGCGGTTTGTCCCCGGCAACTGCGATTTTTACTGCACCGAGCCCGATGTCGGCGAGATCAAGTTCGGCGGCTGTAGGGCCGTGTTCACGCACGGGCACACGCGCGGCGTCAAGCTTTGCGACGACAATATCGTTGCGCTGGCGCGCTCTCGCGGCGCGTCGCTGCTGATGCACGGCCACACCCATCTCCCGCGCGCCGAATACGACGGCGGCCTGCACATACTTTGCCCCGGCAGCGTCTCCCGCAACGTCTATGGCGGCGCGACCTATGCCGTCGTCGAGATTGGCAGGCACGGGGTGCTGACCAATATAATCCGGCTTGACGGCAACGTCCCGTCGGACAACCTGCGGTTGACAAAACAGCAAGGCGGAGGTGCTTGATTTATTCTCGCGGAGCAGGCATAATATAATTAAAGACCACCATTGAGGAGGAGCGCAATATGTCTATCGCCGAAGCTGTATACAAGCTGAGAACAAACGCAGGACTTTCACAGGAAAAGCTCGCCGAGATACTCAACGTGTCGCGTCAGGCGGTGCAGAAATGGGAGACCGGCGCCGCGCAGCCGGATACCGACAGGATAGTCGGAATCGCCAAATATTTCGGGGTTTCAATCGACGACATACTGATCGGCAATGGCCGACGCATAAAGGAGGAGCGGCAGAGCCACAGAAAAATCCTGCCCTGCTACGAAAAGCTCCCATGGTGGGAATTTTACGCCAAGGAGCTCGAAACCGAATACCGGCAGAGCATCGAGGAGGGGCTGGACATTGAAAAATACCACGACCTCTTTGGTGCGGTCGTCAAGCTGGAGCCGGACTATAACAAGAAAAAGCTGGCGGACGTTCTGTTCGACATCGTGCTCAACGCACCCCTGCGTCCGGACTATAAATACAACGAGCCGTCGGCGCTCGAGGAGATACGCGCGCTGTGCCGGAAACACGAGCTTGAGCGCCGCCTGCCCTCCCGCGCGCAGCTTGAGGACAAGATTTACGGCGCGTGGCTTGGCCGTGTCTGCGGCTGTATGCTTGGCAAGACCGTCGAGGGCATCCGCACCGACGAGCTGATACCGCTGCTCAAAAGCTCCGGCAACTACCCGATGCACCGCTACATCCTCTCCGCCGACCCGACAGAGGAGCTGCTCGAAAGGCTCAACTACCCGCTCAGAGAAAGGGACTACGTCGATAAGACCGATGGTATGCCCGCTGACGACGACACCAACTACACCGTCATGGCGCACCTGCTGATAGAGGGCTGCGGGCGGGATTTCACCCCGGAAAACGTCGCCGAGCACTGGATTGCCTGCCAGCCCAAGAACGCCTACTGCACCGCCGAGCGCGTAGCCTTTGTCAACTTTATCAACGGCTACCTCCCTCCCGACTCCGCCATCTATAAAAACCCCTACCGCGAGTGGATCGGCGCACAGATACGCGGCGACTACTTCGGCTATATCAATCCCGGAGACCCCAGTGCAGCCGCAGATATGGCTTGGCGCGACGCGTCGGTGTCCCACGTCAAAAACGGCATATACGGAGAGATGTTCATCTCGGCGATGCTCTCCTGTGCCGCCGTGACCGGCGATATCCGCGATATAATTCTCGGCGGCCTCGGCGAGATCCCCTGCACCTCTCGCCTCTACGAGCAGATACGGTATATTCTCGCCTTCTACGACAGCGGAAAAGGCTGCGAGGACTGCTTTGCCGATATCCATCGCCGCTACGATGAATTTGACGCCCACGACTGGTGCCACACCATATCCAACGCGGAGATAGTGACCGCGTCGCTGCTCTATGGCGGCGGCGACTTTGGAAAGTCCATCGGCATTGCTGTGCAGACCGGCTTCGACACCGACTGTAACGGCGCTACCGTCGGCTCCATACTCGGCATGAGAGGCGGCTCCGGCTGCATTGGCAAGGAGTGGAGCGAGCCGCTCAACGACGAGCTCAACACCAGCATATTCGGCGTCGGAAGGGTGCGCATCTCCGAGATGGCTAAAAAGACGATGAAGCATATCCCGGAATGATTAACGCACAGAAAAGCGACGGTGCGCAGAGAAAATCCGCTCTGCGCGCCTTTTTTGCTCCTATATATCCCCTTGCAGCCGTTTATAAACGCAGAAATCCAACGCCTGACGCGAGAAAAACGGGTGCAAGCCGAAGCAGCGTCACGTCAAGGGCTGCCGAAAGCACAGGCAGCCGATAAAGCGAGAATATCCCGTACCTCCTGTATGGCGAGATATGGCGCGGAAATGCAGAGCAGCCGGATGTCGATCCGAAAAAGCGTCAAAGCGCTTTCGGGATACATGATAGCGCTCAGGCCGTGTTTGTCGGGTGTAGAAGCAGCCGGTCGTCCCTGCAACCGCTTCAGCCGCTGCTCCGGATTTTTTAACGTCCTGCTTAACGCCGCAATTCAATAATTTGTTTGCAGACCGCATTAAGGCGCAAAAACGTTGACGCGCCCGGATATCGCAAATTTAACACGGCGTTAATTGACAAACTCCGGAATATGGGTTAAAATTAATTGGTTTGGGGCAAGCTGTTTAGCTGAAAAGGACAACGACGCTTTAAAGCTGAAAGGAAAGAGTTAAAATGCAGGCGGACGTAGTGATCGTCGGCGCAGGACCGGCGGGAATATTCACGGCATACGAGATGCTGAGCTTGGGATCGAGAAAGAAGATAGTTCTTGTCGAGCAGGGCGCACCCATCGAAAAGCGCAGCTGCCCGAAGAGCAGGACACACAAATGCGTCAACTGCAAGCCGTATTGTCACATCACCACAGGCTTTTCAGGTGCGGGCGCCTTCTCTGACGGCAAGCTCTCGCTGAGCTACGAGGTCGGCGGCGACCTGCCGTCGCTTATCGGCGAGGAGCTGGCGCAGGAGACAATCGATTACGCCGACAAGATATATCTTGAATTCGGCGCGGACACGCATGTCGAGGGCGTGGGAAACTGCGACGAGGTCAAGGAGATACGCAAGCGCGCCATTCAGGCGGGACTAAAGCTGGTTGATTGCCCGATACGCCACCTTGGCACCGAAAAAGCGCAGGGCATATATTACGCCATCGAGCGTTATCTGCTCGACCACGGCGTCGAGATGCTCTTTGGCTATCGCTGCACAAACATCATTCTTGAGAACAACGTCTGCCGCGGTGTCTACGCCGAGGACGGACACGGCGAGCTTGAGATACGCGCCACACACACCGTTGTGGCCACGGGACGTCGCGGAGCCGAGTGGCTCGAAAGCATCTGCGCCGAGCACAACATCACCCACCAGCCCGGCACCGTCGATATCGGCGTGCGCGTCGAGGTTCGCAACGAGATCATGGAGAAGGTCAACCGCGTGCTCTATGAGTCCAAGCTGATCGGCTATCCCAAGCCGTTCAAGAACAAGGTGCGCACCTTCTGCCAGAATCCGGGGGGCTTTGTCAGCCAGGAAAATTATGACAACAACCTCGCCGTCGTCAACGGTCACTCGTATAAAGAGCTGAAATCCGACAACACAAACCTTGCGATACTCTGCTCTCACAACTTTTCCTCGCCCTTCAACCAGCCCATAGCCTATGCACAGAAGGTCGGCGAGCTGACGAACATGCTCGCCAACGGGCACATCCTCGTCCAGCGCTTCGGCGATATCCTTGACGGCAAGCGCACATGGCCCAAGGAGCTGAGCCAGTCCAACCTGCGCCCCACCCTCCCCGACGCCGTAGCGGGCGATATCACAGCGGCAATGCCCTATCGCTCGATGATAAACATCATCAACTTCATGCTCGCCGTCGATCAGGTCGTGCCGGGCTTTGCCTCGACGGAAACCCTGCTCTATTCGCCGGAGCTGAAATTTTACAGCAACAAGGTCAAGATGGACACCAGCTTCAACACCAACGTCGATGGCCTGCACTGCCTCGGAGATTCCTCCGGCTGGACCCGGGGGCTGATGATGGCGTCGGTCATGGGCGTGCTGATGGGCAGAAAGCTCAAATAAAACCAAAAATCCGCTCCGGGGCTTTGCGGCCTCGGACGTTTTTTTGCGGGCGCTATCCACTCTCCACCTAAAAATTCTCTCTGCCCGCTGCGATTCATACATAATCACGATATTTTCAAAACGCAAAAATCGGCGGAAATTCGAGCTATTGAAAGCAAACGCGAGAAAACCGCCGGTTTTGCGTGTATTTTATCAGGATTTTACATTAGCGTTCTACTATGCTAAAGTGCTATAATATACCCATAACATCCGACACGAAAGGAATTTGGGAAGATGAAAGCTTTAAAGAAAATTTTGGCGATAGCGCTCGCAGCTCTGATCGCCTCGGCGATGCTGGCGGGCTGCACAAGGAGCTACGATAAGACCGTTGTGCTCGACGAGGATCTCGGCAAGGAGCAGTACGGCATCGGCTTCCGCAACGAGGATATCGCGTTGGGCCTCGCGGTGAGGGACGCGTTTGAGGAAATGATAGCCGACGGCACGGCGGAGGATATCTCCAATAAATGGTTCGGCGAGGACGTGATCCTCGACGGCGTGGTAATCGAGGAGACGACCGCCGCAGAGGACGATGATTCGCTCCAGAAGGTGCTTAACAAGGGCACGTTCGTGCTGGGCCTCGACGACTCTTTCCCGCCGATGGGCTATCGCGACGACGAAAATAACATTGTCGGCTTCGATATCGACCTCGCAGAAGAGGTCTGCAAGCGTCTGGGCGTCAAGCTGGTCGTGCAGCCTATCGACTGGAACTCCAAGGAGCTTGAGCTTAGCAGCGGCAATATCGATTGCATCTGGAACGGCATGAGCATCACCGACGAGCGCGTCGAGAAGATGTTCATCCCGATGGCCTATATCGCGAACAGCCAGATTATCGTCGTCGGCGACGGCTCCGGCATCGCCTCCAAGGCGGATCTCAAGGACAAGGTCGTCGGCCTACAGGCAGGCTCCTCCGCGCTTGACGCGCTCGAAAGCGACACCGCCACCTATGAATCCGTCAAAAAGGTCGTCGAATACGCCGACAACGTCACCGCATACATGGATCTCAAGGCGGGACGAATCGACGCGCTGGTCATAGATTCGGTCGTCGGCTTCTACATCATCGCGCACAACTGACAAAGCCGCGGCGCAGCGGATATGGAGCAAGAGCAATGCAATATATCATCAAACTGTTCGGACTCATGTCCGAGGGACTGAAATTCACCGTCGGGCTGTTCTTTATCACGATAGTCCTGTCGATACCGCTCGGGCTGCTGATGACCTTCCTGCGCAACAGCAGCTTTGCGCCGCTGCGCTGGGTCATGAGCGGATATGTCTGGATAATGCGCGGCTCGCCGCTGCTGCTACAGCTCTACTTTTTCTATTACGGCCTTGCGTCCATCCCGTTCATCAAAAGCTTCCTGACGCTTGACCGCTTTCCGGCGGCGTGCATCGCCTTTGTGCTCAACTACGCCGCCTATTTCTGCGAGATATTCCGCGGGGGGCTGATGGCGGTGGACCACGGACAGCACGAGGCGGCGAAGGTGCTGGGGCTGAACAAATGGCAGACGCTTTGCAAGATTGTGCTGCCGCAGATGATACGCGTGACCCTGCCCGCAGTCAGCAACGAGTGCATCACCCTCGTCAAGGACACCGCGCTCATCACCGCCATCGGCGTCACCGAGATCCTCTATTTTGCCAAGACGTCGGTCAACCGCGACGTCAACGCCACGGCGTATCTTGTGGCCGCAATATTCTATCTGCTGATGAATCTGGTGCTGACAAGGCTGTTCAGCAGGCTTGAAAAGAAGTATACATTCTGATTTTTCCGGTCCGGGAGGTCGTAACGGTGCATTATGTTGAGGTAAATAATCTTAAAAAGAGCTTCGGCGGGCTTTGCGTGCTCGACGGCGTGTCATTCACCGTCGATAAGGGCGAGACCGTCGCGGTCATCGGCCCGTCCGGCTCCGGCAAGAGCACCATGCTGCGCTGTCTCATCGACCTTGAGCGCGCCGACGGCGGCGATATCCTCATCGAGGGAGCGCCACTGATGCGGGACGGTGTATATGTGGGCGAAAAGCAGGCGTCCGCCGTCTGCTCGCGGATGGGCATGGTGTTCCAAAGCTTCAACCTGTTTCCGCACATGACCGTAATGGAGAACCTGATCTGCGCGCCGCTCGCCGTCAAACGGGAGACGGGCGCCACAAGGGAGACAAAGGCGCAGATTGTTGCGCGTGCCCGTGAGCGGCTTGCCGAGGTCGGCCTTGCCGACAAGGAAAACGAGCACCCAAGTGCCCTTTCCGGCGGGCAAAAGCAGCGTGTGGCCATTGCGCGCGCGCTGATGATGGATCCCGATATCCTGCTGTTCGACGAGCCCACCTCTGCGCTCGATCCGCAGCTCACAGCAGAGGTGCTCGCCGTCATCAAAAAGCTGGCGCGCGAGAAAATGACCATGCTCGTCGTCACCCACGAGATGGGCTTTGCGCGCGAGGCCGCCGACAAGATACTGTTCATGTGCGATCAGGAGATAATCGGTCAGGGCGGCGTCGCGGACATATTTGAGCACCCGGAGGACGTGCGCATCAAGAGCTTTATCGAGAGTATACTCTGACAAAAACCTCAAAACGTCCGGTGGCGGCGGTTGCAGCCGTTACCGGACGTTTTTTGCGTTATTTTATTCCACGCGCTATCATCGTCAGCGAGACCTCGGCGTCCCATTGGCGCCGCCCTGCATTATAAAGCGAGACGCGCCGGTCATACTTTTCGTTTGTGATTTCCGCAAGTGTTTTTGCTTCGCCTGCCGTGAGCGCGCCGCCCTTTTTTGCCATTGACGTTATAGCCTCAAGGTCGTTCTGGCGGCAGGATTCGATCATTGCAAGCGCCGTTTCGCGCGGATACTGCGGGTCGTCCGGCGTGAGATTGACGGCGATATATTCGGTCGATACGCCGCGGAAGCCATAGCGCTCCATCAGGCGCGGGAGCTCCGCCTCGTCCGTATGGTGCGCGCCGACGCCGTAGCGTCTTTTGCGCTCGTCATGGACAGCGCCGCACCTTTCCCATAGCCGCTCCTCCTCCGCCGAGCGCTCTGCGACACATTGCGCCTGCACGCTTATTCCACGCCGCGCCGAGAGCACAAGGCACACCCCGCCCGGCCTCAGCACACGGTGCTGCTCGCCGAAAAACCTTGACGGCTCGACGTGCTCCGAGACGGTGTTGGATACCGTCACGCTAAAAGAGCAGTCCGCAAACGGCAGGTCGGTTACGTCGCCCGTGAGGAAGGTGATATCCGGCGCGCGCTGCGCCGCAAATTCGATAAACGTGCCGTCGAGATCGACTCCGGTGATGTCGGAACGCGGGTACCAGCGCCGCAGCGCCTGACACAGCGCGCCGGGGCCGCAGCCGACCTCCAGTATCCTCCCGCCGTCCGGAATGTTGAAGGCTGAGGTGTAGCTTTCGCGGAAGCTGTCGCCAAAGCGAAGCATACGAGAGGTGTAGAGCGTGTTCACGCCCTGAATATATTGAGACCAGACGTTGCTCATGCCATGCTCCTTTCGCCCTGAGGCCATAGATAACAAAAACGGCGACTCCGAAAAAACCGGAATCGCCGAACAGTGCGGGAATGCTTACTTCGCAGCGGTAACGGAGGTGATGTGCGGGTTCACGCCCTCGTACCAGTAGAGGAAGCCCTCCATGTCGATCTTGTCGCCGATCTGGAGGCCCTTGACGGCATTGTAGACATCGGTGGTGCTGTCGCAGAGGTATGACTCGACGGTGAAGGTGTAGGTTGCACCATTGACGGAGACGTTGAAGTAGAGGTCGTCGCCGTCGGAGCCGGAGCCGTCCCAGCTATAGAGGAACGCGACGTCCTCGCCGTCAAGCTGAGAGGCCTCTACGGTCATGCCCTTGAAGGAGACGAGCTCGTTCTGGTGCTTGATGAGGTCGTCGGTGCCGAGAAGAGCGGTGGCATCAAGCGCGGAGGCGATATAGCTTCCATCCTCGATCTCGAAGGTGGCGTCGGTAATCTCGATCTCGCCGGACCACTCGGCCTTATAGCCGGTGACCTTGATCTTGGTGCCCGGGGTCAGCTTTGCGTAGTCCTCCTCGGAGCAGGCGGCGTTGTAGATAAAGTAGGCGCCGTCCTTGTCCTGAGTGTAGAGAGTCGCCTTGTTGTCCCACCAAGACTGCTTGGCCTGAACGTAGGTCTCGACGACGACCTGGGAATCGATATCGGCTGCGACATACTCGGCGTAGGTCATAACACCCTCGGACTTCTTGTCCTCGCCGGCGTTTCCGGAATTGCTGCATCCTGCGAACGCCAGGATCATAACGAGCGCGAGCAGCATTGCGATAAGCTTTTTCATGATATTTTCTCCTTTGAAATTGCGGCGCGCGATGATTTCACGCGCTGATTTAATAAACACCTTTGATTATAGCCGAAATCCGAAAAAAATCAATTCTCAATCTATACGTTTTTTCTCCACTTTTTCCGCTTTTTTATGGCTTGTATGGCGAGATATGCCAATATTGCCAACCAAACCGCGCCCAACACCGCAAGCAGCGCCACCGATATCGGCGGAAGCGGCCCCAGCTCGCTCCTGCCGGAGCCGTTTTCTGCGATAGCCGAGGTCTGGTCGAGGCGGTAGAGCGAGGCGACGTTATCGTAGAGCCGTTCGAGGTATTCGCCGTCCACCCGCTCCCTGCGGCGCACCGATTTCGCGACGCTCTCGATGAGCTGTCCCGCCGCGTCGCGCAGCGAGGCCGAGCCGTTGTATACCGGCGTGACGAAGGTGTCGTCGAGGTGGTCGAGCAGCAGCCGCGCCGCCTGGAGCTTGACGGGATAATGCGCCGCATCGCCGCTCCCGTCCGAGAGATATTCCCGGTATTCCGGCGCGTTCTGCGCCTTTAGCGTGACGGGGACATAGCCCTCCGTCTCGGAATAGGCTATCTGCACGCCGTTAGTCAGCAGATACTGCGCGAACAGCCATGACGCGAGCACCTCCTGCGGGTCGTCCTTGTTAAAAACGCACAGCGACGGCCCCTGCGAGATCATTTTCGGGTTGTCCGGGTCGAACTGCGGCACCGTCATGACCGCCGTCTCAAACTCGACGAGCTTGTCCTCGCTGATATCGGACAGCGGCGCGCCATAGCCCATCCATGTCGCTCCGGCGGTGGAATCGACGGCGAAAACGCACTGCCCGGCATTGAGAAAGTTCGCGGGATAGCCGGATATCTTAAAGGTGGAGAACGCGCCGGACTGCGTGTGCTCCGCGACGGTGTTCAGCAGCTCGCCGGTCGTGTCGTTGAATATCAGCACGTCGCCTCCGGCGGTGGAATAGCCCGCGCCCAGCTGTCTGAGCTGGGTTATCATCATGTTGTCGGTGGATTTGTAGATGAACGGCAGCATCACCTGCTGGCCGTTGAGCTTATAGGCGCCGTCGGCGTCCTTGGCGGTCGCCGCCTCCGAAACCTCCCAGACGAAGTCCCATGTCAGCGTCTCGGGCAGCGTGAAGCCGAGCGCCTCGACATAGGTTTTGTTGACGTAGCACGCCTCGGTTGAGCGCATGAACGGCACCGCGTAATATTCCTCCCCAAAGCGGCACTCCTCAAGGAACTGCGGGACAAACTCGTCAAGCCGTGGCGCGTCGTAGCGCAGCTCGCTTCCGCCGAAGCCGTACCTTTCGTCCTCAAAAAGCCCGCCGAGCGGCACGACGACGTTCGCGCCGGTCATATATGTCGCGATGTGGTCGGGATAGGTTATGCAGACGTTAGGCGTCGTACCGGTCGAGATATTGGTGATCACGTCGTTGTAGATACGCCCGTAGTCGGTATAGAGCCTCAGATTGACCCTTATGCTCGGATAAAGCGCCTCAAAGTCGGAGATCGCCTGCGCATATATGCGCGTCTGCGCCTTGTTGGTGTCGTTTTTGGCCCAAAAGGTTATCTCATATTCCCGTGAGGTATCAAGCTCGTCCGGAATCACGAACGGGTTCAGCCCGCGCGAGCCGTGGCAGCCGGAAAGCAGCGCCAGAGCCGCCGCAAGCAGCAGCAGGACGGCAGCAACTCTTTTCATCCCTTGGTGCCCCCTCTCGAAACGCCCTCCATAACCTTTTTGCGGAACACGAGAAACAGCGCGATAAGCGGGACGGAGATCACGACGACGGCGGCCATCATCGCGGGGATATTCTCGCGCCCGAAGCCGTTCTCGCGGATATACTGGATGCCGTTGGAGACAAGAAAGTAATTCTCGTCGTCGGTTATCAGACGCGGCCAGACATAGGAGTTCCAGCACTCAATGACCTTGAGGATGATTATCGTTATCATCGTCGGCTTGCAGATGGGTATCATCACCTTGAACAGATATTTAAGGTCGCTCGTCGCGTCCACCTTGGCGGCGTAGTACAGCTCGTCCGGTATCTGCGCGAAATTCTCCTTTAGCAGGTAGATATAGAACACCGACGTGACTGAGGGCAGGATAAGCCCCCAGAAGGTGTTGCGCATGTTCAGGTCGGTTATCGTGACGAAGTTTGTGATTATCACAAGCTCGCTCGGTATCATCATCAGCGAGAGCAGCAGCGTGAAGGCGAGGCTTTTGCCGCGGAACTCCAGCCGCGCAAAGGCGAATGCCGCCAAGGTTATCACCGCTATCATTATCGCCGTCGTCGCAAGGGTGAATATCACGGTGTTGATGAAGTAGCGTCCGAGCGGCACGGCGGTGAACGCGTCGGCGTAGTTTTGCAGCGTCGGCGAGAGGGTGAAGAAGCGGGGGACATATTCCGAGTTGTATGCGCCGTAGCTCTTGACGGAGGTGAGCAGCATCCAGTAAAACGGGAACAGCACGACAATCGCCCACAGCGTCAGGAACGCGTAGACTATTACGTTGAACACGAGCTTTTTTGTCCGCGAGCGCCGCTCTATCCGCATATAATCGATTTGCTTTGACATCCTTCTCACCCCGCTCAGTAATGGACGTGCTTTTTGCTGATGATAAGATTGATGCAGGTTATCGTCAGCACGATAGCGAACAGTATTATCGCCGCGGCGGAGGCGAACGACGGATAGCCGCCGCTGTTGCCGTAGAGCATGTCGTAGACGTAGCCGACGATGGTGTTCATCCCGGCGGCGTTGAGGTCGGCTCCGAACAGCGCAACGGCGTCGCTATAGGCCTTGAAGGCGCCAATGAAGCCGGTTATCACGAGATAGAATATCATCGGCGATATCATCGGCAGAGTTATGCGCGTGAATATGCGCCATTTGGGCGTGCCGTCGATGCGCGCGGCGTTGTAGTAGTTACGATCCACCGACGCGAGCGCGCTTGTCAGAATGAGCACCTTGAACGGCATGACCACCCAGATGGTGTAAAAGCACAGCACAAACATCTTCGCCCAGTACGGCCCGTCGATGAAATCCACCGAGTGTCCGCCGAACCAGCGTATGAGCAGGTTGACAAGGCCGTCGGTATAGGGCGTTTTCTTGAAGAGTATCATGAATACAAGCCCCACCGCCAGCGTGTTTGTGACATACGGCAGAAAGTATATCGTCTGATAGAGGCTCCTGAGCTTAGGTATCGAGCTCAGCCCCATCGATATCAGCAACGCAAGCCCGGTCGAAAGCGGCACCGTTATCGCGACGAGCAGCAGCGTGTTTTTGAGCGCCTGCAAAAAATACGGGTCGCGCAGCACATATGAATAGTTGTAGACGCCGACGCCGAGGTAGGTCTGCGAAGCCGAGTTGTAGCCCTCCTCAAAGGAGTAGATAAAGACGTCGATTAGCGGATAGACCATGAACGCCCCGAGAAACAGCAGCGCGGGCAGGAGATACAGCCACGCCTTCCGGCTTTTCTTTTCCATCTGCGTCACCTTGCCTCATAACGTATGCGCTCGCCGTTTTCCCGGCCGAACAGGAACAGCTTGCGCGGCTTTATGTTGAAGCGAACCTCATCCGCTGCGGTGTCGACGTTGCTTTCGGCGTTGATTATCGCCCGTATCGCGCGCCCGGAAAACGCCGGATGTGCGCACACGACGCTGATATCCCGCCCCATCACCTCGACGCGGTCGAGCTTGCAACGCAGCGAGCCGTTTTCGCTGAGCACAAAGCCCTCCGGACGCACGCCGGCCCAGACCTTGCGATCCGGCACACCTCCCGTTTCCATTATCCTGTCCTCTCCGATATACAGCGCGCCGCCGCGCACCTCGCCCTCAAATACGTTTATCGGCGGGGTGCCGAGAAATTTTGCGACGAACAGGTTGACCGGGTCGTCGTAGACCTGCTGCGGTCTGCCGGTCTGCTGGATGACGCCGTTGTCCATGACGGCGATCATGTCGGAGATGCTCATTGCCTCCTCCTGGTCGTGGGTGACAAATACGGTGGTCACACCGGTCTCGCGCTGGATGCGGCGCAGCTCCTCTCGGGTTTGCAGCCTCAGCCGCGCATCCAGATTTGAGAGCGGCTCGTCGAGCAGCAGCACACGCGGCCCCTTGACGAGCGCCCGCGCTATTGCCACGCGCTGCTGCTGGCCTCCGGAAAGCTCGCTTGGCTTACGCTCCATCAGCTCCTCAATCTGCACAAGCCTTGCCGCGGCCTCGGCGCGCTCGTTCATCTGCTGTTTGGAGAGCTTGTCCTCTCCGCGCAGGTTTTGCAGCGGGAACAGGATATTCTGCCGCACCGTCAGATGCGGATACAGCGCGTAGTTCTGGAACACCAGTCCGACGCCGCGATCCTCCGGCGGCACGCGCGTCACATCGTCCTCGCCGAACAGGATACTGCCCTCCGTCGGCGAAAGCAGGCCGCTGATGAGGTTAAGCGCCGTGCTCTTGCCGCAGCCTGACGGCCCGAGCAGGCCGATGAGCTTACCGTCCGGGATCTCAAGGTTGAAATCGTTCACGGCGATAACGTCGTTTCCGGCGTTTTTGCCGCGCCCCGGAAATTTTTTGGTGAGATGCTGCAATACCACTTTCATTTATCGTCATCCTTTTTCCCTGTGATTTGGGCGTCCAG
Source organism: uncultured Oscillospiraceae bacterium (assembly GCA_947522735.1). GTDB lineage: Bacteria > Bacillota > Clostridia > Oscillospirales > Ruminococcaceae > SIG526. The sequence goes on along the minus strand of CANNTZ010000016.1, from coordinate 13,755 downwards.
CGGTGCCATTCCGTTACGGTTCCTATTTTAACACATTATCGCAATGATTTCCAGCGGTTTGAAGCATAAAATACGCGCGCTGCGGCAAATTCATCCCATTTCTTGGGATAAGAGAGCGGCGGTGCAAATACTTTTGTGCTTTTCTCTGTACAAACCCACGGTCTCCGTGTTATAATCATTACAGCAAGGGCCGCGAGGCGGCTCCGAATATCTGCAAAAGCAGGGGTGTGAAAGCCATGAAATACGCGCTTACAAACGGGATAATAATTGACGGAACCAGAGACATGCAGGCCAGAAGCGGCCTGTGCATCTTGGTCGAGGACGGAAAGATAGCGGGCATAGCTCCGGCGGGAGAGCTCCCGGCGGACTGCGAAAAGCTTGACCTTGGAGGAAAATACATCCTGCCGGGGCTGATAAACATGCACGTGCATCTGGCCGGAAGCGGCAAGCCGCAGAAAAAGCAGCGGGACAACGCACGGCTTGTCAGAACAATAATGGGCTCGGCGCTCACCCGAGCCGTCGCCTATAATATGGTCTGCGGCTTTGCAAGGGACGAGCTGATGAGCGGCGTCACCACCATCCGGACGGTCGGGGGGCTCGGCAATTTCGACACGCGTCTGCGTGACGAGATTATTGCGGGAAAGCGGACGGGTCCGCGTATACTTGCCGCAAACGAGGGCATTTCGGTTCCGGGAGGGCATATGGCGGGCTCGGTCGCCGTCGCCGCGCACAGCGTTGACGAGGCGCTCGCTCATCTGCGCCGCTCCGCGGAGGAGCGGGTCGATCTTGTCAAGCTGATGATAACCGGCGGCGTGCTGGACGCCAAGGAGAAGGGCGTTCCGGGCGAGCTGAAAATGCCGCCGGAGCTGGTGAAAGCCGTGTGCGACGAGGCGCACCGGATGGGATACAAGGTCGCCGCGCACGTCGAATCGCCCGAGGGGGTGCGCGTGGCGCTGGAAAACGGCGTGGATTCCATCGAGCACGGAGCAAGGCCGGACGAGCGCATCATCGAGCTGTTCCGCGAACGTGGCGCCTTTCTCTGCACGACCATCTCTCCGGCGCTGCCTTACGCGCTGTTCGACCGCGCCCTGACCAACGCGACGGAGGTGGAGCAGTACAACGGCAACGTGGTGTTCGAGGGCATTGTCGCCTGCGCCAAGACGGCGCTTGCAAACGATATTCCCGTGGTGCTGGGCAACGACGTGGGCTGTCCGTGGATAACCCAATACGACTTCTGGCGGGAGCTGTACAACTTCCACAGGTACGTCGGGGTATCGAACGCCTTCGCGCTCTACACCGCGACTGCCCGCAGCGCCGAGATGGCCGGTATCGGAGACGTCACCGGCTCTCTCGAACCCGGCAAGGCGGCGGACATGATAGTCGTCGCCGAAAATCCCTTGGACGACCTGCGCGCGCTGCGCAACGTCGGCATGGTTGTGGCAGGAGGAAAAATCTTCGAGCGTCCGCGCTTTAAACGGAGAAAGAACGTTGAGCGCGAGCTGGACAAATTGCTTTGATAATATTGCTCCCCGCGGCTGTATTTATTCCGGGACATGCCCCAGCTCCGCTTTATGCGGCCGGCTTTTAATTGCAGTCCATAATATTCCTTTTTCAGAATGGGATAACAGGGAATCTTTTTGCAAATAATAGGTTTGCAAATCGAATTTGCGCTGTGGGCCTGTCGGGCTGTGATGCACAGGCAGACGGGCGCTCCTGCATAATTGCATATGCGTGCGCATACGCATTTGAAATCTGAAAGGAATCATATATATGAAAGCTACTGGAATCGTTCGCCGTATCGACGACCTCGGCCGCGTCGTTATCCCGAAGGAGATACGCCGCACCATGCGTATCCGTGAGGGCGACCCGTTGGAAATCTATACCGACAACGACGGGGAGGTCATATTCAAGAAGTATTCGCCCATCGAGGAGCTGTCCAGCTTCGCGGGGCAGTATGCCGACGTGCTGCACAAGGCGGGAGGCTATCCGGTCATCGTCAGCGACCGCGACCACGTCGTCAACGTGGCGGGCATCCCGAAAAAAGAGCTGCTTGAGCGACGCGTCTCGCCCGTGCTCGAGGAGATAATGGAGCAGCGGCGCAACTTTCAGTACAGCTCCGGACAGCAGAAGAAGCTCCAGCCGGTCGAGGGGGTAGACCGCTATGCGCTGGTAGTCTATCCGATCATCGCCTCGGGCGACGTCTGCGGCTCGATAATGTTCCTTGGCTCCGAAAACAACGCGCCCGCGGGCGAGAGCGAGGTCAAGCTCATCCAGACCGCCGCTGCCTTCCTCGGCAAGCAGATGGAGGCGTGAAGCAGCCGCTGGCGCAAAAAGCACGGCCAACCGGAGATCTTCCGGCTGACCTTGCTTTTTTTTGTATGTGCTTTGCGCCTCATTCTCCCTTGAGCCTGCTGTAGCAGACAAGATCGACCGCGCCGCGCTCCTCGTGCAGCGTTTCGCAGCGCTCGACGCCCTCATAGGTGAAGCCCAGCTTTCTGATGAGCTCCTCGGAGGCGCAGTTGTAATCGAAGCAGCACACCGTGAACATCTCCGCCCGTCCGGACGCGAAGAACTCGTCGATAAGCGCGCTCAACGCCTCGTACATGTAGCCCTTGCGCTGCTGCGAGGGGGCCGCCATAAATCCAAGCTCATACGCCGGGACCGCGCGCTCCTCCCGCATCAGAACCACCGTGCCGGTGATGCGCCCGGTCTCGCGGAGCACGACGCAGTAGCGGTTTTGCTCAGCAAAGCGCTCCATCAGCCGTTCGTAGTCTCCGTCCATCGCCTTGAAAGCGTGGAATCCGCAGCCGTCAAGCGTCGTCTGCTCATCGGAGAGTATCTCGAAAAGCCCGATGCGGTCCTCCGGGCGAAAACGCCTGAGAAGCAGCCGCGGCGTCTCGATTTCCGGCAGCTCGATGCGCTCGTTTTTCTCCACGGAAAGCGCGAGCATTCGCGCGATGTTGTCCATTGTGAAAGCAAGATTGGCGGCGCTCAGATGCTTTATCTCCGAAAACGGCTTTGCCACACGGTTTGTGCTGAATATCGCGGTCACTCCGAGAGAGTATGCGGCCTCGACGCCGTCGTCCGCGTCGCCCGCGACGACGATGACCGGCACTCCCTTTTTCGCTGCGCGCTGAGCAACGCCGGATATCACCTTGCCGCGCACGCTCTGCCCGTCGATGCGCCCCTCGCCTGTGAACACCGCCGCAGCACCGTCGAGCGCTTCGTCAAAGCCGACCGTGTCGAGCACGACGGTGATGCCGCTGACAAGCTTCGCGCCGAAAAAGGCCGTCATGCCCGCGCCCATTCCGCCGGCTGCTCCGGCGCCCGGAGCGCTTCCAAGCGAGAGCCCAAGCTCGCGCTCAAAGGCGTCGTCCAGCGCGACAAGATTGCGGTCGAGCAGCTCTACCGCCGGTGCATCCGCACCCTTTTGCGGGGCAAAGATGTACGCCGCTCCGGTTTTGCCGTGCAGAGGGTTGTCTACGTCGCACATCGCAACAATCTCAACGCCCTTCAGCGCCTCGTCCAGCCCGGAGACGTCTATCCCCGCTATATCGCAAAGCGTGCCGCCGACGGGAATAAACTCGCGCCCGTCGGCGTCGTGGAATTTTACGCCCGCCGCTGCCGCGGCTCCGCAGCCGCCGTCGTTGGTGGCGCTGCCGCCAAGCCCGACTATCAGCTTTTCGCAGCCCTCGCGCACCGCGGCAAGCATCAGCTCGCCAACGCCGTAGGTCGTCGCCTTGAGCGGGTCGCGTCCGCTGTTGGTCCTTTCGGCAAGTGGCAAGCCCGCGGCGGCGGCCATCTCGATGATGCCGGTCTTTTTGCCCCCGGGGCCGGTCACAACGCCATAAAACGCGGGAACGCGCCCGAAAAACGGCCCGCTCACCTCAAGCTGCCGCAGCTCGCCGTGCATCGCCTCGACAAAGCACGCTACGGTGCCTTCGCCGCCGTCGGCTACAGGAAAGGACACCGTCTCGCAGCGCGGGATGTGCCGCTTTAACGCTCCGCTCATGATGCGGCAGACCTCCGACGCGCCGACCGTGCCCTTGAACGAGTCCGGAACAAGGATAAATTTCATGCTCTGCTCCTTTTCCGCGGCGCCGCGCAGCAATATCCGCCCGAAAGCGCCACTTTATATTGGATTGCAAAATTCTTAATTTTTGAGCAATTATCTCTTACTATATGAAATAACTCTTTACATGCCGCCAATTATATATTATAGTATAGAATAAAAGAGATCGCGATTGGATTGGGGGACTCTTTTTGGTCGAACCGAAGGACATATTGTGGGTGCTGTTCGTATCGATGCTGCCCGTTGTGGAGCTGCGCGGCGCTATACCCATCGGAGCGGCGCTCGGGCTGCCGAACTGGCTGAATTATATATTGTGCGTCGCGGGAAACATGCTGCCGGTGCCGCTGATAATCCTGTTTGCAAAGCAGGTGCTGGCATGGTGCGCAAGGCTTCCGCGGATCGGCGGATTTTTTCAGAAAATCATCGACCGCGCAAACCGCAAGGCGATGAAGATCGGCAACTACGAGCTGCTCGGGCTGCTGCTGTTCGTCGCAATACCGCTGCCGGGAACCGGCGCGTGGACCGGCGCTCTCGTCGCCGCGGTGCTCCAGCTCAGGATGAAGAAATCGTTCTTCGCGATACTGCTCGGCGTCATGCTAAGCGGGATCATCGTACTGCTGATAACGACCGGCGTGGTGTTCCTAATAAAATAAGTTTACCACTTGTAATTTTACTTATACTATTATAATACAAAATGCGCGGCTTTGCAACGCTGGAAAGGCCTTTTTCGGCAATTTTATTTGTGCTCCGAGCTGCAATATCAGGCGGGACGGCCATAAATGGCTCCGTAGCGGCGTTGGTTAGGGCTTTCCCGGCGATTGTCTTTTCGGCAGTCGCTGCCGCGGCGATAATTCGATTTGCATCCGTTTTTCTTGCGTCAGGCGTCGGATTTTCTTTGTCCCTCGATATATTGTTCCTGAGTCATGGCAGGCCTCCGTGGTTTCTGGCGTGTGGTTGCTTAAATTATCCCACGCCTGCCGTGGCTCTTTTCTTTTTGTCCGGTTTTATTTCACAGTGACCTCACAGCAAATAATCGTAAATAAAAGCATTCCGCTATTTCTTTTTTGCGGCAGATATGATATAATAAAACTAATTATAATAATCGACAGACAGTCAAGAATTAAATCGGAGAAAAACATGCCTGAACGTGAGGACGACATCAAAAGCGAAATAATATACGGACGCAACCCTGTGATGGAGGCGCTTGGCGCAGGAAGGGAGCTCGACACACTGTATGTCGGCGCCAATCCCTCCGGAAGCGCGCTGAAGATAATATCCATCGCAAAATCGCGCGGGATTCCCGTCAAGGAGACGCGCGCCGAAAAGCTGCGCGAGCTCAGCGGCGTCGAAAGCCATCAGGGCGTGGTCGCAGTGGCGGCGGCGTTCCGATACAGCGAGCTTGAGGATATCTACGGGCTTGCAGAGGCCCGGGCTGAGGCGCCCTTTGTCATAATTTGCGATGAGATCGAGGATCCGCATAATCTTGGCGCGATAATCCGCACCGCCGAGGCCTGCGGAGCGCACGGCGTAATCCTGCCAAAGCGCCGCAGCGCCGGACTTACCCCGGCGGTATGCAAGGCGTCGGCCGGAGCTGTCGAGCACATCCCGGTCGTGCGTGTCGCAAACCTCGTGCAGACGATGGAGGCGCTGAAAAAGAAAGGGCTTTGGCTGTTCGCGGCGGACGCCGGAGGCGCAGACTGGAACACTGCGGACTATACCGGCGGAACCGGCATCGTAGTCGGCTCGGAGGGGCGCGGCGTCGGACGCCTCGTCAGGCAGAGCTGCGACGCGGTGGTGTCTCTGCCGATGAACGGTCATGTCAATTCGCTCAACGCGTCGGTCGCTGCGGGAATAATCATGTACGAGGCGGCGCGGCAGCGCAAGGCGGCCGGGAAGTAAACAAACGTCACCGGATTTTCGAGAAACGGAGCGTATTTGAATATGGATAACAAGTACAACGTAGACGACATACTCAACGAGATAAAACGCAAAAAGAGCGCGAGGCTCTCCGGCGTGGAGGAGGAAGCGCCTGTGCATCGCCCGGATGCGCGCGAGGACGGCGAATACATACCCAAGCACGGCATCGCGACCGCCGAGCTGGATAAGGTGAAGCAGTCATCCGGGCGCGGCGAGCAGCCGGAGAAGCCGGAGCAGCCGCAGAATGAGCACGCTGAATACGACCGGTTTGTCCGTGAATACGCCGAACGGGAGAAGCTTGCCGCAAGGGAGCGCCTTATCCGGGAAAACGAGGAGGCGCGCGCCGCGCAGCAAAAGCAGAAATACAGCGAGCCGGAGCCTCCGGAGCCCTATGTCCCGCGCACTGCGCGCATCACGCAGAAGGACGCGCAGCCAATGCCGACCTATACCGACGATTATCGCGACGAGCCGATGGCCCAGCGCCGCATACAGATAGACGACACGCTTCAGGACTTTTTCCGCCCTAAGGAGGTCGAGACGCCAAAGCCGCGCCGCGCCAAAAAGACGGAGCAAAAGCCGCAGCGTGGCGGCGCGTTCACCGTTGTTTCCGAGGAGGACGACGGCGACGATTACGAGCCGCTGCGCGCCACCGCACAGCCCGGACGGTTTTCCGCCCCCTCTAAGGAGCCTGAAGCCGACGCCGGCAGGCAGGCGGAGGAGCATAGGGTTTTTCCGAGCTCCGTCGCGCGCGCCGCAGAAGCACAGGCGGGGAACGGAGGCAGCTCCGTCGCGACTGATTATGAGGAGCTCAAGCGGCAGCGCTCGTATAAAATAAGCAGCTTTTCGCTGGACAGGAGCGGTGACGACGAGCCGGACGTGCCGAAGGCGGAGGCGCCGGAGGCGCGACGCTATGTCCACGAGACACCCTCCGTGACGCGGGCGCGCGAGGAATACGAAAAATACCGCCCAGCAGCCAAGGACGACGGCCCTGGCGCAGCCGATACCGACGATATCGACGAATATACCTCCCGCGACCAGAATGACAGCGTGATCCGTGACTTTTGGCGGCAGAAAAATTCTCTGGTGCTGCGCCTTGTCACAACTGCGGCGCTTTGTGTGGCGCTGGTGGTGACCGCTCTGAACGCGGCTGGTTTTGTGAAGCTCCCGGTTTCGCTTGCTTTCGGCGAAGGCGATAACTCGCTGTTCTTCATCGTCAACATCCTGCTGCTCTGCGCAATCGTGCTCGTTTGCCATGTGCCGGTCGGCGGCGGACTGCTCGCGCTGCTCAAGCGCCGCGCCAACAGCGACACCCTTGTCTCGGTCTGCACCGTGGCGACGCTCATCCACGCCGTCTCTATGGTCGTCCTCGCCGACAGGATAACCATCGTGCCCGCCAACATATACTTTTGGATCCCGGCGCTTGCGCTGGTGTTCAACACCATCGGCAAGCTTAGCACCCTCGAACGCATCTCCGGCAACTTTGAGATAGTCGGCGCCGCCGGAGAAAAGAACGGCGTCGCGCTGGCAGAGGATCCCGATCTTCGCAAGCGCCTGACAGGCGTGCGCCGCGACGAGCCGGGAATGATAGCGGGCGCGGCCAGGACTGAGCTACTCTCCGGATTCCTCGGACTCTCCTACGATGACGATTTCGCCGACAATCTCTATCGCACCGCGGCGCCCATCGCCATTATCGCGTCGCTTGCCGTCGCAGTCGCACTCTATATTGTCCGCCGCGATATCTTTCTGAGCTTCACCACGTTTGCGGCGCTCACCGCTATCGGCGCACCGTTCACCTCGACGCTTGCCGCGGCGCTGCCGCTCAGCTCCGCCTGCAAGTCTCTCCGCCAGGACGGCGCGATGCTTGCGAGCTACACCGCAGCCGAGGAGATAGCCGAGACCAACGTTGTGCTGTTCGACGCTACCGACATCTTCCGTCCCGGCGATATCGAGCTGCACGCCATCAAGACCTTTTCCCGTGGCCGTGTTGACGAGGCGCTGCTCGACACCGCGAGCGTCATCTGCCAGGTGAAGAATACGCTGAGCTTCATCTTTGAAAAGGTGATCTCCGGCAACACCGCCATGCTCAAAAGCTACGACAACCTCGTCTACGAGGACGGCATGGGGCTTTCCGCGTGGGTCAACTCCAAGCGCGTGCTGATAGGCAACCGGACGCTGCTTGAGCACCACGGCGTTGAGACGCCAGACATCGAATACGAGCGCCGCTATACCTCGGCTGGGCAAAACGTGATCTATCTCTCCAATTCCGGCGAGCTGACCGCGATGTTCGTGCTCAGCTACAAGCCCTCCGCGGAATCCCGCGAGGCGTTCGCCATCCTCAAGCGGCGCGGCGTCTCAGTCTCCGTCAGCTCCACGGATCCGAACGTCACTGCCCGGATGCTCTCCGAGCTGTTCAGCTTCCCGGAGGATCGCATAAACATCGTCTCCTCCAGATATCAGAGCGAGTTTAATTCCGTCTGCGCGCCGCGCCCAAGCCTGCCCGCAAAGGCCGCCGCCGGCAACACCGCCGCCTCGCTTGCACGCGTCATCTCCGCCGCCTTCTCCGTCCGCAGCAGGGTCTCCGCGGCGGTCATGCTCCAGCTTGCCGGAATGGTGATAGGCTGCGCACTCGTCGCGTTCTTCGCATTTATCGGCGGCATATCCAGCATGAGCGCGCTTTTCGTGATGGTCTATCAGCTCTGCTGGCTCCTCATCGTAACCGTCGCCGGAACAATCCGGCTAAAATAGTATCCGAGGTCAATATCAAATGTCCGAAGCCCCAACGCCAACAAAAGCGCTCAACATCGTGCTCGTAGAGCCGCAGATACCCCAGAACACGGGGAACGTCGCGCGCACCTGCGCCGTCACAGGCGCCAGGCTGCACATCGTCGGCCCCGCGGGCTTTGTTGTGGACGACGCGAAGCTCAAGCGCGCCGGACTTGATTACTGGCATCTTCTGGATATAACGTGGTACGACGGCTTGGAGGACTTTTTCGCGAAAAACTCCGGCGAATATCACTTCTTCACCACCAAGGCCCCCAAGCGCTACACCGACGTATGCTATACCGACGGCTGCTATCTCTTTTTTGGCCGCGAGGACGCAGGGCTTCCCGAGACGCTGCTGCGTGGCGAGCTCGACCGCTGCCTGCGTATTCCGATGATATCCGACGCGCGCAGCCTGAATCTGTCGAACTCCGTCGCTATCGCCGTCTACGAGGCGCTGCGCCAGTGGGATTTCCCGGCGCTCCAGTCCAAGAGCACCTATCTGCTGTAAAGCATATCACTTCCGGAAAAGGATGGTCACAATGGATTACAAGGAAGAATTCAGCCGCATATACCGTGAGAACATCGAGCGCAGCGGCTCGGTGCAGTTGCTCGAATGGCTTGGACGCACCGACTTTTTCACCGCGCCCGCCAGCACCAAGTTCCACTGCGCCTGCGAGCAGGGGCTGGTCATGCACAGCATCAACGTCTACAACGCTATGCTGCGCTACTTTGACCCCGAGACCGACAGCCGCGAAAGCTTCGCTATCTGCGGACTGCTGCATGATATCTGCAAATCCGGCTTTTACAAGATATCCACCCGCAACGTCAAGAACAACGAGACCGGCCGCTGGGAAGCGGTGCCTTATTACACCATCGAGGACAGCTTCCCCTATGGTCACGGCGAAAAGTCCGTGTTCATGATCGAGCGCTTTCTCAAGCTCAAGCCCGCCGAGGCAGTCGCGATACGCTGGCACATGGGCGGCTTTGACTGCGCCGCGAAGGGCGGCGAATATGCGATAAACCACGCCTACGAACGCTATCCGCTCGCCGTCAAGCTGCATATCGCCGACGTCGAAGCGAGTTATCTCGTCGAGGGCGTGCAGCAGCAGTAACCGCAGACGCAGACACGCGGAGGTGTGTTGAATTGGCTGAAAACTTCACCGTGATAATGGACGAGGCGGCTGTGAACCGCGCGCTCACACGCATTGCGCACGAGATAATCGAGAGCCGTGCGCCGGGCAGACTGTGCCTTGTCGGAATCAAACGGCGCGGCATCCCTCTTGCGAAGCTGCTTGCCGAAAGGATAGAGCGCTTTTGCGGCACGCGCCCGCCGGTCGGTATGCTGGACGTAACGCTCTACCGCGACGATCTCTCGCAGCTTGCCGATATGCCGCAGGTCAACTCCGCCAATATCGACTTTGAGATATCGGACACGCGGCTGGTGCTTGTGGACGACGTCATCTTCACCGGCCGCACCGTGCGCGCCGCCATCGACGCCGTATTCTCTCTCGGGCGTCCGAGCGTCATTCAGCTTGCCGTGCTCATCGACCGCGGCCACCGCGAGCTTCCGATACGCGCCGATTTTGTCGGCAAAAACATCCCCACCTCTTTAAACGAGCTCGTTGCAGTCAATATCCCGCCATACGACAGCTGCACGAATGTTGCGCTGTGTAAAAAATAAATATTTTTGTAAAAATATCTGTGCTGTGCGGGACGCAGCCGCTGAATTTAAGATTATTTTAAGGTTTTCGCATTATTATGTCTACAAAGCATATGATATGGCCGCCGCGAAACGTTTCACGCGGCAGCGGGATATGCGCCGATAATAAAGATAGCTTCTTTCTTCATGTATAGACCCTCAAACACAGCCCAAAGGCCGTAGCCGGATATCTCCGACTGCGGTCTTTGGGTTTTTGCGGGCAAAAACGCTCCTGAGGCGATGTCTTGACCGCCGCAGGAGCGTCCTGGCAATTATTTTTTACCGAAAAGTCCGCCCGCAAGCTCACCGAGCTTGTCCGCAGAGAGCTTTGCCTTGAGGCCGTCGATAACGGGCTCTATCTTGTCGTCGGGAAGATCGATGCCAACAAGGCCCTCTATGGTCTTGACCGGCTCGTCCCAGAATTTCTTGAGCAGCTTGTCGTCGCTTTTGAGCTTGTTATAGATCTCCTCGATCTTCGCCTTCACGTCGAACGCCATGATAATTCCCCCTGTTCAATTTTGTTTATAATATGCCAAAATATACCGAAAGTATAATTATTGCGGCCTGCCCAACAATTATGGCCGGTATGCCAAGGACAAAGCTTCTGTGCTTTGTCTTGTGGCGAAAAGCGTACATGCCCACCCAAACTCCGGGCGAGCCGCCGAGCGCCGCAGTCAGGAACAGGGTGCGCTCGCGGATACGGCGGCGTCCGCGCTTGGCGCAGGATTTATCCACCGCGCACATCGCAAAGCCCACCGCCGAGAGCAGCGCACACCATGCCGCTATTATCCAGTATATCATTTATCGGATCCCTTTCAAGTGCAGCCGCGCAAAAATGCCAAAAAATTCCCGCCGGGCAGCGTTGACCGGCGGGCGAAAAATATTCGGAAACTCAGCCGTTGATCTTGTCGGCAAATTCGTTCATGTTGTTGACGATGTAGTAAATGTTGTAAACGGGAACAAAAGAGATCAAAAGATAGACGATGGCGGACTGGCAGTTGACGCCATAGCGCTTGCCGGCCTGCTCGAGACGGGAGCCGATACCGTACAGCCAAACCCACTGATAGATGCCGCAGGTGATTACGGAGAGCAGAAGCGCAACTATGTAGCCCTTGGTGTTCTTGCCGTCGCCCTCGCAGACGGTATTCACGTTTTTGGCATATTGGCAGAAATAGACGATGCCATAGATACCACAAGTTATGATGCTCAGCAGAAATACAGTCACCCAGTTTTTCTTTTCGATCATTTCAAACACCTCTCAAAAATTCTGTGAAACAGCTTTAAAACGACGCCCTCGCCGGGCTCGATGGGATGTAGCCCCAGCCTCTCCGCAAAAAACATGCGCGCAATATATACGGCAAGAAGAAGCACGCCGGCGAGGATGCAGAACACTGTCTCACGCCGAACGCTGCCGAACAGGGGATATTCCCCCAGAGCGATATAAATGAACCCGGGAACGGCAATCGGGAACAGTGGCTGCCAGCGCAGCGCTTCGATAAAATCTCCGTGCAGCGCGGCAGCGCAGGCTCTGGTGGTCCCGCATCCGGGACAGGGGATTCCAAACAGAAAGCGAATGGGGCAGCCGATGCCTGTCATCGACATCAACGCTATCGCTGCGGCGACAACCGCAGCGATAATCAGCTTCGGCAGCCAAAAGGACCTAAAGGTCCGCGGGCTTTGCATATGTCACGCGCTCAGCAACCCTTTGCGTTGTAGTCCACGCACAGTGCGTTGAGGGCGTTTATCATCTTTGCCTGTGCCACGAACGGACCGACGACGATGCAGGCGCCAAGAATCCGCCAGCAGAGTATCGAGCCGCCGCTGGTCATGGGCGGGAGTCCGCGCATGATCGCGCCCTGCTCCAGCCTCTTGCCAACGCCGTAATACCATACGATACCGTAGATACCGAGGGTGATTATGGTGAGCAGAAGCATACCTATGTAGTTCATCGTCTTCTTTCCGTCAGCCTTGCAGACGACGTTGAGGTCTCTGGCATACTTGCACATGAACACGAGATCATAAATGCCGAGGGTGATCATTGACAGGAAAAACCATTTCCAGAATCTTCTGTTGGTATCCAACATTATTCCATCCTCCTAAAAAATTTTCTTGCGAAAAATGACCGCACCGGTATGCCGTTCTTTTAAATAATACGGTCGATCTCTCTAAAATATATAATATCACATTTGCTGCGCGGCTGTCAAATAATTATGAGAAAAATATCCTTTCGGCATACAAATTATTTTTTGCCTCACGCGGCTGCCTTGCGTGAAGCTCAGGCCGCTTGCTCATATGTGATAAAGAAGTGATAGAGGTACAAAAATTTTTGCCGTTCCTATCCGCTGCTTGGCGCCGGTATCGGATCTGGCGGGCGGTCATGGGTACGCCTCTTATAGTTCCCGCAGATATCTTCGTCCTGTTTCCGCTTATCAGTCCGGTAACGCTGCTGACACATGTGCGTTTCGTCATATTGTGTTTCAGGGCATTTCAGGCTTTTCCACAAGTGACACGCCGAATTCCTGCGCGGTTGCCCTTTCCGGCAGCAGCTTTGCCATGACCACCAGCCGCTGATTGCCGGTGTTGGCTTCATCGTACTTCATGCAACAGGTGGAAAGGGTCAGAACGGTATCCTCCTCGGTGAAGGTCACGCCGTCAAAATCCAGCCAGTTTTTCCGCGCAACCGTCTCAAAGAAGCCGGTAAGATCGTTTCCCGTGGGATTGGGCGCAATATAGTCAAACTCAATATCCGTGACGAACAGAGCTGTAATCTGAAAAATCATATCCTCGCCATCCACGGAGAGATATATATACGGGTGCTCCTTCACAAAGTCCGCGTCCATATAGCGGAAGAGCTTGGTGAACCTCGGCCCGTCCGGGTCACTGTTGTTTGCAGAGTGGCCGAAAACGGTGGTGTTTTTGTCCAGCTCGTCCCTGCCGCCGATTTGGTTTTCACAATGGGCGTAATAGCAGCCCCACATTGCGTACTCGCCGTTTTCGTCCAGCTTCAGGTAATAGCCGTTGTCCTCCGCCTGCATCACGGGATCGTCCACCTCTGCACCGGGAATATACAACCACGCCACTGTGTCGGGATTCTTCGCTCTGGCTTCCGCCAGTTTTGCTTGCCTGTCTATCGTGGGGATGACTTCGCCTGCCGGGATAGTGGTCGGCTGCGACTCCACCGTGCTGGATGCAGAGGGCGTGGACGGATTGTCGGATACGTCGGAAGGCTCCACCTCCTTCTGATAGCATCCCATGACTGCCGTGGTCATGACGAAGATAAGAACTGCCATACAGAGCATGGAGC
>CANNTZ010000015.1 GCA_947522735.1 uncultured Oscillospiraceae bacterium | reverse complement strand
CTCTCTTTGGTGCGCCTTTGCTTACTTTCGTCGCAAAACGAAAGTAAGTGCCCGCGCGGCATGAGCGCAAGCCAGCGTCAAAGGGCAGTTTATCCTCGCCGATAGGCGAAAAACAAAGCCAACTATAAGAAAAGATAGAACCACTCAACTCCGCGCGAGCCAGTCAGCGCACTCGATAGCGTAAGCGCCTTTGGCGCGAACCGCGGCTATATCACCGGGCATTGCCCGGCCGCGGCGGGCAGCGCCCGCTGGCATATCCGCGGGCGAAACCGGCGCAAGCGACGGTTTCTTACGTTTGCTGTTGCGCAGCGTTCATCCCCGCGGCGCGAAAGTGATTCTACCTTTCGCCGCGCGAGCCAGCCAGCGCACTCGATAACGTAAGCGCCTTTGGCGCGAACCGCGGACTTATAACCGAGCATTACCCGGCGTAGGAGTCGGGGACTTCGAGTCCCACTCTGCCAACCTCCATGCCGTCCAGCAAAAATATTGCATATCCGGCAAGATAGCCCTTTTTAACCGGTGCAAATAAAAATTTAGCAGCATAGACGCGCACCGTCACACGTGAATATTCCTCGTCGGTCAGCGCTGCACACACACCTTCGGACGCCCGCAGCCGCAGTTGACCCGTCTCCGCACCTGTCACCGGAGCATACACCTCCGGCAGCAGCGCCGTCAGCTTATGCGCGCTGAACGCCGCAAAACAGCAGTCGTAAACGGCCATGTGTGCGTTCCAGTCGTCCGGACAGCCGAGAGTCACGCAAATCAGCGTGACTCCGTCCCGTTCCGCCGCCGAGACAAGACACCTGCCCGCCTTTTTGGTGTAGCCGGTCTTGACGCCGATCGCGCCGTCGTAAAGCTCCAGCAGCTTGTTGTGGTTTTTGAGCGCACGTATATACGGAGGCGAGCCAAACTCGGCCTCCACACGTTTTTGTGCGCACATCGCCGCAAAATCCGAATTTTTGAGTGCCTCGCGCGTCAGAACGGCGAGATCGCTCGCAGTGGAATAGTGATCCTCGGCGTCAAGCCCGGAGGGATTTGCAAAATGCGTGCCGTAAAGCCCCAGCTCCTGCGCGCGCCTGTTCATCAGCGCCACAAAATCCGGGATGCCTCCGGCTATCCTCACCGCCGCGGCGTTCGCAGCGTCGTTGCCGGAGGCGGCGAGCATTCCTGCGGCGAGCGCGCGCAGCGTCACCGTGTCGCCGACGCGCAGCCCCATAGAGCTCCCCTCAACGTGCAGCGCCGCTTCGTCCGCAGTAAATTTCTCGTCCAGCCCCGGCTGCTCCAGCGTTATCAGCGCCGTCATTATTTTTGTCGTGCTCGCCACAGGCAGCCGCTCGTCGGCGTTCCGTGCAAACAACACTCTGCCGTTCGCGGCGTCCGTCACGATAAACGCCTTCGCCTGCACCGACGGCATGACCGCCCCCTCGCAGACAACACCAAAACACACCGGAAGCAGCGTCAGCACCGCCGCCAGCATTAGCGCAAGCGCCTTTCCGCCATGTGAACTCAACATACGTACCACCCGCCACGATCTCGATAACCAAATCTATGCGGACGGCGCAGCGGTTATGCCGCGTTTATTTTTCCTCGGCGGCATCGACGGCCTCTTCCTCGCCGCCTTCCTTTTCCTTCTTCTTTTTGTCGATAAAAGCGCTGATCTTATCGATTATGCCCGGAACCATGTTGATTACCCGGTCGCCCGCGTTGTTGCTGGTGGGCAGCTCCATGATCTTCACATCATTGCCGGAGGTCACGATGAATGCAAGCGGCTGGACAGTCACGCCTCCGCCCACTCCTCCGCCGAACAGCTCGCTGTTTCCGGCGTTTTTGGTGGGCAGGTCGGAGCCGCCCGATCCGAAGCCGAAAGACATCTTCGATACCGGAACCACCGTCACGCCGTTCGGAAGCGCTATCGGGTCGCCGATAACGGTATTGGAGTCCGCAAGCCCCTTGAGATTTTTCAGCGATACGTCGATCATATTTCCCACATTCTTTTCGCTCATGTCTGTTCCTCCTGTGTACGGCGTTTCAGAGCCGCATTGCGGCGCGCCGTTGTTTTTTGTATGTTGCCTTTAATGCTTACCCCGATATAGCTGAATGCGAAAGCTATCACAGCCGCGATAACCGATACCGGCATTATCCCCAGCTTTGCCCGCGCATTGACGGAGCTGTCCTGTCGGATGAAGTCCGGACATATGGAAATGTCCTCATGCCACGGACGCTTTATGCGCCTGAGCTGCTCCGCCAGCGGATACGTCACGGCGCAGAGCTTCCCGTAGCTCTCGCCGGTCTTTGCCGCGTCCTCGCCCGCTATCACGATCCGCAGCTCCAGCCGGAACAGCGCTATGCTTTTAAGCAGCAGCCTGAGCGGCCCCTTTGCCGCGGCCATCAGCTCCTTCACCGATTCGACGGTCTTTTGGAGCTTTTCCAGCTTCTCGCCGAGCGTCTCTTTCTCCTCCGGCTCCTTTTTTTTCGTCTCTTTCGGCTTTTTCTTTTTTTTCGTCTCGTCCTTCGGCTTTGCCGGGAACACCCGGAATTTCAGAAAAATATACGAGACGTCCGCCGTAAATTCACCGTCGTAGACGATATTCGCGCAGACCGGCGCACACAGCAGCAGCGCCAGAAGCAGCAATATTCCTCCGGCAACGATCCATCCCGTCATGTCCCGCCTCCTTCCGGCGCAGCGTCCTCTCTTTCGACCAGTCCGAAGAGTCCGTCGTCCCGTTCCTCATCGTCCTCGCTCCGGTCCTCCGCGCTCTCGACCGGCGGCAGCTCGTCGATGGAGCTGAGCGAAAAGCAGCGCAGGAAATTGTAGCCTGTCCTGTAAGCTATCGGGCGCCCGGGCAGCTCAAGGCGGCCCGCCTCCTCGATCAGCTCCTTTTCCATCAGATTGTTGATGACGCCTGAGCAGTCCACTCCGCGCACCTGTTCGATGAACGCCTTTGTCACCGGCTGGTTATATGCAACGACCGCCAGCACCTCTGTCGCCGCCTGCGAGAGCGTCGCGCTGCGCCGTATCTCCAGAGCCTTTTTCACATATTCGGCGTATCGCTCGCAGGTGCACATCTGATAGCTGCCGCCGAGCCGCGCCACGCGGATCCCGCGTTGCTGCGTCTCATATTCCCCGGCAAGCGCTTCGGCATAGCTCTTTGCATCCGCCGGAGCAACGTTGAGCACCGCCGCCAGCCTTCCGAGAGGTATAGGATCCCCTCCCGCAAAGAGTATCGCCTCTATCGCGCTCATATAATCTCTTGCCGCCGATGCTTCTTCCGCATTTATCACTGTAAAATCTCCGTTATCGTAGCTTCTTCATCGATTTTTTCCGGCTCCGCCGCGTCAGCCTCGGAGGATATCTCCAGCTCGAAGATGCCATCGGCTGCCTTTCCGGTCAAATGAATGACGTCGCCGTCGTCTATCGCGATCCTGCCGC
Source organism: uncultured Oscillospiraceae bacterium (assembly GCA_947522735.1). GTDB lineage: Bacteria > Bacillota > Clostridia > Oscillospirales > Ruminococcaceae > SIG526. The sequence goes on along the minus strand of CANNTZ010000015.1, from coordinate 35,581 downwards.
TCTTGATCAGCTCCAGCACCGCCAAAAAGGTTGCGACAAGCTCCGAGCGGTCGGTGCAGCCGTCCATTATCGACGCGGCCGCGACCGCGCTTTCGCCATAGAGCCTGCGCATTATGTGTACTATCCTTGACGAGACCGAGACCACCCGCCGCCTGACTATCCCGCTGAACGCGGACTGCGGCGGAGGCAGGCGCCGCTGCTTTTTGCCAAGCGCGCTCATATACGCCGCCACAAGCTCCGAAGCCGGGTGAAATGCGACGTATTCCCGCGCGCCCTCCAGCTTCTGCGGCTCGCGCACGAACACGTCGCCGCCGATATACAGCTTTCCAAGCATCGCCGCGACCTCCTTGCAGAGCTGATACTCCAACAACTGTCCGCTAAGCTCGCTTTTGAGCTGCTGCGTCTCCTCCTCGTGCTTTGGCAGCAGCGACACGGTCTTTATGTATACCAGCCTCGACGCCATTTCGAGAAAGCTGCTCGCCGTCTCCATGTCGGCGGCGTCGAGGTTCCCTATCTCCGCCAGATATTGCGAGAGCAGCTCGGTGATGTTTATGTCGAGTATGTCTATCTTATGCCGCGCTATCAGCGTCAGCAGCAGGTCGAGCGGACCCTCGTAATCCGCCGTTTTAAAGTTAAGCTCCATCTCCGCTCCTCAGACCCTTAGCCCCAAAACAAGATCCACCGGAAGCGTCAGCCAGTCCAGCGCCCTGAACATCCATATCCGCGCCGCGGCGAGCGGCTTGTCCAGCAGTCCGAGGTACATCACGATTATCAGCGCGATAAAAATCACGCGCTCGAACCTCATCAGCCCGAAGTACCATTTTTCCGGCAGGAACATCGACGCCACCCGCGAGCCGTCGAGCGGCGGCACCGGCAAAAGATTGAACACCGCAAGCGCCACATTGATGCTTATCATCACCGCCAGAATGTTCACCGCGACGGTCATGGCCGCCACGGCTTTCGGGTGCACCGCAGCGATTGCGAAGGCGCCCTTATATAATATCATCAGCAAAAGCGCCAGCAGAAAGTTCGCGGCAGGCCCCGCCAGCGCCGAGAGCGCCATGCCGTACTTCGGGTGCTTGAAGCGCGAGGCATTTATCGGCACCGGCCGCGCCCATCCGAACCCTATGAGTATCATCGCCGTGGTGCCAAGCGGATCAAAGTGCCTGAACGGGTTGAGCGTGAGCCGTCCCATACGCTTCGCGGTGTCGTCGCCAAGCCTGTACGCGACGTATCCGTGCGCAAACTCATGCACCGGCAGCGCCGTGAACGCAACCACCGCCCGTATGACAATCTCATACAGCGCCTCCGATATATCAAGCGAAAACAAAGACATTCGCAAAACCCTTTCCAACGTCTGAGGTTATGAATATTATACCGTTCCCGCGGGAAAAATACAAGTCTCAGGCCGCCTGTAACCCATCTTTTTCAAGAAATTTTACAATTTTCAAAAATAAACTCTCCAAACCACTTGCATTTCTTCGCGATATCTGCTAAAATATCTTTGTTATGTTCGATTGCCGAAGGAGGTGCAACTATGGCTAAATGCGAAATTTGCGGTAAAGGCGTTACCTTTGGTATAAAGGTCTCTCACTCTCACAGACGTTCCAACAGAACCTGGAAGCCTAATGTTCGTCGCGTAAAAGCGATCGTCAACGGTACTCCCTGTCACATCAACGTCTGCTCGCGCTGCCTTCGTTCCAACAAGGTTGTTCGCGCTATCTGAGTTGACTCTTCCCGTACCAATAAAACAAGAGAAAGAGCAGCCCCTCGGGGTTGCTCTCTTTTCGTTTTTCGGACGGTTTTCACGTTTTGCGAATACAGCCTCAGGAGCTTCACGCAGCCCGCAGCGCGATGGACAAGTCCAACGCTCAGTCCTTGTACTCCGAGTCGATGCCAAGATATTCCTCAAGACAAAGCCCGCTGTCGTAAACCTCCTTCGCCGTCTCCTTGCCAAGATAACGCACGTGCCACGGCTCGTATTTGTAGCCGGTCACATCCTCCTTGTCCTTGGAGTAGCGTATGATAAAGCCGTATTTCCAGCAATTTTCGGCAAGCCACTTGCCCTCCTTTGTGTCTGCAAAGGAGAATTTTAGGGAGTTGAGATCCATAGCCAAGCCGGACTGGTGCTCGGAATGGCCCGGCCTCGCCGAGATGGTGTCGGCGTATTCCTGTCCGTAGGTATTCACCCAGCTCTGATAGGTTCGCTGCTGCTGCTCATAGCTGCGGAAGCCGGAGATTATCTCAAGCCTCACGCCCTCCTTCGCCGCGTCCGCCTGCATCACTTGGAACGCCTTATAGGTGCCTCCGGTAAAGCCGGGTCCGTAGTCCTTGGGGAGCGGGTAGGTTTTGTTCGCGATAAGTATGCCGCCGACATAGGTTATGCCATCCTTGACGACAATGTCGTAGCCCTTTGAGGTCGTGCCGATAAGCTCGCCGTCAACGGCTTGCTCCGGCGTCCGGGAGCTTTCCTCCTGAGAGCCTTCGGCTGGCCCGGAGGCCTCCTCCTGCCTTGACTGCTCCTCTGCCTCCGAGCCCTCCTGTCCGGATTCCCCGGACGGCTGCTCCTGCTGCGAGCTCTCCTCCGGAGCGGAGCTTTCCTGCGCCTCGGAGCCTTCCCCGGCGCTCTCAACAGGCCCCGAGTCCTCCGCCGAGGAGCTCTCCGACGCTTGACCCGCGCCGATATCTCCAGAGCCGCTGCCCAGACCGTCTCCGAAATGATACATGCACGCTGAAAGCGCCAGTGCCAGCGCCGCGCATATGACCGCCGCCAGCATACTATTTCTCACCGTCTTCATTGTCCTCATTCTTTTCACCTTTAACCTTTCTGTGGCCGATTGATATCTTCCGTTCGGTACCGTTTATCAGCCGTTGGATGTTCTCGTGGTGCATCCCGATGACGATGACCGAAAAGAACAGCGCGAAAACCGAATCCATCACCGGCGAGGCCCCCTTGCCGACCGTCATGATGTAGGTGAGCAGCGGAAAAACGATGGCGCCGCCGATTGACGCGAGCGAGACATAGCCGGTCGTGAGTATAACCAGCGCCGCGACTATTATGACGACAGCGAACACCTGCGGATTGATCAGGAACATGATGCCAAGGCTCGTCATCGCGCCCTTGCCTCCCCTGAACTTGAAGAACACCGGGAACACATGACCCAGCAGCACAAACAGTCCCGCGACATACTGCCCGCTGAGCGTGGTTATCTCGAACATGTCGAACACCCACCTGCCGATGAGCACCGCCGCAGCGCCCTTTGCAAAATCGCCGATGAGCGTCGGTATCGCGAGCGAAAGCCCGTAGGTGCGCAGGATGTTGGTCATGCCCGCATTCCCGCTGCCGTAGCTGCGGATATCCTCCTTTTTAAAGATGCGGCTGAGAATTATCGCAAAATTAAGGCTGCCAAGAAGGTAGGATACGATAGCCGTAATGGCTCCGGCCAAAAAAATCTCCATAACTCTGTTTCTCCCGAAGCTTAATCATATTTTTTCTGTTTTATTCGCCGCGCTCGCGTGACAGTATCCGCACCGGAGTGCCCTCCATACCGAAGGTCTCGCGTATCTGGTTTTCGATATAGCGCTTGTAGGAATAGTGGAAAAGCCTGTCGTCGTTGACGAACAGCACAAACGTTGGAGGGCGGGTCGAGGGCTGTGTGATATAGTATATCTTCAGTCTGCGGCCCTTGTCGGTGGGCGGCTGGACGCGTGCGGTGGCGGTTGCGAGGATATCGTTGAGCTTGCCTGTCGTTATGCGCATGGCGTTGTTCGCGTTGACGAGATTTATCATGTCATATAGCTGCTCCACGCGCTGCCCGGTCAGTGCCGAGATGAATATGATCGGCGCATAGGACATGAAGCTCAGGTCGCGTTCAAGCTCCTTGCGGAAGCTCGCCATTGTGTTGGTGTCCTTCTCCACTGCATCCCACTTGTTGACGGCGACGATGCAGCCCTTGCCCTGCTCGTGTGCGTAACCCGCCACCTTGGAGTCCTGCTCGGTGAAGCCGGTCGTCGCGTCGATGACGATAATGCAGACGTCGGCGCGATCCACTGCCATATAGGCACGCAGCACGCTGTATTTCTCGATCATCTCGTCCACGCGGCTTTTGCGGCGGATTCCGGCGGTATCGATGAACACATACTTGCCGTGCCTGTTTTCAACCACCGTGTCGGTTGCGTCGCGCGTCGTTCCGGCAATGTCGGATACTATGACCTTCTGCTCTCCCGCAATGCGGTTGACCAGCGAGGATTTGCCGACGTTCGGTTTGCCGATTATCGCGACCTTTACGTGAGCCTCGTCGTAATCCTCGCGGTCGGAGAAATCGATGTGCTTAAAGCACTCGTCAAGAAGGTCTCCGGTGCCGTGGCCGTGGACTGCCGAAACGGCTATCGGGTCGCCAAGGCCGAGATTGTAAAATTCGTAGAAATCCGGCGGCAGCTCGCCGAGGCTGTCGCACTTGTTGACGCACAGCACTATCGGCTTGCCGCTCTTTTGCAGCATCGAGGCGACCTCGATATCGTTGGCGGTCACTCCGGAGCGGATGTCGGTCACGAAGATGATGACGTCGGCGGTATCGATTGCTATCTGCGCCTGTCTCCTCATCTGCGAGAGGATTATGTCTCCGGAGAACGGCTCGATGCCGCCGGTATCGACCAGCCGCACCTTTTTGCCAAGCCACTCGCACTCGGCGTATATCCTGTCGCGCGTGACGCCCGGCGTATCCTCAACAATGGATATCCTGCGCCCTGTCAGCTTGTTGAACAGCGCGGACTTTCCCACGTTCGGGCGTCCCACTATCGCTATTATAGGTAATTCCATATCCTTTTGAACCTGCCTCTCTCATGTCCGCACTTGGCGGACGGGGCTTTTATACTCCCAGAAACGCGTCCAGCAGCTCCGCTCCGTCATTCTCGACGGTCCGAATGCTGACGCCGAGCTTTTCTTTAACCTCGTCGAGCGAGACGTCGTCGAGAAACACGTCCTGCTCGTGCCGGAGCATGACCGACGGGATCAGCAGCTCATCGCCGAGGTCGCGCCCCTTGAGCTGCCTGATCAGGTCGCCTCCGGTGACAAGCCCCGCCACGGTGACGGTGTGGCCGAAAAAGTCGTTGATTATTGGCACGACGGTTATCTCCAGCCCCTTAATCATGCTCATCGCCGCCGTGGCAAGCTCCCCAAGCAGCGGCCCCGCTGCAACGCCTGTCGCGACCGTGACCCGCCTGTGCGATTCGGTAACGTCGTTCAGCCTTATCGCCGCCCTGAACTCAGAGCGCGTCAGCGCTATCATCCCGACGCCGTTTGCAAGCTGCGGAAAGTCCTCGTAGTAGTCCTCGTCAGGTATCGGCAGCTCCGCCTTGAGAAAAAATTCGTCCGAGGGATAGACCAGCCGCGTACCGTACTCTCTCTTAAAATTATCGCTCGATTCGTGTATTATGTCAATAACATTTTTAGCGGTTTTCTGTGAATAACTTTCCAGACGGCACAGACCCTCGCGGTGCTTTGTCAGCCCGACCGGCACGCAGGCGATGCTCTCCACCGCCGGATACAGCCTTGCGAGGTCGGCAATCGATCTCCGCAGCTCGTCGCCGTCGTTTATTCCCGGACAGAGCACGAGCTGGGTGTTCATTTTCAGCCCGCCCTCGGCCATCATGTCGAGATAGCGCAGCGTTTCTCCGGCAAAGCGGTTGCCCATCATCTTGACGCGCAGCTCCGGATTGGTGGTGTGAACCGACACGTTGACCGGGCTTATGTGCATCTCTATGAGCCGCCTTATGTCCTTCTCTTTCATGTTGGTCAGCGTGATATAATTGCCAAACAGGAACGACAGGCGCTCGTCGTCATCCTTGAAGTAGAGGCTCTCGCGCATCCCCTTGGGGAGCTGGTCCACAAAGCAGAATATGCAGTTGTTGCGGCAGTGGTGCTGCCTGTCGATGAGATACGTCTCAAATTCCAGCCCAAGCGGCTCGTATTCGCCCTTGCGCAGGCTCAACCGGCTCAGCTCTCCGTTTCGGTCGGTGATAAGCTCGAGCCGCCGCTCCGCCGTATAAAAATCGTAGTCGAGCACGTCGTTTATCTCGTGGCCGTTCACGCTCACGAGCACGTCTCCCGGCATTATTCCCGCCCTCGCCGCCGGCGAGCCCTCGTCTACGGCGACACATTTTACCATATCGGTGTTCTCCCTCAAGCCCGTGCGAAGCCCCAGACAATAAAGAAAAAAAGGAGGGAAACTCCCTCCTTGATTCCTGTTTTCAACTGCCTGGCGATTCAAAAATCCGGATACCGGAGCAAAGCTCATATCCGCCGCAATTTTATGCGACGACACCAGCGCTTACCGGCCCGTCTTTGTCAAGGAGCAGATTATTCGGCATTTACCTTGATAACTTCCTTGCCCTTGTAGAAACCGCAGTTGGAGCAAACCTTGTGAGGCATCGTCAGCTCTCCGCACTGGGTGCATTTGGTGAGCGTGGGCGCCTGGAGCTTCCAAACACTGGAGCGCCTCTTATCACGTCTTGCTCTTGAAACCTTACCCTTGGGTACCGCCATGTCCAGCACCTCCTTCTATATCGACCGTCGTTATTTTAACAAATCCTTAAGAACAGCCAGCCTTGGGTCTGTCACGTCATTTTTGCAGCCGCAGTCTCCGTCGTTCAGGTTTTTGCCGCAGCGGCTGCAAAGGCCCTTGCAGTCCGGAGAACACAAAAGCTTCGACGGAAGCTCCAGAAGCACATCCTCCCTCGCGAGCGCCCCGATATCGAGGATCCCGTCCGGGACGAGGATGAAGCCTTCGCTGTCCCTGTTGTGGAGCGCCCTTTCGAGCGTATGCTCAAAGCTGTATTCAAAATCCGCCGTGCATTCCTTCAGGCAGCGGTCGCACAGGTAGTTCATGCGGCACGCGGCACTGTAGCGAACGCTCACTATTCCCGAGCGGTTTCCTGCCTCGCCCTCGACTCTCGCCTGCTTTAGTCCATCGATTTCAAGATCGCTAAAATCGACCACTCCGGCAAAGGGTATCCTCTGCCCTTCGTTCTCAAAAAGCTGCTTAATATCGAGCTGCATACAATCTCCTCAACGGCTGTGCAAATGCGGCGTCCCTGTGTCAGGGCATAACTATACCACATTCCCAAGCTACTCAAACTATTATACCCTTGGTTTCGCCTTTTGTCAATATCAAAACCCAAATTTTTTCGGACGGGCCTCAAAAAAGTTCGGCCGCGTCAGACAAGGCGGCGGATAAGCGTCTCTCTGTCTCCCTCGAGCATGTCGACGACGGGCAGCTCGATCATCGTGTAGCAGCCGGGGCGCTGTCTGAGGGCTGCGCGTGCGACGCTCACCATTATCTGGCCTGTCAGCGCCGGGTTGTTTATCTGCATGTCGAACTCGAAGCGCTGGCTCTGCGTCACGCCGGAAACGCCCTTGCGGACAAGCTTTACGCCGTGCCCCATGTCAAGCAGCGCGTCCACGCTGTCCACGGCGACAACGTGCGTCTCGTCGTGCGCGAAGTAGGGGTCGCTCTTTATCGCGGCGGCCACCGCGTCGTGCTCCGCGCCGTCCTCAAGCTCGATATACACCATGCGGCGATGTATGCCGGTTCCTAACGGGATTGTCATCGAGAGCGCCTTTTTCACGCCCTCCTTGGACTTGACGGCGACGGTGTGGCCCATGCTCATGCCGGGGCCGAAGTTGGTGTAGGTTATGCCCTTTGGCGCGGCGGCCTCCAGCAGCGCTCGCACGACGGAGTCCGAGCCCGGATCCCAGCCGGCGGATATGACCGACACCGCTCCGTGCTCCTTTGCAACCGCATCAAGCTCGCACTTGAGCTCCCACACGTCGGTGTGGATATCAAAGCTGTCGACGGTACACACGCCCATCGAGAGATACCTCTTCGCCTGCTCCGGCACACTCCTTGTCGGCGTACACAGTATCGCAACGTCCGGCTTTTCGCCGAGCTCGCAGATATCCGTGACGACCTTGACGCCCATCAGCTCCTTCTCGTCGCTGCTTCTGCGGACGATGCCGAGCAGCTCGACGTCTCCCGCCGCCTGCGCCGCCTCCACAGCCGCCCTGCCGATGTTGCCGTAGCCTACTATTACCGCTTTTATCATGGACACGACCTCCTTTGAGGATGGATACGCACACAACGGCGCAGCGGCGCATGACAAGCGCCCATGCCGCTGCGCTTTGTATCTTTACATCGATATTATACCAAACCGCCGCGCATATTGCAATGCTTGCCTCAGCAAAATTTCACCTCCGGCGCGGCGCGCGTTTTTGTCATATGCAATAAAAGGGCGCGGGACCGTGAAAGCCCCGCGCCGCGTCAAAGCGCCTATAAGCCTGATGATTTACGATACGTTTATTTCTGCTCGTCCGCAGGCTGTTCGCCGGTCTCCGCGCGCTGCGCCTGCGCCGCCTGTGCCTCCTGCATCATCGCGGCTCTTCTCCGTTCGCGGCGCTTTCTTGCGTTTATGCATATCAGCACCACCACAACGGCGATTATGCCCAGCAGCACGAGGAACGGCAGGCAAACCAGCACGACCAGCACGAAGCCCTGACAGAACTTGACGAACGCGTCCCAGCCGTCGGAAAGGCGGCGCACTATCTTTTCGCCGAAGGTGAGCTCCTTCACCGGCTCCTTGCTGTACTCTATGACCTCCTTGAGCTCGACTGTCACGGTCGAATAGGAGACGGAATCGCTGAGCACCTTGAAGTTGGTCTGGAAGCTCTCAATCTGATAGCGCACGTCGGAGAGCTGCGCCTCGATCTGGAGGATATCCTCCACCGTCTCGGCCTTTTCGAGCAGCTCAAGCAGGCGTTTCTCCTGCACCTGCAACGATTCTATTCGCGCCTGAAGATCGTAATATTGCGTGGTGACGTCGTTGGTGGATTCGTAGCTGTAGGATATGTTGCCGATATCCGCAAGGCTGCCTGTAAATACGCGATAGTTCTCCGCGGGCACCCGCACCGTCACGGTGCAATAGCGCGAGCGGCTGCCGTAGCTGTCAAGGCTTATGCCGCGATAATCCGACGCCGAGACGTAGCCGCCGTATTTTTCGGTCAGCTCAAGCAGCGCCTTGTAGCTGTCGTCATAGCCCTTGGTCTCGACGGTATAGCTGGCGGTCATTACTATCTTGCGCTTCGCCGCAATTTCTCTGACGGCTTCTGCGGGGCTCTCCTTTGGGACGTCCGGGCTCATTTCCTCCTCCAGCTCGAGGTCCTTATCGGAACTCCTCGGGCTCTCGGTGCTATAGGTATAAGAGTCATCCTTATTGTAATAATCCGCTCCGTCCAGGTAGGAGTTGTTCTTCGGACTTGCGGCACATCCGCCGAACAGCAACGCCACTGCGAGTATCGCAGAGAATATTATTACGACGTTTCTCTTTTTCATTGCTCCTTCTCCTTTTCACAATCAAAATCGACCTCTTGATTGGTTTCATAAAATAAGTAGCGTTTTTTTCGAGCTTTACTGCATCGGCCCCGGATTTTGCTCCCGTTTTTTCAGCTTTGCCGTTTTCCTGAAACAAATTGATCTCAAACTGAACGCAAACGGCGTCAAAACTGATATAATTATAATAACATATAATTTTCACGTTGGCAATAGCTTTTGCAAAGATCATCGGACGCGATAACGCCGCGATATTCCGGCATCGCGCATCATCCTGAAAGGAACGGTAATATATGAAAGTCACAGCCTCCACCCCCAGCCGCATCTGTCTGTTCGGCGAGCATCAGGACTACCTCGGGCTTGAGGTGATAGCATCGGCCATAGACCTGCGCTTCAGCGCCGAGGCGGAGGACAGGCCCGGACATATCCTCTCCATCGATATCCGCGACTCCTCCATCAGCGAGCTCGGCCAGAAAAACGTAAACGGCCTCTACCAGCACTATGAGATCGATCTTTCCCGCCCCATAGCTTTCGAGCACAAGCGCGACTACTTCAAGAGCGTCGTCAAGCAGCTTCAAAAGCACGGCTGCACGCCCTCCGGCGCTCACATCCGGCTCGATTCCGAGATACCCATCGGCAAGGGCATGTGCTCCTCCACCACCATGGTGCTTGTGATGAGTGCGGCGCTCGCCAAGCTCTGGGGCTGCCCCGAGGCGGACGACCCCATCGCGATGGCAGAGCTTGCGTGGGACGCCGAGGTAGGCGAATTTGGCGAGCCGGGCGGGCGCATGGATCACTACGCCTCCGCTCTCGGCGGCCTTGCCCATATGGATTTCCGCGACGGCAAAACCGCCGTCGAGCGTCTGCCCGCAATGCCCTCCGGCTGCTTCATACTCTTCGATTCTCTCGAACCAAAGGACACCCTCGATGTGCTCTCCAAATCCAAATATCCCACCCTCGAGGGCATAAAGCAGCTTGCGGCCTACGGCGTGACCTCCATTCGCGATTTCTACGAGCACCCGGAATACGAGGAGCTGGTCGGCAAGCTGGACGGCGAGCACGCCCGCAAGGTGCGCGCGAACATCTCCAACTATCGTATTCAGCGCGAGGCGCTCGCCATGCTGTCCTCCGGCGTCATCGACGACGCGAGGCTCGGCGAGCTGCTTAACCGCCATCAGGCCAATCTGCGCGACGGGCTTGGCATCTCAACGCCCACCATCGACCGCATCATCGAGACCGCGATCTCGAACGGCGCCTATGGCGGCAAATTCAACGGCTCCGGCGGCGGCGGCTGCCTCTACGTCTACGCCGACGCAGACAAGGCGCGCACCGTCATCGACAGCGTCGCAGTCATGGGCTTTCCCGGAGCGATACTCCACACCGTCCCAGGACTGCGCTCGGAAATTTCCGGATAAAGCATTCACATCAGCGCACTGACGCACCAATGAAAGGAGACAGATCATTATGAAAGCCATAATTCTTGCTGCCGGAAAGGGCAAGCGCCTCCACTCCGAGCAGTTCACCCTGCCAAAGGTCATGCGCGAGGCAAACGGCCGCCCGCTGCTCGGCTATGTCACCGACAGCCTCTCATTCATCGATAAAAAGGACACGATAATCGTCGTCGGCTACAAGCGCGAAAAGGTCATGGAGAGCTTCCCGGGCTATGTCTTCGCCTATCAGGAGGAGCAGCTCGGCACAGGCCACGCCGTCAATTCCGCCCGCGAGCTGCTTCGCGATTACGACGGGCCCGTCCTCGTCTGCTACGGCGACATGCCGCTGTTCACCTCCGAGACCTATCGGAACGCTTTCGCCCGTCACGCCGAGACCGGCGCCGACTGCACCATCATCACCGGCGTCACCGACATGCCGCTCGCCTATGGCCGCATAATCCGCGACGAATACGGCAGCTTTGTCACCGTCGTCGAGGACAGGGACTGCACGCCGGAGCAGAAGCTCATCCGCGAGCTCAATGTCGGCGTGTACATATTTGATTCCAAAAAGCTGTTCGAGGCGCTGGGCAGCCTGCGCAACAACAATGCCCAGGGCGAATATTATCTCACCGACGCTCCCGAAATCATCCGCGAAAACGGCGGAAAAATCGAGACCTACACCATCAACGACGGCGAGCAGCTTCTCGGCGTAAACACCCCGGAGGAGCTTGCGCTGTGCGAAAAGCTCCTCAGCCGGAGAGCCTGAGCGCAATAACAGAGAGAAGGAAGTTTATACTATGATAAAATTCGGTACAGGCGGCTTCCGCGCGGTCATCGCCGACGATTTCACCAGAGCCAACCTCGAGCGCCTTGCGCAGGGGCTTGCCGACAAGATGGAGCAGGAGGGCGTCAAGGATTCGCCAGTCGTCGTCGGCTACGACCGCCGTTTCATGTCCGATATCGCGGCGAAGTGGTGCTCTGCGGTGCTTGCCGCCAACGGCATCCCTGTGCGCTTCATCAACGAGGACTCCCCCACGCCGCTCATCATGTTCACCGTCAAAAAGCTCGGCAGCCAGTACGGCATGGCGATAACCGCCAGCCACAACCCCGCGGAGTATAACGGCGTCAAGCTCTTCACCCACGGCGGCCGCGACGCCTCAAAGGAGGTCACCGACGAGCTGGAGGAGTACATTTCCCGCGTCGCCTCCCCCTGCGTCATGAGCTTCGACGACGCCGTGAGGAGCGGCGACGTTCAGTTGATCAACCCCAAAAACGATTATATTGACAGCATCCTGTCGGTGCTGGATATCGAAAAGATACGCGACAGCTCGGTCAGAGTGCTGCTCGACCCGATGTTCGGCGTGTCGCGCACCTGCCTCCAGACCATCCTGCTGACCTGCCGCTGCGAGGTGGACGTCATCAACGACCGCCACGACACGCTGTTCGGCGGACGTCTGCCCGCGCCCTCCGCAAAAACTCTCCAGCAGCTCAGCCAGCGCGTCGTTGAAAACGGCTATGACCTCGGCATCGGCACCGACGGCGACGCCGACCGCATCGGCCTCATCGACGCGACCGGACGCTTCATCCACCCCAACGACATCATGGTCCTGCTCTACTACTATCTGCGCAAATATAAGGGCTGGACCGGCAGCGTCGTTCGCAACCTCTGCACCACCCACCTGCTCGACCGCATTGCCGCCGATCTCGGCGACGAGTGCTACGAGGTGCCCGTCGGCTTCAAGCACATCAGTCAGAAGATGGAGGAGACCGGCGCGCTCATCGGCGGCGAAAGCTCCGGCGGCCTCACCGTGCGCGGCCACATTCCCGGCAAGGACGGCATCTACGCCGCCGCGCTGCTCGTCGAGATGCTCTGCACCATCGGCAAGCCCATAACCGAGATCCTCGCCGAGATCCATGCCGTATACGGCAATCTCGAAATGGCGGAGTTCGACTGCCGCTTCTCCGCGGAGAAAAAGCGCGAGATCGAAAAGCTGCTCTTCGACGAGCGCCGTCTGCCCGATTTCGGCCTTGAAATCGCCAGAACGAGCTATGCCGACGGCCTGAAGGTTACCTTTGCCGATGGCAACGGCTGGATAAACTGCCGTTTCTCCGGCACCGAGCCGCTCATCCGCATTTTCTGCGAGCGCGAGACCCGCGAGGAGGCGCAAAAGCTCATCGGCGTCATGCGCGAGTTCGCCGGGCTTTGACCAAAACATCCCCAGCATAATCAGGGCCGCCGGACGCTTTCTCAAGTCGACCGGCGGCCTTTACTCATATTTTCTCCGGTCGGTTGAAAAAACCGACGCCGTGTGGTATAATCGGGAAAGAAACCGCTGCTTTACGTTAAATTGCCGGCATATCGTGGCAATCAATAGGAGGCGTGAGCCTAACTGCCCCTGCCGCTTTTCCGACGGCTGTAGGGACAGGGCTTGTCGCGAGAGCTGGCGCTGCTCCACCGAAAAGTGGCTTGACGGCTGCGCCCGCTCTGCGGCGAGCCTTTCCGCGAGCAACCTGCTCGGCAAGATAAAGCCGTACTCATTCATCCACTAATCCGGCGCTGCGGGCGCGAAAAGCTGCTCGACTGCCCTGAGCGCAGCAAAAAACGCCGCGTCCTATCGCCGCGGCGATACGCTTCAGCCTTTGCGGAAAAATGTGCTTTTCTCCTTTGGAATGCGCGAGCCCGGCCGCCGTTGCGGTGTGCGTGCGGACGAAAACGGCTTCACTCTCTCCCTCATCGATCTCCCCTTGCCGCTCTGGCGCAAAAAAGAGCGCGCAGCCTTCCCTCCTACATCAGCAGCGACAGGAATATTCCGAGGAACGACCCGAACGCCATCAGTACAACAAGCACTATGCAGACGATTCTCACCCATTTTTTCATATCCAAAGCACCTCCGGTCCATAAGCCGCAAAATTGTCCGTCACTATAATAACATCAAATCGGGATTTTTGCAATACCTGCAGTTTTTATCCGCCGGGTGTTGCAAAGCGGCGCGTTTTTTGGTATTATTAACTTGTATATCATCCAAAATCGAGGCATCGTATAAATGAAATACCCGTTTGACGGGATGACCGCCAACTATCATACCCACACCGTCCGCTGCCGCCACGCCGACGGCACGGAGCGCGAATACATAGAAAACGCCGTCGCCGCAGGCATGACGGCCATCGGCTTCTCCGATCACTCGCCCTACTTCTTCAAGGACGGCTACTACTCCCACTACCGCATGTTCCCAGAGGATTTTCCCGGCTACGTCGAGACGCTGCTCGCGCTGCGCGAGGAATACAGGGGCCGTATCGATATCCTCATCGGGCTGGAGGCGGAATATTATCCCCGGCATTTCGGCCAGCTTCTCGATTTTCTCAAGCCGTATCCGATGGATTATCTCATCCTCGGCCAGCATTTCATCAACAACGAGTACGACGGCGTATATTCCGGCGACGAGACGAGCGACGAGAGAGTCCTCGCCCGCTATACCGATCAGGTCATCGAGGCGATGCACACCGGAAAATACGCCTATATCGCGCATCCCGACCTGCTCAACTTCACCGGAAGCGAAGGGCTTTACCGCCGCCATGCGCGCCGTCTCTGCGAGGAGGCGAAGGCGCTCGGCATCCCGCTGGAGATAAACTTTCTCGGCTTCACGTGCAATCGCTGGTATCCCCGCGAGGACTTTTTCGCCGTTGCGGGCGAAACCGGCAACACCGTCATTTTCGGCTGCGACGCGCACACGCCCTCCGCGATACCGAACGCCGAGGCTTTTGAGGGCTGCCTGCGGCTCGCCGAAAAATACGGCCTTGCGCGCACCGATCACATCCGTATGACGCTCGAATGAGCTTTTCCCCATAAATTCAACAGGACAGGAGAGAACACCATGCTAAAAGGAATATCGCCAATACTTCCCCCCGAGCTTTTGAAGATACTCATGGAGATGGGCCACGGAGACGAGCTCGTCATCGGCGACGGAAACTTTCCCGCCGCCTCCTGCGCCGCTGACAGCCGTCTTGTGCGCTGCGACGGCCACGGCGTGCCGGAGATACTCGACGCCATCCTCGCCCTCTGCCCGCTCGATCAATACGTTGAAAAGCCTCTGGCGCTGATGCAGACCACCAACGGCGACCCGACGCCCTCCATCTGGACGGATTACGAGCGCATAGCCGCAAAACACGAGCCGGACAACCATAAATTCGAGCTGGTGGAGCGCTTCGCGTTCTACGAGCGAGCCAAAAAGGCTTATGCCATTGTCGCCTCCGGCGAAACGGCGGTATATGCGAACGTGATAATCAAAAAAGGCGTTGTAAAATAAACTGACCTACAAACACATACCGGAAGGAAGGTATCGAAATGGCTAAACGCATACTTGCATTCGACTTCGGCGCCTCCAGCGGACGCGCAATGATTGCTACCTACGACGGCAGCAGGATCGACCTCAAGGAGGTTCACCGCTTCACAAACGACCCCGTGCTCGTTCGAGGCACCCTCTATTGGGACACGCTGCGCCTGTTCCATGAGATCAAGCAGGGCATCACAAGGGCGTGGCACGACGGCGGCTTCGACAGCATCGGCATCGACACCTGGGGCGTCGATTTTGGACTGCTTGATAAGGACGGACGTATGCTCGAAAATCCCGTCAACTATCGCGACACCCGCACCGACGGCATGATGGAGGAGGCGTTCAGGTCGGTTCCGCGCGACGAGATATACAGGCGCACCGGCATCCAGTTGATGAAGATCAACACGCTGTTCCAGCTCGTCTCCATCGCAAAAAAACGTCCCGAGCTGCTTGAACGCGCCGACAAGCTGCTGTTTACACCGGATCTGTTCAACTATCTGCTGACCGGCGAGATGAAAACCGAGTACACCATTGCGTCCACCTCCCAAATGCTCGACGTTTTCTCCCGCGATTGGGATCGCGACCTGCTTTCCCGCCTCGGCATCCCCTCCCGCCTGCTGACCGAGATTGTTCAGCCCGGCACCGTCGTCGGCAAGCTCTCCCCCGCCATCTGCGAGGAGCTGGGCGTGCCCGCCGTCGACGTCGTCGCCATCGCCTCCCACGACACCGCCTCCGCGGTCATCTCCGTCCCGGCGCTCCCGCCTCAGGACAAGGACTTCATCTATGTCAGCTGCGGCACCTGGTCGCTGTTCGGCACCGAGCTTGCCGAGCCTGTCGTCGACGAGCGCTCCGGCAGATACAACTTCACCAACGAGGGCGGCTACAACGGCACCATCCGCTATCTCAAGAACATCATGGGCCTCTGGCTCATCCAGGAATCCCGCCGCCAGTGGATACGCGAGGGACAGAACCCCTCCTATGCGGACCTTGAGCGCGAGGCGCTTGCAGTCGAGCCGTTCCGCTGCTTCATCGACCCCGACGAGGACGTCTTTTCCGGCCCCGGCAACATGCCCAAGCGCGTCCGCGAGTTCTGCGAACGCACCGGCCAATACGTCCCGCAGACCACCGGCGAGGTTATGCGCTGCATCTACGAGAGCCTTGCGATGAAGTACCGCCACACCCTCGGCGCGCTTGAGGACATCACCGGCAAGAGATACGGCTCCATCCACATCGTTGGCGGCGGAACCAAGGACAAGTTCCTCTGCCAGCTTGCCGCCAACGCCTGCCGCATCCCCGTCGTTGCAGGCCCCATCGAGGCGACCGTGCTTGGCAACGCCGTCAGCCAGCTCATGGCGTCCGGCGACGTCTCCGACCTTGCAGAGGGACGCCGCGTCATCGCGAACTCCTTTGATACCATCCGCTACGAGCCGGACGGCTCCGCCGCATGGGACGAGCCGTTCGAGCGCTTCGTAAAAATTCTCAACAGATAACCGGGTTTTATCATGAAAAAGATTTTTCGCACCATAACCGCACTTGTTCTGCTGCTGGCGCTGTTTTCCGGCTGCTCCGCCGACAGGATAAGCTACCGCTCGCTTGTCGATTACTCCAAGCTTGACGCCTCCGCCGCCGAACAGAAGCTTGGCGGCGAGCGCGTCACCCTTTCGATCCCCGGCCGCGAGGCGCGCCAGACCTATATCCCCGTCATAGTCAGCGCGCAATACGACGGCGTTTGGCTGCCGATGAAGGAGGGCATCGAGCGCGCCGCAAAGGAATACAACATCACCGTCGATTATTTCGTCTCTCCCTCCGGCTCCGACGGGCAGGAGCAGACGGATGCCTTCAAGGACATCCTGACAAAGAATCCGCAGGCCATCTGCCTTATCGCGGCAGATACCTCAAAGCTGACGGCGTATCTGAATAAGGTCATCGCCTCCGACATTCCCATAGTGTCGCTGGACAACAGCCTGCCCGCGGGCAGCGTAGCCTATTGCCGCGCCAACGGTCGCTCCGTCGGAGAGGTTGCGGCCTCGCGCCTTGCCGAGGTGATACGCTCGCGCGGAAAGATAGCGATAGCCGCGAGCGACTGGAAGAACGTGACCTCCGCCGAGATAATCGAAAGCTTCAAGAAGGCGGTGGAGGACAACTTTCCGAAGATCGAGGTCGTGAACGTGCCCAACAACCCTGATGTGTCAATGCGCGAGCAGTGCTCGGCGTTTTTCGCGGCAAATCCCTCCATCGAGGCTGTGTTTGGCACTGACCGCGAGGCGTTCGAGTGCCTCATCTCCGCGTCGAGAGCGCTGCGCGAGCCCGCCGCAGACGACGAGAGCAGCGAGGAAAGCGAAAGCAGCGGCAAAAACGACAACAAAAACAGCAAGGATGAGGAGCCGAGGATAGTTTACGTCTCCGGCGTCGGCACAAGTCCCGCAATAGACGAGGCGATAGTGGCCGGAGAAGCGCTTGGGACCTACATCATCGACTACACGGAATGGGGCTACAAGGCCATGACGACGGCGTTCAGCGCCTGTGTCGGCGGCGAGTTCGAGCAGGAGATTCTCACGGATTTCATCTGGATCGACACCTCAAATATGGAGCTTCCGCTGATAAAAAGATTGCTAAGCTACTGACAAGCAATAACACAGAACCCCCCGGCCACACAAGCCGAGGGGTTCTGTGTTGATTGAGCAGGCTCTTGTCGCTGCGCACCCGTCAGGAGAAGCGGCGCTCTACCTCCTCTGCGATAAGGGCGGCGATCTCCTGCATACCCTCATCGGAGGGATGTGCCGCAACGCCGGGATCAATGAATTCTCCGTCCGCACGGTATTCCGGCGTGTCAAGCTGCGACAGCGGGATGAACGTGTACCCGTTGCGCACCGATATGCGCTTGATTATCGCGTCGCCATCGTCATTTCTCCAGAAGCTGCCGGTGCAGATGATGATTGCGCCGCGTTTGTTCAGATAGTTGATGATGCGCTCATAGTGGCGGCCAAAGCTGTTTTGCGCAATATCGTCGGGATTGACGTTCTCGATTATCCTCATAACGATAACGTCGGCCTCAAAATCGCGGTATGGCTCATACTCGGTCAGATCGAAGCTGTTGTAGTTCTTCTCGTACTCCGACGCGTCCAGTATCTCAAACGTGCTCTCCGGAAAGCGCCTCGTTATCCTCTCCATCGCCATATGCACGTAATCCTTCTCCGCGCAGCTTGCCGCCATACCGCAGGTGCGATCCCACCCTATCGCGGAATTTACAGGCGCTGTAGTGATGCTGTTGCCAACGAATAAAAACCTCATTGCCATTGCCATTTCCTCCTCTCCAACTTTTCTTCGGTATCATATGTTTCCAAGGCTCTTCGCCTTGAGATATGCGTTGATAAAGCCGTCGAGGTCGCCGTCCATGACCGCGTTGATGTTGCCCGCCTCGTAGTCGGTGCGGTGATCCTTAACCAGAGTGTAGGGCATGAACACATAGGAGCGTATCTGCGAGCCCCACGCGATATCCTTCTGTATACCCTTGATGTCCTCGATCTTTTCGAGATTCTCGCGTTCCTTAATCTCCACCAGCTTGGACTTGAGCATCTTCATCGCGACCTCACGGTTCTGGTGCTGGCTGCGCTCGATCTGGCAGGAGACGACTATGCCGGTCGGTATGTGGGTTATGCGTATTGCAGAGTCGGTCTTGTTGACCTTTTGACCGCCCGCACCGCTGGAGCGGTAGGTGTCCACACGCAAATCCTCATCGCGGATCTGCACCTCAAGGTCGTCGTCTATCTCTGGCATGACCTCGAGCGACGCGAAGGAGGTGTGCCGGCGTCCGGAGGCGTCAAACGGCGAAATTCTCACAAGCCGGTGTACACCCGCCTCGGATTTGAGGAAGCCATAGGCGTTGGCGCCCTCTATGAGTATCGAAGCACTCTTCAGTCCCGCCTCATCGCCGTCGAGATAGTCGAGGGGCTTGACCTTGAAGCCGTGGCGCTCCGCCCAGCGGTTGTACATGCGATAGAGCATCTGCGCCCAGTCCTGCGCCTCGGTACCGCCCGCTCCGGCGTGGAAGGTAAGTATCGCGTTCTTGGCGTCGTATTCGCCGTTCAGCAGCGTGGCGAGCTTCTTTGTCTCAAGATCCGCCTCGATATGGTTCACCGCATCGGTGAGCTCTCCGAGCAGCGACTCGTCGCCCTCCTCGTTCGCCATAAGTATCATGTCCAGCGTGTCGTTATAATTCGTGTCAAGCTCGATATACTGCTCGATCTTGTCCTTTATCCGGCGGATGCGCTGTAGCACCTTGGAGGAATTTTCAAGGTCGGACCAGAACTCCTGATCCGCCGACCTCTCCTCCAGCTCGGCAAGCTCCTTTTTGAGTCCGTCCAGCCCTATAGCCTCGGCAAAATCGTCAATATCGGGTCTCATGGCCGTCAGTCTGAGTCTCAATTCGTCGTATTGCAGCATAATATTCCTCAATTCTTATTTATATTGCCACTCTTTTATCTCAAGCGCCTCGTTATACAGCGCCATATAGCTTCTGTGCCGCTGCTCCGGAATTTCTCCGCGCTTTACTGCCTCAAGCACCGCGCAGCCCTTTTCGGTGCGGTGCGAGCAGCCGGTAAAGCGGCATTGTCCGATATATTCCGCAAAATCGCGGAAGCAGTATTGCAGCTCGTCCTTGAAGATCACGCCTGCGCGCTCCATCTCGATGGCCGAAAAGCCCGGCGTATCCGCGACATATCCGCCGTTTTTCAGCGGATACAGCTCTGTGTGACGTGTGGTGTGGCGTCCGCGGCCAAGCTTTTTGCTCGTCTCGCCGACAGCCAGCGCAAGCTGAGGGTCGATGTGGTTGAGCAGCGTCGATTTTCCCGCCCCGGAGTTGCCCGCAAGCACCGTTATCCTGCCCTCAAGCTGCTCACGCACCGCGTCCGCGCCCCTCTCGCCCGCCACCTCGCAAACCGTGAAGCCCGCGCGCCGGTAGACGTC
Source organism: uncultured Oscillospiraceae bacterium (assembly GCA_947522735.1). Lineage (GTDB taxonomy): Bacteria > Bacillota > Clostridia > Oscillospirales > Ruminococcaceae > SIG526. The sequence continues at coordinate 15,472 of CANNTZ010000015.1, read as the reverse complement.
CGTCACCTCGCTTCCGTCGGCGATATCCGTCTTGGTCACGACGATAAACGGCTCGATGCCCTTATGCTCGGCGAGCGCGATAATCGTGTCCGCCACGAGATAGTTCGGCGCGGGGTCGCACACCGAGAGCACAAGACAGATCCTGTCCACATTTGCAACAGGCGGGCGGACAAGCTCATTGCGGCGCTCCCGGACGGCGGTGATATAGCCCATCCCATGAGACAGCTCGATCTCCGCGATGTCTCCGACCAGCGGAGCAATGTCCCGGTGCCGGAACACGCCGCGCGCGTGACACGCAATGTCTCCGCCGCCGGTTCTAACCGTATAGACGCCGGAGACCGCCCTGATTATCAGTCCGTCACTCATCGTACGGCTCCTCATATAAATATCCGTTCTCCTCCTCAAAGGCTCCCGGAACATATTTCTGTTTAAACTCCTCGGAGTAGTCGCGAAGCTGGCGGTAGCTCTCCTCGTCGAAATCCACCTCGTAGATGCGATAGAGTATCGAGTCGATATAGACGCGGACGGTTCCCGAACCGCTTCCGGAGAGCCTGAAGGTCCAGATCTGGCCGTCGCCCGGCTCCCAGACCTCCTTGACCGTGCCCGACTCCGTGTCCTCGGATTCTTCGCTGCCGCTCGTCGAGAGCACCGCCCAAAGGTAGGCTTTTTCGCTGAGCTCCGGCAGCACGACCTTCACCTCGAGCGTGCTTTCTCCCGCTCTGCCCTCGCTTATGTCGAGGTTGATGTAGCCGCCCTTCTCAACTTGTCCATTCGGCTCCGGCGCCTGTGCGATGACGCTGCCCGGCTCCGCCGTGCTCTCCACCTGTCTCACCACGCCCACCTTGAGCCCGTAGGCCGCAAGGTAGGTCTTTGCGCCGGAGAGCGTCATTCCCCGCACGTCCGGCACCTGGATTATCTGCGCCTGCGGGCCGCGGCTGACGTATATGATGACCTCCGTCCCCGATTTCAGCTCGGAGCCTGCCGCCGGGTCTGTGCGGATGACGAAGCCCTCGGAGACGTCGCTGTATTCCTCGATGGGCGTGCAGATCACGTTGTAATCCGCAAGCAGCTGATACGCCGAGGTCAGGTCGTAGTCCGCAAGGTTCGGCATAATTAGCTTGTTGGGGCCAAGGCTGACATAGACCGTTATCTTCGAGCCCTCCTTGACCGTCCGTCCGGCCGCAGGCTCCTGCTCATAGATAACTCCCTTGGCGTACTGGTCGTTGTAGTCCGGCTGGGCGACCTCGAACTGGAACATCTTATAATCGGAGTTGCCCTTGAGGCTGTCAAAGCTCATGCCCACCAGCTTGGGAACGAGGACGTCCTCGGTCTTTGCGAGCGGATCCACCAGCCAGAACATTGCCGCAATGAACAGCACCGACACCACGATGAACGCCATCATCACACCGAACAGCACCGGAAGTATCGGTGCGAGCTTTCTTTTGCTCTCCGCCTCCTCCACCGTTTCGTTGTAGCGCTTGGCCATCCTCGAAATCATCTTATCCTTTGCCGTCGCCGGAGCCGCCGTCTGAGGGCGGGCCGGCTGCCTGTTCAGGGCTTCCATCGGCTGCGCCGCCGCTGCTCCGGGATAGCGGTCGTAGTCGAAATGTATCGTCGGATCTCGCCGGAACTCGTCGAGATCGCGCAGCATCTCCGCCGCAGACTGATAGCGCTTGTTTACATCCTTCTGCATTGCCCACATGACGATGGACTCAAGGCCCTCGGGTATCGACGGGTTTATCTCGCGCGGGCGCTTTGGCTCCAGCTCAATCTGCTTGAGCGCGACCGAAACAGGCGTATCCGCCTCGAACGGGAGCCGTCCGGTCAGCATCTCGTACATCATCACGCCAACGGAATAAATATCCGCGCGCCCGTCGGTGACGTCGCCCCTCGCCTGCTCCGGGCTGATGTAGTGCACCGAGCCGATGGTTCGATCGGAGAGAGTGGAGTCGTCGTTGCGCGAAAAGCGCGCTATTCCGAAGTCGGTGACCTTTATCGTGCCGTCACGCAGCAGCATCATATTTTGCGGCTTGATGTCGCGGTGAACGATGCCCTTGTCGTGTGCGTGCTGGAGCGCTCGCAGTATCTGGACGAGAAAATGCACTGCTTCCTTCCACTTGATAACGCCCTGCTGCTCAATATACTCCTTGAGGGTGATACCGTCGATGTATTCCATGACGATATACTGCACCTTGTCGTTGAAGCTGACGTCGAATACCTTGACTATATTCGGATGTGACAGCACCGAGATCGCCTTGGACTCGTTGCGGAAGCGGCGCAGCAGCTCGTCGTTGCCCATATGCTCGTCGCGCAGTATCTTCACCGCGACTGTTCTGCCGTCGATGATATCGTATGCGCGATAGACGTTAGCCATTCCGCCGATACCGATCAGCCCCTCGATCTCGTATCTGCCATCCAGCTTTTTGCCTACAAATCTGTCCATAAGCCCTAATCCTTTTTGGTTATTACCACAACGGTTATATTGTCCGAACCGCCGCGGGCGTTCGCCGCTCCGATAAGCTGTCCGGGGATATCCTCCGTCTCGCCGCGCAGCAGCGAATATATCTCGTCGAGCTCAAAATAATTCGAGAAGCCGTCCGAGCAGATGAGCAGCCTGTCGCCTGTCCGGATATCTGCCGTGATGTAGTCCACGTCGAGCTCCCGCATCACACCGACCGCCCTTGTTATATAGCGCTTCTTCGGGTGGGTGCGCGCCTCGCTCTCGGTTATTTCGCCGTTCTCCACCATCATCTGCACCACCGAATGGTCGCGCGTCAGTTGGCGGATGCCTTCTCCGCGTATCTGATAAACTCGGCTGTCGCCTACGTTGACGATGTGCGCAAGCTCGCCGTCGCCCTCTATCAGCACCGCGGCCGCCGTAGTGCCCATGCCGTGCAGCTCGTCGTTCGCGCACGCCGTGCGGTATATTTCGGCGTTTGCCCGTCTGAGCGCCTCGCAGAGCAGCTCCCTTGGCTGTCCTGGGTGCTTTTTGTTAAGCCGCTCCTCAATATATCCGGTTATAACGCGTCCGGCTATACCGCTTGCGATATTGCCGCCGCGTTCGCCGCCCATTCCGTCGCAGACCAGCGCGAAAACGCCGCCGTCCGCAAGCCTTCTCACCGCGCAGACGTCCTGGTTGACCTCGCGAAGCCTCCCCGGATCGCTGCCATATGCCGTAATTATCAAGTCCTTGCCCTCCTGTCGGGCAGGCTCTCCCGCCGGAGCTGCCCGCACGCGGCGTTGATGTCCGAGCCGAGCTCACGCCGTATCGTCGCGTTGACTCCCTGTCCTTCGAGCACCGCCCTGAAGCGTTCGGTGTTTTCTCTTGTTCCGCGGCGGTATCCCGTCTCCTCAACCCTGTTCACCTGGATCAGGTTGACATGGCAGCCGCTGCCGCGCAGCAGCTCCGCAAGCTCGAGCGCGTCGGCCTCCCCGTCGTTTTCGCCGCTTATCAGCGCATATTCAAAGGATATCCTGCGCCCGGTGTGCCGGTAGTATTCGCGGCAGGCGCGCAGCAGCTCGTCGATGCTCCAGCGTCTGGCGACCGGCATGAGCTTTCGCCTGCGCTCGTCGTTTGAGGCGTGCAGCGATATCGAAAGCGTGAGCTGCAAATCCAGCCTCATCAATTCATATATCTTATCGACCAGCCCGCAGGTGGAGAGCGATATGTGCCGCATCCCCATGTTCTGCCCCTGCTCGCAGGAGATCAGCCGCAGGAATCTGATCACGTTATCGAAGTTGTCAAGCGGCTCGCCGATGCCCATAAGCACCATTCCGTCCACGCGCTCGCCGCTGTCCTGCTGCGCCGCGTAGACCTCATCGAGCATTTCCGACGGCAGCAGATTGCGTGCAAACCCGGCGATGGTCGAGGCGCAAAATGAGCAGCCCATCCTGCATCCCGCCTGCGTTGAGACACAAAGGCTCGTGCCGTGCTTATAGTGCATCAGCACCGCCTCCACCGTCTCGCCGTCGCTCAACCGGTAGAGATATTTGACCGTGCCGTCAAGCCGCGATACGAGCTTGCGCTCGATCCTCACGCCGTATATCACATATTTATCCTCAAGCTCTCCTCTCATCGAGGCGGGAAGATCCGTCATGTCCTCAAAGCTCGCTGCGCGCCTTTTGTGCAGCCACGCAAAGACCTGCCTTGCCCTGAACGCCGGAAAACCGTTTGCCTTAAACTCCGCCGTCAGCTCGTCGAGCGTCATTGATCTTATGTCGGCGCGCGTCTCTCCCTCGCTGCTCATGTCCCGGCTCTCCTTTCAAACGCCGCGATGAAGAATCCGTCAGAGCCGTGATCCTCCGGCAGCAGTGTGATGTGTCCCCTCGCGCGCTCACCGCCCGGCAGAAATATCTCCGCAGGCACAAATTCCGGCCGTCTGCGCAGGAACCGCTCCGTTACCTCCTCGTTTTCGGCGCGGTTGACGGTGCAGGTGGAATATATCATACGTCCGCCCTCTTTGAGATATTCTGAGGAGGTTTCCAGTATTTTATACTGTATATCGGCAAGGCTGCCGTTTTCGTCGAATTTTTTATATTTTATCTCCGGTTTGCGCCGGATAACTCCAAGTCCCGAGCAGGGAACGTCGCAGAGCACCCGATCGAAGCGTCCCAGCGCCGGGTTCGGCCTGGTTGCGTCGTTCTGTATTGCCGTCACGCAGACAAGCCCCAGCCGCTGCGCTCCCGCACGTATCAACCGCAGCCGGCTCTCGTGCAGGTCGCAGACGGTCACTCCGCCCACGTCTCCCATCTCCTCGGCTATCGTAAATGTCTTGCCTCCCGGCGCGCCGCACACGTCCAGCACGCTCATCCCCGGCCGCGCCGCCAGATTCAGCGCGCACAACTGCGAGGAGAGATCCTGAATATGCATCCTGCCCTCGAAGCCGGAGGCGTCAAACCCGTCGCGCAGCTCTGCGCAGCCCGGCACGTCCTCTCTCGGAATCGCCGTCACGCCGCGCGCGGCACAATATGCCACAAATTCATCCATGCGGTTTTTCAGCGGATTCACCCTTGCGAACACCGGCGGTTTTCCGAGAGAATCCGCGAGAAAACGCCGCGTCCTCTCCTCGCCGAGCGAGCCAAGATAAATCTCAACCGCCTCCGCTCCGCAGGAATATTCGACCGAGAGCCTTTTCACTCCGGAAAGCCCGTCAAGCTCGACGCGTTTTCCGCGCCGTATCAGCGAGCGCAGCACCGCATTGACAAATCCCGCCGCGCGCGGCGCACGCATCCGCCTTGTCAGCTCCACCGCCTCGTTGACTGCCGCGCTCTCCGGCACAGAGTCCATATACATCAGCTGATACGCCGCCGTCCGCAGTATCCCCGCAACCTCCGGCTGTAGCTTTCCGACGCTGCGTCCCGCGCATATTTCCAGCATGTAGTCGATGGTCAGCATCCGTTCGAGCGTGCCGTAGACTATTGCGCTGGCAAAGGTTCTGTCACGGCTGTCAAGTCCGCTCTCGCGCAGCAGCTTTTCCATTACGATATTGGAATATCCCGCGTCTGCGCCGACCTTAACGACCGCTCGCGCCGCAAGCTCTCTCGCCGTTGCGCCTGCTTTGATCTCTCCCAAGAGCTCCTCCCTAAAATTTTACAAAATATTTGTTGCCTGCCTGTTAACCCGGCATTAAAAAAACCTTATATTATCGTTTTTCCGAAGATTTTTCCCTTTTCCAGCCGTTTTCCGCGCAGAAAATCCTCCGCACCCATGCGCTTCCCGCCGTCCGGCTGCACCTCCGTCACGAGCAGCGCTCCCTCGCCGCAGGCTATTATCAGCTTTTTCTCATCCAGTAGCTCGCCCGGCGCGCCGCAGTCCTCCGTCACCGACGAGCGAAGCAGCTTGAGCCGCGCTCCGTCAAGCGTCGTATACGCCGACGGCCACGGGGACGTCCCGCGTATCAGGTCGTGCAGCCTCTGCGCAGAAAGCGCGAAATCCACAAGACCGTCCTCTTTTTTGAGCATCGGCGCGTAGGTTGCCTGCGCTTCATCCTGCTTCTCGCCGTCCGGTATCCCTCCGTCGAACAGCTCAAGCGTCCGTTCGAGGCAGTCGGCGCCAAGCGGCGCAAGGCGTTCGAACAGCTCTCCGGCAGTCTCGTCCGGCAGTATCGGAGCTTCAAGCTTCAGCAGCATGTCTCCGGTGTCCATGCCTGCGTCCAGCTTCATCGAGGTGACGCCCGTCACTCTCTCGCCGTTGATGACGCTCCACTGTATGGGCGCCGCGCCGCGATATTTAGGCAGCAGCGATCCATGAATATTTATGCAGCCATATCTCGGCAGCGCCAGTATATCCTCCGGCAGGATCCTGCCGTAGGCCACGACTATTATAAGCTCCGGAGCAAGCTCCTTCAGCATCGCATAAGCCGTGCCGTCGCGCATCTTTTCCGGCTGGAACACCGGTATCCCCGCCGCAACCGCCACTTCCTTGACCGGCGACTGCGCCAGCCTGTAGCCCCTGCCCTTCGGCTTGTCCGGCTGCGAGAAAACGCCAACGACGTTATACCCGAGCCCAATCAGCCTCTCAAGGCACGGAACGGCGAAATCCGGCGTGCCCATATACACTATTCTTGTGTTTTTATTCATGCAAACCTCCGTATCGGAGCCTATTTTCTGCGCACCTTTATTTTTTTGCGTCCCGTTTGCGTTTCCTCCGGGTCAATCATGCGGGACGCGATATCCTTAAAGAGTATGCCTTCGAGGTGATCGAGCTCGTGGCACATTGCGCGCGCGAGCAGCTCCTCACCCTTGACGCGTATTCTTTTGCCGTGGCGGTCCTGCGCCTCCACCGTCACTCTGTTCGGGCGCTTGACGATTCCCCACTCTCCCGGGCAGGACAGGCAGCCCTCCTGCCCCTCCTGTTCGCCGTCCGAGCTGACGATGACCGGGTTTACAAGCTCCACCACTCCCTCTCCGATATCGATGACGACCGCGCGGCGCAATATGCCGACCTGCGGCGCGGCAAGCCCCACGCCCTCGGCATCATGCATCGTCTGAGCCATGTCATCGAGCAGCGTCGCAAGCTTTTCGTCAAAGCTCTCGACCGGGCGGCTCTTTTTCCGTAGAACGTCGTCGCCCTCCTTGACAATGTTGCGTATAGCCATTTTCTTCCTCCAAATCTATCCTTCGGCGTTCAAAGCGCGCCCGAAAAGCTGCTGTCGGCGTATACCGTCACGCCGCGCGGCGCCTCCAGCCCTGTAAGGGTCTCGCGCATCAGCTCTCTGAACCGCCTGTTGTTGACGCATTTGATTATCACCTTGTACCTGTACCGCCCGCCAATCCGCACAACCGCCGACGGAGCCGGGCCGATCACCCTCAGCGGCATCCTTTCCATCCTCTCCGCAAGGCTGCCCAGCCGCGCGATAAACGCCCTTGCACAGCTCACAACCGCCTGCTCGTCCTCGCCGGTAAAGCCCGCGGCGCAGATATCGCAGAACGGCGGATACAGCATTATCCGGCGGTTTTCCAGCTCGTATTCGTAGAATGCCTCGTAGTTCTGGTGCGCCGCAAATTCAATAACGCGGTTTTCGGGCGAATAGGTCTGGATGAACGCACGTCCCTTCTTGTCTGCGCGCCCGCAGCGCCCGACCACCTGCGTTAGCAGGCTGAAGGTCTTTTCGTAGCTGCGGAAGTCGTCGCCGAACAGCGACGAATCCGCCGAGAGCACGCCGACGAGCGTCACGTTTGGAAAATCCAGCCCCTTCGCGATCATCTGCGTGCCGAGCATTATGTCGTATTCTCCGTCCGCAAAGCTGCGAAACGCGCGCTCGTAGGCAAGCTTGGACATTGTCGTGTCCGCGTCCATCCTCAGCACCCGCGCGCCGTTAAAGCGCTCGCGCAGCTCCTCCTCAAGCCGCTGTGTTCCCGCACCGTCATAGCGCACAAATTCACTGTGACAGCTTGGGCAGCGCCCATCGGCAGGAATGGAATAGCCGCAGTAGTGGCACATCAGCCGCCCATTGGCGCGGTGATAGGTCAGCGCAATGCTGCAATTGGGACAGGTAGCCGCCTCGCCGCACCTGACGCACTTGACTATCGTGTTGTAGCCGCGGCGGTTTATCAGCAGCATCGACTGCTCGCCGTGTTCGAGATTGTATTCGAGCTCCCCGGCAAGCAGCCCGCTCATAACGTCCACGTTGCCGTCCATCAGCTCCACCTTCATATCGACCACGTTGACCGACGGGAGCACCGCTCCGCCATATCGCTGCTTCAATGTGTACAGCGAGTAGCGGCCGGTTTTGGCGTTGTAATAGCTCTCTATCGACGGCGTCGCCGAGGAAAGCAGCAGCATTGCGTTCTCTCTTGCACAGCGGAACCTCGCGACGTCGCGCGCATGATACCGCGGTGCGCTGTCGGATTTATATGTCAGCTCCTGCTCCTCGTCCATGATGATGAGCCCGAGCCTTTGCGCCGGTGCGAACACCGCCGAGCGCGTGCCCACGACAATTCTCGCCTTGCCCTCACGAATCCGCTTCCACTCGTCAAGGCGTTCGCCCATCGAAAGGCCGCTGTGGATTATGGCGGTCGTATCGCCGAAGCAGGCGCGGAAGCTGTTCATCGCCTGTGGCGTCAGCGATATCTCCGGCACCATGACTATCACGTCTCTGCCGCTGTCGATGACGTGCCGGATGAGCTTGAGGTATACCTTTGTCTTTCCGGAGCCGGTCACGCCGAACAGCAGCGCAGCGCCCGCCTCACCGGAGTCGAACTGAGCGCACAGTCCGTCGTAGGCCCGCCGCTGCTCGCACGTCAGCTCTATCGCCGCGGCGTCCTCACTTTTGTCGCACTTTTCGTATGGGCGGCGATATACGACGTCGGACGCATAGCGGATGACCCCGCGCTTTGCGAGCGTATCGCAGACCGAGCGCGACGCGCCCGCGTAGTATTCTATCTCTTTCACCGACGCCGAGACGTTCTCCGCAAGAAAATCCACTGCGGCGCTCTGCTTTTGCGTCAGCCTCGGAAAGCGTTCAAGGATATCGTCGCGGCTCATGGCAAGCTCAGCCATAAGGCAGGTCTTATCACCGACGCGCCTGCCGGCAAGCTCCGTCCGTCGGATGAGTCCCGTACCGGTCAGCCGCGCTATCTCCGCGGCGTCAACTCCGCAGCTTCTGCATAGCGCCTCCTCATCCGCGCCCTCCGGCCTGCCGGAGAGATATTTCGCGACCGCCTGCGCGGCCGCGTCGTGCTCCGCGGCCTCCACCTCACCGGAAAGAACGTACCGAAAGCGTATCTCGTAGCCTATCCCCGGCGGCAGCATCGCGCGCACCGCCTCATACAGCGTGCAGTAGGTGTTTTCGGAGACGTACCGCGCAAGCTCGAGCTGCGCCGCGCTCATCACCGGCACCTCGTCGGGAATGTCGAGCACGCTTTTCAGCCTGTCCGGCTCGTCCGTTCCGCCCTGAGCAAAGATCATCCCCTGCCTCCGCGCGTTGCCTGCGCCAAACGGCACTATCACGCGCTTTCCCGGCTGCGCCGCGTCAAGGAGGCGCTCCGGCAGCAGATAGGAAAAGAGTCTGTCAAAATGGATTGCGGTCTTTTCCACCGCGACCTGAACTGTTCTGTACAACTTGAGCCTCCGTTTCGTTTATACAGAGACTGTCTTAGCTCAGTCTTCCGGCTGGCCTATCTTATCGCTCTCGACTATCCTGTAGCGTCCGCTTGCAAAATCCTCGACGGCAAGCTGCACCGGCTTCTCCACGATGACGATGTGGTTGTTCTCGGCCTCCTCGGATATTTGTCTCGCGCGCTTTGCAATGGCGACGACCAGCGAATAGTAGCTTTCTCCCTCCTTGAGTATCTGGGACATAGCGGGCTTGAGCATCATAGGGCATATACTCCTTTATATAATGTGAATTTGTAGCGTTGGTTTTATTTTATGGCGTCCGTCCGCCAGATGTATTCCGAGCAGCGGCAGCGTCCCGCACGGATTATCGCGAGCAGGTCTTCCACGGCGTTTTCGAGCGCGTCGTTTACGATGACAAACTGGAACTCGCGATAGCAGGCAAGCTCACGCCGCGCCGTATCGAGCCGCACGGCAATCTTCTCCGGCGTCTCGGTGCCGCGTCCGGTCAGGCGCTTTTCAAGCGTCTCAAAATCCGGAGGCAGAATGAACACGAACAGCGCCTCGGGAAACGAGCTCATCACCTGCCGCGCTCCCTGCAGGTCTATGTCGAGTATGACGTCGGAGCCACTGTCGAGCTGACGCAGCAGCGCGTCGCGCGGGGTTCCGTAGCGGTTTCCGCCGTACTGCGCGTGCTCGAGCAGCTCGCCTCCCGCGGCCATCCGCTCAAAGCGCTCGCGGTCCACGAAAAAGTAGTCCCGGCCGTCAAGCTCTCCTGGCCTTGGCGCGCGCGTTGTCGCGGAAACCGAGAAGCAAAGGCTCTTGTCGCGCGCCATAGCGCCCCTGAGTATCGAGCCCTTGCCCACGCCGGACGGCCCGGTGATAACTATGACCTGTCCTCTCTTATTCATCATCTTCCATGTCCTCGTCGTCGTCGATGAGCCTGTTTGCGACCGTCTCCGGCTGTATAGCCGAGAGGATGACGTGGTCGGAATCGGTGATTATGACGGCTCTCGTGCGGCGTCCGTAGGTCGCGTCGATCAGTGTGCCCCTGTCCTTCGCGTCCTGGATTATGCGCTTGATCGGCGCGGATTCAGGGCTTACGATGGCTATCAGCCTGTTTGCAGAGACCATGTTCCCAAAGCCTATGTTTATCAGCTTCATATCGCTCCTCCTGCCTTTCCGGGATCATTCGATGTTCTGTATCTGCTCGCGTATCTTTTCGATGTCCGCCTTGATGGCGACAACGGTGCGCGTAACGGCGATATCCTGTATCTTTGAGCCGATTGTGTTCGCCTCGCGGTTCATCTCCTGCACGAGGAAGTCGAGCCTCCTGCCGACCGGCTCGGCGCTGTCAAGGATGCTCCTGAACTGCTCGACATGGCTGCGTAGGCGCACGGTCTCCTCGTCGACCGCTATCCTCTCGGCGAATATCGCGGCCTCGGTCAGTATGCGCTGCTCATCGACGTGGTTGTCCGCAAGCACCTCACAGAGCTTTGAGTACAGCCGCGCGCGATAGTCCTCGACTATCCGCCCGGCGCTCTGCTCCACCACGGCGACGCTGCGCTCGATGCCCGCAAGGCGTTCGAGCAGATCTACGCGCATCCTCTCGCCCTCTCTTGCGCGCATTGCCACGAAGCTTTCGAGCGCCTTGTCCGCGGCCTCACGCACCTCGCTCCAAAGCGCGTCCTCGTCCTCATCCGCCTTTTTCAGCACGAAGATGTCGGGGAATCTTGTGAGTGTGCTGAGCCGTATGTCGTCCTCGACGCCGGTCTCCGCCGCAAGCGTGCGCAGCGCGTTCAGATAGCCGCGCGCCAGCTCGTGGTTGACGCCGACCTCGACGTTTGAGCCGTCGAGCGTAGCGACCGTCACGCTGACGTCGACCTTCCCGCGCGAGATCCGGCTCTGTACATGGTTTTTGAGCTTTTCATCGAGAAAGCCGTATGCGCGCGGAATCCTTGACGAAAACTCAAAGAATCTGTGGTTGACCGATTTGATTTCGACGAGGATATCTCTCTGCGGGCCGGTTTTCTGCCCGCGTCCGTATCCTGTCATGCTATAGATCATGGCGGCGCCTCTCCTTATTAATTCTTATATTTTGCCAATATATATTTTATCCTCTCCGGGATACGTTGTCAACCGCCTTTGGCCTATCTTTGTTACACTGCACTATAATATAATTATTTTTGCCATGCCTTTTAATGCGTAATGCTTTGCCATCATGGAGCGCGCAAGCGTCCGCCTGAGTTATTGCGCTCGTCAGGCCGGCTCGCGCGCAGCAGCGGCTCTCCGCCCTTTTTATGCCTGATTTTTCGTTTGCCCTTTTCGCATATTGCGGCTGCATCGGATTGTCCTGCCCGACGCAAGGCGTATGGCACAAAGATATGAGAGGGCGTGGGACAAATTTGATTTTTTTGCTTTTTTTGACCGCAGCGCCTTAATTTTTCCGCGAGACACTTGAAATGCAGCCGGATTTAGTGTAAAATATCATTGGTAAGTTAGCGAACAATGGCGTTCATCCATCGTCGGACACAACAGCCGGAGCACCCAAGCGCACCGGCGACCGTTCCTGATGTATGAACAGTTTTTTTGTTTTGAATCAGCCGTATCGTTTATACAGGAAGGACCGGGATCGGAACATGAGCCATGACAGATATGACAGCCCGCTCTGCGGACGCTATGCGAGCCGCCGGATGCAGGAGATCTTCTCCGACAATACCAAATTCTCCACCTGGCGCCGCCTTTGGATAGCGCTTGCCGAGAGCGAGAAGGAGCTTGGGATAAATATCACCGACGAACAGCTTGACGAGCTGCGCGCGCACGTTGACGATATCAATTTCGACGTCGCCGCCGCCAGAGAGCGCGAGGTTCGCCACGACGTAATGTCGCACATCTACGCCTACGGCCAGCAGTGCCCGAACGCAAAGGGCATCATCCATCTCGGCGCCACCTCCTGCTACGTGGGCGACAACACCGATATAATCCAGATGCGCGACGCGCTGCGCCGCATAAAGAAGCTGCTGGTCAACGCAATAAGCGCCGGAGCGGACTTTGCCGAAAAATACAAATCCATGCCCTGCCTTGCTTTCACACACTTTCAGGCGGCGCAGCCCACCACCATGGGCAAGCGCGCGACGCTCTGGCTACAGGATCTCACCTTCGACCTTGAAAACGTCGAGCACGTGCTCTCCTCCCTCAAGCTGCTCGGCTGCAAGGGAACCACCGGCACCGGCGCGAGCTTCCTCGAACTGTTCGAGGGCGACGTCAATAAGGTCAAGCGTCTTGAAAGGATGATCGCCGAAAAGATGGGGTTTGACGGCGCGTATCCCGTCAGCGGGCAGACCTATTCCCGCAAGCTCGATTACATGGTGCTCTCCGCCCTCTCCGGCATTGCCCAGAGCGCGCACAAATTCTCCAACGATATCCGCCTGCTCTCCCACCTCAAGGAGGTGGACGAGCCGTTTGAATCCGGCCAGATCGGCTCCTCGGCAATGGCCTATAAGCGCAACCCGATGAGAAGCGAACGCATCGCCTCCCTTGCGCGCTACGTCATAACCGATGCGCTCAATCCGGCGATAACCGCGTCCGGACAGTGGTTCGAGCGCACCCTTGACGACTCCGCCAACCGCCGCATCGCAATTCCCGAGGCTTTTCTCGCGGTTGACGGCATACTCTCGCTGTATATCAACATTATCAGCGGAATGAAGGTCTATCCGATGCAGGCCGAGCGCCATCTGCGCGACGAGCTGCCCTTCATGGCAACCGAAAACATCCTCATGCACTGCGTGAAGCTTGGCGGCGACCGCCAGCAGCTCCATGAGGCCATACGCCTGCACAGCGTCGCCGCGGCGCGCGAGGTCAAGGAGTTTGGCCGTCCGAACGACCTTATCGAGCGCATACTTGCCGACGAGCGCTTCGGGCTAACACGGGAGGAGCTGGACGATATTCTCGTACCCGAACGCTTCATCGGCATCGCGCCGCTCCAGACCGAGGAGTTTTTGCGCGACTATATCCGTCCGGTGCTGGAGAAGAACAGCGAGCTTATCGGCAACGACACCTCTGTAAACGTGTAGACCCAATAAGTTAAACATATCCTAATATATATGTGAGTTTGGAGGACTGTTTCTATGTTAAGATCGATCGTAGGCACCAACTGGGGCGACGAGGGCAAGGGCCGCATGGTTGACCTGCTCGCCTCCGAGGCGGATATAGTTGTCCGCTATCAGGGCGGCAACAACGCCGGCCACACCGTCATCAACGAGCGCGGCAAGTTCATCCTCAACCTGCTCCCCTCCGGCGTATTTCGCGACGAGACCGTCAACATCATGGGCGGCGGCATGGTCATCGATATCGAGCACCTCTGCGGCGAGCTGGATCGCCTTGCCGAAAAGGGCGTGAGGCTCACCCCGGAGCAGCTCAAGATCAGCGACAGAGCCATAATCTGCATGCCCTACCACAAGCTGCTCGACGGCCTCGAGGAGGACCGCATGGGCAAGGCGAAGCAGGGCTCCACCAGACGTGGCATCGGCCCCGTCTATTCCGACAAATACATGCGTAAGGGGCTCCGCATGCAGGATCTGCTGCACCCCGAGACGCTCGCCTCGAAGGTAGCGACCATCGTCGAGTGGAAGAACCTGCTCATCGAAAAGGGCTACGGCCAGCCCGCGATCAGCGCCGATGAAATGGTCGGATGGCTGCATCGCTTTGGCGACCGCCTCATCCCCTATATCTGCGATATCACAGTCTACCTTCTTGACGCGCTCAGGCAGAACAGGAACATCCTCTTTGAGGCCCAGCTCGGCGCGCTGCGCGATATCGACTACGGCATCTATCCTTATACCTCCTCCTCCACCACACTTGCGGCCTTCGCCCCCATCGGCGCCGGAATCCCGGGCGCGAAGCTCGACGAGGTCATCGGCATAACCAAGGCCTATTCCAGCGCCGTCGGCGGCGGCCCGTTCACCTGCGAGCTGTTCGGCGAGGAGGGCGACGCCCTGCGCGAGGCCGGAAACGAATACGGCGCGGCCACAGGACGTCCCCGCCGCGTAGGTGGCTTCGACGTCGTCGCAACCCGATACGGCGTTGCCGTTCAGGGCGCAAGCTGCATCGCGCTGACCAAAATCGACGTTCTCTCCTATCTCGACAGGATCCCCGTCTGCGTCGCCTACGACATCAACGGACGCCGCGTCGAGAATTTCCCGACCGGAGACGAGCTTGCAGCCGCAAAGCCGATCTACGAGTATCGCGAGGGCTGGAGATGCGACATCTCCGGATGCCGCAAAAAGGAAGAGCTGCCCGCAGCCGTGCTCGACTACGTCAAATTCATCGAGGACTCCATCGGCTGCCGCGTGAAGTATCTCTCCGTCGGCCCTGCGCGCGACGAGTACATCGTCATGTACTGATAATCCCATACCAGAAGGCTCGCGGCTCGAAATGCTTTTCCGAGCCGCGAGCTCAATATTCAACAGTATTCGATAAGGAGACAGCATATGACTAAGGATATCAACAACCAGCTCGTGCTCGTGCTCGACTTCGGCGGACAGTACAAGGAGCTGATTGCGCGCAGAGTGCGCGAAAACAAGGTCTACTCGCTGATAAAGCCCGGAAGCATGCCGATAGACGAGATAAAACGCCTCGCCCCGATAGGACTTATCTTAACCGGAGGCCCCAACAGCGTCTACGCTCCGGACTCGCCGCGCTGCCAAAAGGAGCTGTTCGAGCTTGGCATACCAGTGCTCGGCATCTGCTACGGCGCGCAGCTTATGAGCTACGTGCTCGGCGGCAGCGTCCGATCCTGCGAGGTCAGTGAATACGGCGTGACCGACGTGACCGTCGATCCCTCCTGCCCCATCTTCTCCGGGCTTGAGCCTGCGCAGCGCGCGCTGATGAGCCCCACCGACTACATCAGCCGTGTTC